>JAFDIS010000095.1 GCA_019307945.1 Deltaproteobacteria bacterium | reverse complement strand
CCGGGGATCTGGAACGTATACGCTCCGAGGCCCTCAAACAGGTTGAGGCCGGGGCGGACATCCTGGACGTCAACGTCGGGGTTTCGGGCATCGACGAAGCGCAAGTCATGGCCGAGGCGGTGCGTGCAATCCAAGAGGTGACCGACGCGCCGCTCTGCATCGATTCCGCCCTGCCCGAGGCGATCGAGGCAGGCCTTTCCGCTTTCGAAGGAAAGGCCCTGGTCAATTCCGTGAACGGGGAGGAGAAAAAGCTAAGGGCGGTGCTTCCTCTGGTCCGTGAACACGGAGCTGCCGTCATCGGCCTCACCATGGACGATCAGGGCATTCCCAAAAAGGCGGAGGACAGGCTCCGCATCGCAAGCCGTATCCTGGAGAGGTCCCTCCAGGAAGGGATTCCCAGGCAGGACCTAATCATCGATCCCCTGGCAATGGCCGTGAGCGCCGACTTCGAATCGGCCAGGGAGACACTGGAGGCGCTGCGCTTGATTCGCGAAGAGCTAGGGGTCAATCTGACACTGGGACTTTCCAATGTCTCGTTCGGGCTTCCCCGGAGAAGCGCGATCAACGCCACCTTTCTGGCCATGGCCATGATGAACGGGCTCACCTGCCCCATCGTTGATCCCACCTCGGAGGAGATGAGGCTGGCCGTCCTCGCGGCGGACATGCTTCTGGGACGCGATCGTCATTGCGGGCGGTTCCTCGCCGTCCAGGCAAAGGAGCCCGAGCAGGTTGCAGCGGTCCCAACCGAAAAGGAGCCGGATTCGGAGTCGGCTCTTCTAGAACTGGAAGAGGCCGTCATCCACGGAAATCGACAACAGGCCGTGGAACTGACGCGCCTCGCCCTGGACGGACGCATGGATCCTCAAGCGATCATCGACCGGCATTTGATCCCCGCCCTGAATGCAGTGGGCGAGCGCTTCGAGCGCAAGGAGATCTTCATCCCGGAGATGATGATCGCCGCCCGCACCATGCAGGCCTGTCTCGACCTCATCAAGCCGCTACTGGAAAGGGAAACCGAGAAGGTCCTGGGAACAATGGTCATTGGAACGGTCTTCGGCGACCTTCACGACATAGGGAAAAACCTTGTAAAGCTGCTTCTGAAAACCTCCGGTTTCCGGGTCGTGGACCTGGGAGAAAACGTTCCTCCACAGAATTTCCTGGAAGCGGCCAGGGAACACGAGGCCGACATAGTTGGCCTCTCCTCCCTTCTCACCACAGGGGATCCCCACGTCCGGGAAACGGTGCGAGTGCTCAAGGAAAGCGACCTAGGTGACAGGGTCAAGATCATCTGCGGCGGCGCCGCAATGACCGGCAAATTCGTCCAGGCCTGCGGGGCTGACGCTTATGCCAGGGACGCCGCCGAAGGCGTCAAGAAAAGCAAAGAGCTCCTGGGTGTAGAGTGATTCTTCTCGTCAGGTCTCCCCGATGCCATGAGGGGGTGTTGAAAAAAGCAGGAAGCGCAGCACCACTGAGCGCAATAGTTCTTCAACACCTTGCCGAAAGCCACGAAAAGGGGGCCTGCCCGCTTGGTTGAAATCATGGGAACAATCCGTTTTGAACCCTGGGGAAGGGAAATAGGCACGGACGGTCAGTCGAGCCTCCTGAGGCTGGCACGCCACCATGGGCTTCCCATCCGGGCGGTCTGCGGGGGCAAGAAGCGCTGTGGAACGTGCCGCGTCATCGTGGAAAAATGCGAGGGTCGCCTCCCTTCCCCTTCCCCCCTGGAAAGAGAAGTTTTAGGCGACCTGCTGAAACAGAACTATCGCCTGGCATGCGAGACGGTCATCAGCGGTGACGCGGTGGTCCGCGTCCCCCGGGAATCCCGCGACGAGGAGCAGGTCATCCTCTCGACAGGCGCGAGACTCGTCCGGCCCAGAAAACCGCGCCCCCCCGTGCGCGGATACGCCGTAAAAGTTCCCGCACCTCGACTTACCGACCTGGCCGCGGACCGCGAGAGACTGCTCTCGGCGCTCCGGGAGGTCCATGGACTCAAGAGGACCCGCCTCGATCCCCTGGTGTTGAAAAAGATTCCCGCGGTGCTCCGTTCGCAGGAGGGCCATGTCGCGGTCTACGTCCGGGGCTTGCGCGAGGTCGTAGATCTTCGGCCGGGTTCCGCGCCAGGTCCCTGTCTGGGCATGGCGTTTGACGTGGGCACGACCACCGTGGTGGGTTATCTCCTGGATCTGGCCTCGGGAATGCAATTGTCCGTCCAGACCGCATCCAATCCCCAGGCCCCTTTCGGGGCCGACGTCATCAGCCGGATATCTCATTGCCGGGAAAGCAACGGGAGGCTTGCGGAACTTCAGGAACTCGTCCTGAACTGCCTCAATGAGCTGGTGGCCGCAGCCTGCGCCGAGGCGCAGGTCTCACCGGAATATATACTTGAAGCGGTATGCGTGGGAAACACGGCCATGCACCACCTCCTGCTTGGCCTGGATCCCACCCACCTGGCCCTGGCACCCTACCCCCCCGTGCTCCAGGGGGCCCTGGACATCAAGGCCCGTGATCTGGGTCTTCGTATATCCGAAACAGGCACGGTCCATCTCTTGCCATTGAAGGCGGGCTTCGTGGGAAGCGACGCCATGGCCTGTATCCTTGCCACGGGAATCCACCAAAGGGCCCCTCTCACTCTGCTCATGGACCTGGGGACCAACGGAGAACTGGTCCTGGGAAACCGGGAAGGGCTCATCTGCTGCTCCACGGCCGCGGGGCCCGCTTTCGAAGGGGGACACATCCGTTGCGGCGTCCGGGCCCGCCCGGGGGCCATCGACCGCGTGCAGATCGAGCCCGGGACCCTGGAAGTTTCCTTCTCCACCATCCGGGGCAAGGCCCCCGTGGGGCTCTGCGGCTCGGGGGTCATCTCCGCTGTGGCCGAACTGGTGAGAGCCGGAGTCCTGGGAGGAATGGGAGGCTTTAACCAGGACCTGGATACTGCCGGGTTTCGAAAAGGCACGGAGGGCTGGGAGTTCGTCCTCGTTCCATCCTCGGAAACCCCGCAACCGCACGACATCATCCTTACTCAGAAGGACATATCAGAGGTCCAGATGGCCAAGGCGGCCATTCGGGCAGGGGCGATCCTCCTGCAGGAAGCGCGAGGCGGTGTCCCCATCGAACAGATTCTCCTGGCCGGTGCGGGGGGCAGTTACATGGACCCTGCCGATGCACGGGAGATCGGGCTTTTTCCTCCCGACACCCCCGTTGATGCGGTGGGAGTGGGAAACGCGGCGGGCTACGGCGCATGCCTGGCGCTCCTGGACGAACGCAAGAGAAGGGAGGCCCTCAAGGTGGCACGATCCACTGGGTACCTGGAGCTTGCGGCTGAACCCCGGTTCCAGGAACTCTTCGTCTCCAGCATGTTCCTGGGCCGAGACGGGGGCATGGACCTCTAGCGAGACTCCTTGCCCTCCCACTCCTTGTCCCTCAGCAGCCGCCTGAGGGCCTTTCCCGAGGCGGAGCGGGGGATCTCCGACACGAACTCCACGGCCACCGGGACCTTGTAGGGTGCCATGCGCTCCCTGCAGAAGGCGCGGATCTTCTCCCTTGAGCATGGCGTTCACCACATTGACAGTCAGGCCCGCCCGAACCGCACCCAGGTACCCGATGATCAATTCCGGAAGGCTGGGGAGAAACAAGGACACCACATGTCCCCTGCCGAGACCTAGATCCAGGAACCCGCAGGCGGCCCTCCGGATAAGACTCTCCTGATTTGCGGACCCTCCGGGCGGTTCACTGGGTCCCCACGTAGATGGGACCCTCGTATCGCATCATGGGTGTTGTCCCACCCCCTCATGCAGCACAGGTCAAGATCAGCCTGCCGTTTCCTCCAGGAAAAGACAGGCGAAGACCTTCGCGTCGCTCAACAGAGTGGAAATCCGGCAATATTCGTTGGGTTGATGGGCCGTATCCGAGACGGTGGACCAGACCGCCGCAGGGAAACCCGCACGCCTGAAAAAAGCGGCCACGGTGCCTCCGCCGATCCCCATGGGCCTTGCCTCCCGGCCGGTCACACGGCCCACCGCACTGGCCAGCGCCCTGACCACGGGTGCGTCGGGGGGAGTAGGATCAGGGGCCTCCTGGCGGTAGGATTTCTCAAGGGTCACGCTCGTTTCGGTGATCTCCTCCACCTGCCGCGCTATGCGCTCACAGGCGTCAAAGACTTCATCCGTAGAATAATTCGGCAAAATACGACAGTCCAGGTAGAAGACGTCTTTCCCGGGAATCGTGTTCACATTGGGGACGTTGGCTTCCATTTTGGTGGGCTCAAAGGTGGACCGAGGGGGTGAAAAGAGGGGATCAGAGGCTGGAAAATCAGCCCGCAGTCCTTCGAGAGCGAGGATGAGCCTGGCGGCCGCAACCAGACTGTTCCTACCTTTGTGAGGAGTGCTGGCATGGCACTGCCGCCCCTGCACCGTGAATTTCAGCCAGAGCATCGACTTTTCCGCCACCTCGATCATTGTTCCCCGGTCGTTTCCGCCGTCAGGGACGATGATGAGGTCTTTAGGATCGAAAAGATCCTCTCGATGCCGCAGGAGATAGTCCAACCCGTAGCGGCTCCCCGTCTCCTCGTCCGCTACGAAGACCAGACCAACGGGGAGAGCGGGCCCCGCCCCCTCATCCAGCACCGCCTGAAGTCCCAGGATGGAACTGACGATCCCGTGCTGGTTGTCCTCCACGCCCCGGCCATAAATCCGGTCGCCTCGCACCTCCACGCGGTAAGGGTCCGTGTTCCACAGGGATCGATCCCCCGGAGGCACGATGTCCATGTGGCTCAACACCCATATGGTGGGACCGTCCAGCGCTCCGCTCCATCGCGCCACCAGATTGGGCCGATACCCTTCATGCGCACGCTCGTCCGGGGCCCTGATCTCATCCACGGCATCGGGGCCCAGCGCTTCAAGGCGACCCTTCAGGAAGGCCGCCTTTTCATGCTCTCCCGTCCCGCCGTTTTCAGGACCCAGCGCCACACGCGACGTCATTTCCGCCTGAAGTCGCACAGCTTCTTCCCGGAGCGTCTCTACCCGCTCGAAGACCCGCTCCAAAGCGGCCATACATACCTCTTTTCTTCATTCTCTGGTTGGCAATCAGCAACCGGCCGGCGAAAATTCTGAAAGTTCGGCGATCCGCGCCATGATCTCGTCCACGAATTCCTTGGGGGAGGCTGATTTTTCCGCATGAAGGGCCCTCCCGAAACGGACCTGGACGAGACACCGCCCCCTCCCTCCGGAATAGCGGATACCGACCGGGATGAATGGCATGGGCAGCCTCGACAGGATCAACCGCACGATGCCCACCTGCCCGGGCCCCATGCGGTCCCTGAAGTAGGTGCCCTCGGGAAAGACCACCACACCTTCCCCTTCACCCAGCAAGGTCAACATCGCCTGCAGGTAACGCTTGCCGGCAAGGGGCTTTTCCCTGTTCAGCGGCAGGCCGCCGAGGGAACGAAGGAACCAGTCGCAAAAACCCTTCCGAAACAGTTCCACCTTGGCCACGTAATAGAGGGGTCTCTTGGCGGCAAGACTCAGCAGAGGGATGTCTTCCCAACGCTGATGTTTGGGCAGAAGAACGAATCCCCGGTCGCGCGGAAGGTTCTCCTCACCCTGGATTTCCAGGCGAAAAAAGGGCCGGAGGGCGACCCCGGCGACAAAGAGAGTGAAGCGAAAGACCCAGTCCTTGCGGTCCGAGGATACGCCCCCGCCTAACGGGCGCCTCGCCTGGACCGCCCCCTGACTCCGCCCGCCCCTGCTACTGGCAGCGGGCACCCCTCCCCTTATGGCCGCCGGACTCTTCATTCCACTGTCACGCTCTTTGCCAGATTCCGCGGCTTGTCGATATCCCGGTTCAGGAAACTTGCGCAGTAATATGCCAGGAGCTGACACGGAATCACGGCCAGGATCGGGTTCAGGTAATCAAGGGTTGCAGGGATTTCAATGACATCATCCACCATTTCCTTGATCCGCTCGTCTCCCTCGGTGGCGATGGCGATAACGGGCCCCCTGCGACTCTTGATCTCCTGGATGTTGCTGACCATCTTTTCGTACATGTCATCCAAGGGGGCCAGCGCCACGGTAGGCATTTCAGGGTTGATCAAGGCGATGGGCCCGTGTTTCATCTCCCCGGCCGCATATCCTTCCGCGTGGATGTAGGAGACCTCTTTGAGCTTCAAGGCCCCCTCCATGGCAATGGGGTAATTGAACTTCCTGCCCAGGAAAAGCCAGTTGTTGGCGGAATAGTATTTCTGGGCGATGGCCTCGATATGATTCGCCTGTGCCAGGACACTCCGAATCTGGCCGGGCAGTTCCTGAAGGGCACGGATGGCCTCCACCCCCTCGGTGAGAGAGAGGTTCTGGTGCCTTCCAAGAAGGAGGGCCAGCAGCGTCAGGATGGTCAACTGGGACGTGAAGATTTTTGTGGAGGCCACCCCGATTTCCGGACCCGCATGGTTGTACACACCAGCCTCGGTCTCTCGCGCAATGGAACTGCCCACCACGTTGACGATGCCCAGCAGCCTCGCACCCTTTCGCTTGGCCTCCCGGATCGCCGCCAGGGTGTCGGCCGTTTCACCCGACTGGCTCAGGGCGATGATGAAGGTATTGGCCGGAAAGTTGAGCTTACGGTATCGAAACTCGGAGGCAAGCTCCACCTCCACGTCGACCTCGGTCAGTTTTTCAAACACATACATGCCCACACACCCCGCGTAGTAGGAGGTGCCGCAGGCAACGATGACTATATGCCTGCACTCCTTCAAACTCTCCCAGACAGGGACGATCCCACCGAGCTTGGGGACCCCTTCGCCCGGTTCCAGTCGGCCGCGCATGGCGTTTTCCACGGTCTCGGGCTGCTCGAATATCTCCTTGAGCATGAAATGAGGAAAGCCGTTCAGCTCCGCATCCTCGGCCCGCCACTCTACGGTTTCGATGCTTCTTTCGATATGCTTGGCCTGTGCCGTGGAGATGGAGAAGTCCTCCACGGTCAGTGTGGCCAGTTCGTTGTCCTGCAGGTGGACCACCTCGTTCGTATGCCGGACCATGGCGGACACATCGGAGGCTGCGAAATGGCCGTCCTTGCTGAGCCCCAAGATGAGGGGGCTGCCCCTTCTGGCGACCACGATCCGTCCCGGAACTTTCCGGTGAATCACGGCCAGCCCGAAAGTGCCCTCCACCTGCCCCATGGTCCTGCGCACGGCCTCTTCCAGGTCTTCTTCAAAGTTTTGCGCGATCAGGTGGGCCAGCACTTCCGTGTCCGTTTCCGAACGGAACCGCACCCCCTTCTTTTCAAGCTTCCTTTTCAGGATATGGAAGTTTTCGATGATGCCGTTGTGGATCACGTAGACATTTTCGTCCATGTCCCGGTGGGGGTGGGCGTTTCGTTCGGAGGGCTCCCCGTGGGTGGCCCATCGGGTATGGGCGATCCCCGTGGTCCCGTTGATTTCAATGTCCCCTATCTTTCTCTCAAGCTCTACGATCTTGCCAAGGGCCCGATGATAGGCCACGCTCTGTCCATCCGCCACAGCAAGACCAGCTGAGTCGTATCCCCGGTATTCCAACTGTTTCAACCCATCCAGCAAAATGGGTTTTGCCTGTCTCCTGCCGACATAACAGACGATGCCGCACATGGCCCTTTTCTCCTCTTTCAGTTGATATAACGGTCGATAATCAGGCGGGCGATCTCCCTCGCCCTGGTGCCGAGCCTCTTTCCATGAACCATCAACACGGCCAGGCAGAGCCCCTTAGTCTTATCGGCAGGAAGCGCATAGGCCGTAATCCAATCATAGCGATAAGTGTCGGACCTGTCGTTGATCGTTCCGGTCTTGGCGCCCAATTCCACGCCGCGAAAGGCCCGTTTGCGCGTAAGCCTTCTGAAGGTTCGCCTGCAAGTGCCCCGTCGAACCGTCTCACGCATCATGGACCGCAACTGTGCTGCGGTATCCCGGCCGATGGGCGATGCCAGCGGCTTCAACTCGGGCCGATAAAGGACTCGCCCCGTTGCGTCCCTCACCGAAGAAACCAGCCACGGACTCATGACGACTCCCTGATTGACCACCGCGGCGGTCATCAGAGCCGCATGCAAAGGAGAAAGCAACGTTCTCTTATTGAAACCGGACGTAATCTCCGCCAATCCGTAGGGGTCCTCCGGGACCGCGATCGTGCTCAGGCCCGTGGGCAGATCAAAGGGAATGGGTCGGTTGAACAGAAAGCGCCGCGCGTACTCCTCGACCCTCTCCCTGCCCAAATAAAAGATCCCCAGCTTCCCGAAGACCGGATTGATGGATAGTGCAAACGCCCGCTTCAGGCTGACCCTGTTGGTATAGCGGGTAATGCGGTTCTTCAACTGGTTTCGGTAGAGGGTGTAACGCCTCCCCTCAAAACCCATCTGCCGTTCCGGCGTAAGCCCTGCGCCCTCGAGCGCTGCGGCCGCCGAGACGATCTTGAAGAGGCTTGCCGCGGGGAACCGTGCTTCAAGACAGAGGTTGTGCCCTTCCGCTCTCGCGCCCCGCCAGTTCATGACCAGGACCCTTCCGTCGACCGGACTCAGGGCCACCACCGCGGATTGAATAGTCCCGGAGCGCTTCAGGAGGCGTCCGGCATACCGCTGAAGCGAAGTCTCCAGGGCGGTCCGCACCTCCAGCCGCCCCTCTCCCCCCGCGCAGGTGATGCGATCGTATTCGCTGAGGGAACAGAGGTCGATCTTTTCCAGGATACCGGCCAGGTCAGGTCCCCGCTGCAGGTGTCGAGTTGCAGCCTGCCCCCTACTTCCGAGACCGTCCGTGCTTTCCCGCAGGGAATGGCGAAAGGCCGCGTAGACCATCACCGCCAGAACAAAAAAGGACACCACCGAGACGAGGACCAGGAGCGGCATCCTGGACGCCAGACGCCTCTTGAAGGCCTTGCGTTGGAGCCGCGCCTGATATCCACGCCACCCGCTTTGATCCCTGCTCTCGGAGGACATGCTCAACGGGACCGAATGATTTCCAGACCTCCCATATAGGACCTGAGACAGTCGGGAACTACGATGCTTCCGTCTTCTTGCTGGTAGTTTTCAAGGACCGCCACGAAGGTCCTGCCCACGGCCAGGCCCGATCCGTTCAATGTATGAACCAACTCGGTTCCCTTTGCACCCTTTCTCTTGAAACGGATCCCCGCACGCCGTGCCTGAAAGTCTTCGAAATTGCTGCAGGAGGAAATCTCTCGATACAGGTTCTGGCCCGGCAACCAGACCTCGAGGTCATAAGTCTTGGCAGCGGAAAATCCCAGGTCGCCGGTGCAAAGTGATACCACCCGGTAGGGCAATTCAAGGCGTCTGAGTATCTCCTCGGCGTTTCGTGTCAACTTTTCCAGCTCATCGTAGGAATCTTCAGGCTTCGAGAATTTGACCAGCTCCACTTTGTTGAATTGGTGCTGGCGTATGAGCCCCCGCGTGTCTTTGCCGTAAGAACCCGCCTCGGACCGAAAGCAAGGCGTGTAAGCCACGTAGAGGATGGGCAAATCTTCTTCGCTTAGGATTTCATCCCTGTGGATGTTCGTCACCGGGACCTCGGCCGTAGGCACCAGGTAATGATCCCAGCCCTTGATCTTGAAGAGGTCTTCCTCGAACTTGGGCAGTTGCCCCGTACCTGTCATGCACTCGGCATTGACCATGAAGGGCGGCAGGACTTCCCGGTAACCGTGCTCAGTGGTATGCACGTCCAGCATGAAATTGATGAGAGCCCGTTCCATGAGCGCTCCGGCCCCCGTGTACAACGCAAACCGGGCGCCCGCCAGCTTGGCCGCGCGGCCGAAATCCAGGATCCCAAGATTTTCACCCAGATCCCAGTGGGCCTGGGGATCGAACGGCATTTCACGGATATCACCCCAGGATCTAACCACCGGATTGTCGCTTTCATCAGAGCCTACGGGGACCGACTCGTGGGGTATATTCGGGATTACCATGAGCAGATCGTTGAGTTCCCGGACGATACCGGGCAGCGTTTTTTCCATCTCCTTGATGTCCGAAGAAACCTGCTTCATCTCCGCGATGATGTCCGAGGCATCCTTTCCCCTTTTCTTCATCTCCGCGATCCGGGTGTTGACACGATTTCGGCGATGGCGCAGCTCTTCCAGGTCTGAGAGTATCCGACGACGGTCACGGTCCAGGGTTTCGAAACGGGAAAGATCCAGGTCGTAGCCTCTCTCTTTCATCATCCGTCGAATCTCTTCCAGGTGGGATCTCACGAATTTCAGGTCCAGCATCGAATTCTCCTCGATCTAACGAACGCTATGGCGGTGGCACAACGGCCTCGGAACCCCATGGCCCAAGGTTGATGGAGCATCAACGAGCACGGTTGTTTTTCAACAGCCTCCCCCAAAATCCCGCGAGATCGCTGCGGGTATGGTTCGGGGCCGTGTGTGTTGTATTTGTAAATTGGTTTATTACATGATACCGTGTGTCCGGTCAAACCTTTTGACCCCAGTTCGCCCGCTCCTGGGAATGCGGATGAGGCCGGCATCTCGTGCCGGCCCCGTTTCCCATAAGGGAGGGCGTCGATTCCCGGTCGCCGTCTTACGGGCGGTCCCTGATAACAGAGCGGAAATAAATGAAAAACCAATCCAAACAAGGCAACCCGATCTGGGGGTTTCTCTGCTCGGTGAGACTTACCATCACCCTGTTGATCCTCCTTGCCCTCGCCTCCATTGTCGGCACCCTCATCCCTCAAAAAGAGGGTGCCGTGGAATTTGCCGGGAGTTTGAGCCCTGAAACGGCAAAGCTCCTTTTTTCCCTTGGCCTTTTCGACATGTACCACACTTTGTGGTTCCGTTTCCTTGTGGCGTTTCTGGCCCTGAATCTCATTTCTTGCTCCGTCAATCGACTTCCCGGCACATGGAGACTCTTTAAGGCGTCGCCGCGGCCTGATCGCGAAAAGCCGTTCAAGGACCTGCCCCCGGATCGATCTTTCCTTGCATCCGGCGCCCAAAACGAGGTTTTTGGCGCCCTCGAGGAAAGGCTCGGGAAGCGTTGGGGACGCATCCGAAAAAAAGAGACACAGGGCCGTTATTACTTTTACGGTGAAAAGGGGCGGTTTTCGCTCTTCGGATTCTATCTGGTCCACTTGAGCGTGCTCTTCATCCTGGCAGGATCCATCGTGGGGTCCCTTTCCGGCTTTGAGGGGTTCGTCAACATTGTGGAAGGGGAGCAGGTGGATTCGATCGCCCTCCGAAACAGGATGGGACGAATGGAGCTGGGTTTCGAGGTCCGCTGTGACGATTTTGAACACAAGACCTACCCCAACGGCATGCCCAGCCAGTACCGATCACGGCTGACCTTCCTGGAAAACGGGGTGCCCGTGTACAAGGCGGATGCGCTGGTAAATCACCCGGTGCAATACCGGGGCATCACCTTTTATCAGTCGTCCTATGGGACGGTGGCTGGCGACAGGGCACGCTTGCGGATAGAAAGGACCGGCAGCCCCAAGGAAACCACGATCCTCGAGGTCAAGGTCGGAGAGGCGGTCCCCCTGCCCGGCAAAGGAGGCAATTTCAAAGTCATCCGTACGGAAGCCGACTTCCGGGGGATGTTGGGACCCGCTGTGCAGATCGCCGTATACCCTGCGGAGGAAAAGGACGGAGAGCTCAGGATCTGGCTGTTCAAGAACCGTCGGCTGCTCCAGGAGCGGTTTCCACCACAGATGCTCAAGGCCAAAGCCCTTAACCCCTCAGCCTTCCCTCCGTACACATTTCACCTGGAAGCCCTGGAAAGCAAGCACTATACGGGACTTCAGGTGAACCGTGATCCCGGAGTCCCCCTGGTCTGGACGGGGTGCTTTCTCATGGTTGCGGGGTTTATCGTCACCTTCTTCACGTCTCACCGACGCTTTTGGGTTCGGGCCGTAGCAGTGCAAGGAGGGGTCCGGGTGGACGTCTCCGGAACTTCCAGTAAGAATCCCGTGGGACTCGAACGGGAGTTGGATCACCTCGTGGCGTCCCTCAGGGATAAATTTCAGGCAAGGGAGAGGAAGAACGCCTCATGAACTCGATGATCTTGAGCTATATCACGTTTGTCTATTTTTTCTCTTTCCTGTTTTATCTATTGATGATGGTCATGGGGAAGGAGACACTGGGCCGCGCCGGCACGTGGATAACGGCCATAGGCATTGCAGCCCACACCTTTGCCATCGCCCTGAGGTGGGTCGAATCCTACCGTCTCGGGTTCGGCCATGCGCCGTTCTCGAATCTATACGAGTCGCTCATCTTTTTCTCCTGGACCATCATCCTGCTGTATCTGATCATGGAATGGCGAACGAAAAACCGGACCCCGGGCGTATTCGTCACACCTCTGGCGTTCCTGGCCATGGCCTATGCATCCTTTTCCCCGGACATCAAGAGCCAGATTCAACCACTGGTGCCCGCCCTGAAAAGCAACTGGCTGATCACACACGTCATCACCTGTTTTTTCGGGTACGCGGCTTTCGGTCTTTCTTTCGGGTTGAGCCTCATGTACATGATCAAACGGCTTGAAAAAGGGAACAAGGGTCGTTCTTTCATCAGATTCCTTCCAGGTAAGGGCATCCTGGACGAGCTTAATTATCAGATGGTGGTGATCGGCTTTCTCATGCTGACGCTCGGGATCATCACCGGATCCGTATGGGCGCACTCCGCCTGGGGAAGCTACTGGAGCTGGGATCCCAAGGAAACCTGGTCCCTGATCACCTGGCTGGTCTATGCCTCGGTGCTCCACTCCCGCATGGTCAGGGGCTGGCGGGGAAAGAGGATCGCGGTGCTGTCCGTCATTGGTTTTGCCTGTGTCCTGTTCACCTATTTCGGAGTGAACTACCTGGCAGGTCTGCACAGTTATGCAAAGACCTAAACCCCGACCGATGCGGACCATGCATCCCTTCTCCGCACATCTGCGGCCATGAAAGCCCTTTCCGTCCCCGACTTTGTCCTGTTCGTGCTCCGAAGGCTGAAAGCTTCGGGTCACCAGGCCTTCATCGTCGGAGGGGCTGTCCGAGACGCCTTCCTGGGCAGGCCTATTTCGGACTGGGACGTAGCGACTTCCGCCTCATTTGAAACACTCCTGTCTCTTTTCCACGATGTCCGTCATTTTACGGCCAAACCCCACACGATCACTCTCGTTCATCGACCCGAAGGCCGCTCCGGCGTCCCCGCCCTACTCTACGAGGTCACAACTTTCAGGGGTTCGGGAAAATCCCTCCGGGAAGACCTTGGCCTTCGGGATTTCACCATGAACGCCATGGCCTACGATCCGGAAAAGGAGTGCATCCTTGATCCCTACGGCGGACAAGCGGATCTGGCCTCACGCCTGGTGCGTGCCGTGGGGGACCCCTCGGCACGGTATCGGGAAGATCCCCTGAGGCTGCTGCGCGCGGTGAGATTCGGCGCCGAACTCGGCTTTTCCCTGGAAAGTGAAACGCGTATGGCCCTCGCGTCCCTGGCCCCATTGCTGGCATCCGTCTCACCTGAGCGAATCCGGGACGAATTCGTGAAAATCCTGAAGGCACGGCGGCCCTCCAGGGCAATTCGTATCCTTGCCCACACCGGTCTCCTGGCGCAGTTTTTGCCTGAAATCCTGGAAGGAAGATGGATGAGACAAACGGATCCCCATCCGTATACCGTTTACCGTCATACCCTGGAGGCTACGGACAGGGTGCCCCCCGAACCCGTGCTACGGCTGGCGGCCCTGCTCCACGACATCGCCAAACCCAGGGTCCTGAAAATGGAAGGGGAACGCCGGCGGTTCATCGGTCACGAAGCGGCGGGGGCCAAAATGGCCGCGGAAATTCTCCGTCGCCTCCGATTCGCAAATGAGGAGATACGAAAAGTCACACACCTCATCCTGCACCACCGCATTGATTACAGCCCGGCCTGGGGGGACGGCGCCGTACGACGCTTCATGCGGCGCGTGGGTCTCGAATTCATGGAACCATTGTTCGCGTTGAGAAAAGCGGACCTGGAGGCCCGCGGAACAAAGGGCAGGGACGGGCTGGAACTGCTCGAAGAACTCCAGGGGCGCATCCTCCGGGAAAAACATTGCCTGCCCGCCGCCGACACATCTGACCTTGCGGTGGACGGCCGCGCCGTGATGAAACTCTTAGGAATCGGCCCGGGCCCCAGAGTGGGAAGGATACTGCGGTATCTCTTGGAAAGGGTCACGGAAGATCCCCGGCTAAACAACGAAAGGGACCTCACCTTCCTCATCCAAGAAATGGGGCGCAACGACCTTGACCTCTAGAATGGCTTTTTCTATACTCCGTGGACCGATGCGAGAAGGGAGCCCAACACCGAAACGCGATCAGGAGATTCCCCTGAGTGTCATGCAACGTTTCATATCGAGATATGAGCAATCAGATTCTGAACTTAATTCAACATCTTGCCCCCTATTATCAAGGCTGAGGTGAACATTTTTCCCGCCGTAAAAAAGATGAAACCGCCTCTGCTCCTGGCAGGGCTCCTGGCCCTTTGGTCCTGCGTAGGCCCCTCGCCCGGCACCGTTACCCAGCCCCGGAACCCATCCCGGCAGGAAACCCGCCTTCAAAAAGACGACGCCATGGTCCGGGAAAAGCCGCTTCCATCACCGGAGGCCCGGGTAGAGGAAAGGGCCAAGGATTCCGCGCCCCCGGCCGTTTCGGTCTCTCAAAAAAAGGACACGCCTGCACCTTCACTCTCTTCAGACTCAACCGGGAAGGAAGTCGTAACTCACCGACCTCCCCCCCCAGGGGCGGAGCAGCCCCGCGCCCCGGAGATGAGCGGCCAAGCCGCCATACCGGACCAAACGAAAAGGCCGGGCGTCGAAGAACCGCCCCGGGAGACGCTCCCCGGCGGGAAGGCGGCCACCGGGACCGCCGGTGCCCGGTCCGTGAAGACCGACCAGCAGATCCTGGACTCGGCCCTCGAGTTCTGTCAGGCCTCCAATGACTTCTGGGAACAGGGGGATTTGGAAAACGCCCTGGCGGCTCTGGACAAGGCATACTCTCTGATCCTACAGGTCAACGGCGAGGTAGAGCCCCAAATCGCACAGCAGAGAGACGACCTTCGATTCACCATCTCCAAGCGAATCATCGAAGTGTACGCCTCCAGGGTCACGGTGGTC
>JAFDIS010000015.1 GCA_019307945.1 Deltaproteobacteria bacterium | reverse complement strand
GTTTCTTCTTGACTCCAGTGAAGATCACCTATATTATATTTGTTTCAGTCCAATCTGGAGGAATATTCCCATGTACGCTGTCATCAAAACCGGCGGAAAGCAATACCGGGTGTCGCCCGGCGATGAACTCAAGGTGGAAAAGCTGGCGGGCGAGGTCGGCGACACCGTGGTCTTCGATAAAGTCCTCCTCGCCTCGGACGGGGAGGAGGTCCGGGTAGGCAATCCGTTTGTGTCCGGATCCAAGGTTGTGGGTTTGATCAAACGCCAGGCCAAGGACCGGAAGGTGGTCGTGTTCAAGTTCAAGAGGAGAAAAGGCTACCGACGGAAAAAAGGCCACAGGCAGCACTTTTCCCTCGTAAGGATAGAAAGCATCGAAGGATAGGAGACAAAGGGTCTTGGAGGTGTGAGAAACCATGGCACACAAGAAAGCAGGCGGCAGTTCTCGTAACGGAAGGGACAGCGCCGGCAAGCGATATGGCGTCAAGCGGTATTCCGGCCAGTTCGAAAGCAGGCGGCAGTTCTCGTAACGGAAGGGACAGCGCCGGCAAGCGATATGGCGTCAAGCGGTATTCCGGCCAGTTCGTCAAGGCGGGAAGCATCCTGGTCCGCCAGAAAGGCACCAGGATCCATCCAGGAACCAACGTGGGCTTGGGCAAGGACTACACGCTGTTCGCCAAACAGGATGGAATCGTTACCTTCGAGCGCCTCGGAAAGACCCGCAAGAAGGTCAGCGTGTATGCCGCGTAGCTGTCCGATGAGGTCCCCCCGGACTGACGGGTCGCAATGGGTTTTCCAGACGAAGCGGTTATCACGGCCAGATCAGGAGATGGCGGGAGGGGATGCGTCAGCTTCAGGAGGGAGAAATACAAACCGCGCGGCGGCCCTGACGGCGGGGACGGAGGCCGCGGGGGCAGTATTTACGCCCGCGCCACGGGCAGGCTCCATACCCTGGCAGACCTGAGATACCGACCTTCGCTGAGGGCGGAAAACGGCCGACACGGCAGGGGCAAGAACCAATCCGGAAGAAGCGGCCGTGATCTGGTGATCGAAGTGCCGCTGGGAACCGTGGTCCAGGACCTGGAAACGGGAGAAACCCTGGCTGATTTCACCCGAGAAGAGCAAATGGTCCTGCTGGTGCCCGGAGGAAAAGGCGGCAAGGGAAACCAGCATTTCGCAACGCCTACCCGCAGGACACCACGTTTCGCCCAACCCGGCATGCCGGGCGTTCAAAGAAGGCTCCGCTTCACTTTGAAAATACTGGCCGACATAGGCCTCGTAGGAATGCCCAACGCAGGCAAGTCCACCCTGCTCGCCCGCCTCACCATGGCCCGTCCCAAGATCGACGCATATCCTTTTACGACGCTGGCCCCCAACCTGGGCGTCCTGGCGCTGGACGAGGAGCGCTCCATGGTCATCGCGGACATCCCCGGTCTCATCAAGGGCGCGGCTGAGGGGCAGGGGCTGGGGCACCGATTTTTGAGGCACATAGAACGCACCCGCATGATCTTCCATCTGTTGGATATCACCCACAGCCCCGCGGGAGGTCCGTTGGCCGACTACCATACCCTGCGAAAGGAGATGCTCGCATACAGCGTGGAGCTGACTCGAAAGCCCCAACTGATTCTCATCAACAAGATGGACCTGTACGGGCCCGGCTGCAGGGACCTGGAAGCCTTGAAAAGGGCCCTTTCGGACCTGGGGCTTGATTTCATGATGATCTCGGGGCTTACGGGTGAGGGGCTGGAGGGCGTCAAGGAGTATCTCGCCGAGCGATGCGTGACCGCCCCCGCGGCCACGGCCGGGAATGGAACCCTGCCCGGGCCGACCCTTGTGCTGCCTACGGGGTCCGATTCATGAAAGAAATCCGCCGGAAAATCTTGAAGGACGTGCGTCGGGCGGTGGTCAAGGTGGGAAGCGGGGTCCTGACCGCGGAGCGCGGGCTCAACTTCTCAGTGATGCAAGACCTGGCCCGGCAGATCTGTGAACTGGCGGACCGGGGGATCGAAATCATCCTGGTCTCCTCCGGAGCCATAGCCTCCGGCATGGCCAAGATCGGCCTATCCACACGTCCCAACTCGGTTTCGCAGCAGCAGGCTGCCGCAGCGGTGGGGCAGAGCAGCCTCATGATGGCCTACGAAGAGGCCTTTGGGCGGTACGGCAGAAAAGTGGCTCAGTTGCTGCTCACCCGCGACGACCTCAATCACCGCAGAAGGTACCTGAACGCCCGAAACACCCTTTTCACCCTTCTCAAGTGGCGAATCATCCCCATCATCAATGAAAACGACACTGTGATGGTGGAAGAAATCAAGTTCGGAGACAATGACAACCTGAGCGCCATGGTCACCAACCTGACCGAGGCACGACTCCTGGTAAACTTGACGAACATCGACGGATTCTTCGACAAGGATCCCAGGACCCACCAGGACGCCGGCCTCCTCAGAATTGTTCGAAACGTGGACCGCCGGCTCCTTAAATCGGCAAGTGGTATCCCGGGATTTCTCGGTACCGGGGGGATGCTGAGCAAGGTCAAGGCCGCTGAAAAGGTCGCCTTGGGGGGTGTGCCCACGGTGATCGCAAACGGGCTGGAGTCGAACATCCTCATCAGGGTCTTCGAGGCCCATGACGTGGGGACGCTGTTTCTGCCCAAGGAAATCCCCCTTTGCAGCCGCAAACACTGGATCCTGTTCACCATGACCCCCAAAGGGAAGATCGCCGTGGACGAAGGTGCCTTTGAGGCCCTCGTGGAGCGGGGCAAGAGCCTGCTGCCCTCGGGAATACTTTCCGTGGACGGCCGGTTCAGCATGGGAGACGCCGTGCTTCTCACGGCGGCGGGGGGCAGGGAAATAGGCGTGGGCCTGGTCAACTATCACGCCGGGGATGTGCGCAAGATCATGGGGGCCCGATCGTCCCAGATCGAAGGCATTCTGGGTTACAAACATGAAGACGAGGTGATTCACCGTGATAACCTCGTCATTACCTATGGAATGGAACAAGGAGAAGGAGTATGTCACTTGCGGACCTGATGCAGCAAATGGGACGTGAGGCCAGGGTCTGCTCCCGGGTCTTGAGACGCCTTCCCAGCACGAAGAAGGACGAGGCCCTGGAACGGATGGCCCGCGGACTCCTGGACAACCAGGAACGGATCCGGATCGAAAACAAAAAGGACCTGGCGCAGGCCCGGGAAGCTGGGCTCTCAGAGGCCATGATCGACCGCCTGACCCTCAGCGAGCGCGTGATCCGGGACATGGCGGACGGGCTCATGGAAGTGGCCGCCCTGCCCGATCCCGTGGGAAAGGTGGAGGGCATGTGGAAACGGCCCAACGGCCTGAGCGTGGGACGCATGAGGATCCCCCTGGGAGTGATCGGTTTCATCTACGAGTCCCGCCCCAATGTAACCGTGGACGCCGCAGGTCTCTGCCTCAAGTCGGGAAACGCGGTGATCCTGAAAGGCGGATCCGAAGCGATCCATTCCAACATGGTGCTGGGAGAACTCCTGGGGGAGGCGCTACGGCAAGGGGGCCTTCCCCAGAACGCCGTGCAGGTGATCCCCACCACCGACCGGGAAGCGGTAAACCGACTCCTGGAACTGGAAGAATACGTGGATGTCATCATACCGCGGGGCGGGGAAGGCCTCATCCGCTTCGTAGCGGACCATTCCCGGATCCCGGTTCTCAAACACTACAAGGGGGTCTGTCACGTGTACGTGGACGAGCATGCGGACCTCGAAATGGCCCGGGAAATCTGTTTCAATGCAAAAGTGCAACGGCCGGGGGTTTGCAACGCCATGGAAACTCTGCTCGTTCACCAGCGGGTGGCGCCGGATTTCCTGCCGGCGGCCGCGGAGAGACTGCGCGCCGCGGGCGTCGAGATCCGCGGCTGCACACGGACCGTGGAGATCATCCCGGGGGCCGTGGAGGCCGCAGAATCAGACTGGCCCGCCGAGTTTCTGGACCTGGTGCTGGCCGTCAAGGTGGTTTCCGGAATGGACGAAGCGTTGGATCATATCGAACGGTACGGCTCCAGGCACACGGAGGCCATCGTCACGGAGAGCTACGACCGCGCCCGTGCTTTCCTGGAGGAGGTGGACTCCTCAGTGGTCCTGGTCAATGCGTCCACGCGTTTCAACGACGGAAACCAACTGGGACTCGGAGCGGAGATCGGGATCAGCACGTCGAAGCTGCATGCCTTCGGTCCCATGGGGCTGGAGGAACTGACCACCACCAAATTCATCGTCTATGGACAGGGGCAGATCAGAAACTGACAAGGTGTCCTCCCGGGTCGGACTGCTGGGAGGAACCTTCGACCCGATCCACCTGGGACACCTGCGAGCCGCCGAAGAAACGGCCGAGGAACTGGGGCTGGACAAGGTCTATCTGCTTCCCACCGGCAGCCCGCCTCACAAATCGGGGGGGCCTTGGGCTTCCTTCCAACACCGATTGCAGATGGTCCGACTGGGGGTGGGCGGCAACCCGGTGCTCGAGCCCCTGGACCTGGAAGGTCGCAGACCCGGCCTCTCCTACTCCATCGACACGCTGCGGGAAGTGACACGCAGCCTGGGAAATGGAACGGAACTCTATTTCATCGTGGGCCTGGATGCGTTCATGAAATTGGACACCTGGAAAGAGTACCCCCGCCTCTTCGAGTATGCCCATTTCGTGATCATTCCACGGCCAGGCTCACAGCCTGCGGGGGTCCGGCAGGTCCTTTCAAAGGCGGGCCTGGATATTCGTGAGGAGCCGGGGGCCGAATTTCAGGTCCTCCCTACCGGCAAGGGGGTCGCCCTGAGGTCTTGCACCAGCATGGACATCTCATCCACGCGCATTCGGGACCTCGTGCGAGCGGGCAAATCGATCCGGTACCTGGTACCGGAGGCGGTAAGGCGATACATCGAGGAAAAAGGCCTTTACACGATTGATGGAAACCATTGACAAGGCAAAGCTCTGCCTCAAGATCATCCTGGAACGCAAGGCCGAGGACCCCGTGCTGTTCGAGGTGGGCAAACTCACATCCATGACGGACTATTTTCTGGTGGTCAGCGGTCAGTCCAGCAGACAGGTCCAGTCCCTCTACCAGCACTTGCTCAAGGGGATGAAAAAGGCCGGCTTCAAGATCAGGGGGGTGGAAGGAGAACAGCAAGGCCACTGGATTCTCATGGACTACGGGGACGTGATCGTCCATATCTTCTACCAGCCCTTTCGAGAGCTTTACGATCTGGAAAGTCTCTGGATCGAGGCGCCCCGGGTGAGCATCGAAGGTTAGGGCGGGGGGGGGGGCCGCGACTTTGGCGTTGAACATGACAAGAGGCCTTCGTATATATCTCGCCATCTTACTGGCGGGAATCTTACTGGCGGGATCGGCCTTTCCGACCATCCCTCCGCCCGCCCGGGCCCTGTCAGCGGAGGAGGAAAAAAAGCTCGGGGAAAAATTCCTCAAAGAAATCAAATCCCATTTCCCGGTGGTGGAAGACCCCTTTGCACGACGCTACATCAACGAACTGGGACGTTACCTCGCCCGCCCGGTGGAAACAAAATATTTTCGATTTCGGTTCTACCTGATCAATGATGAAACCCTGAACGCCTTCGCAGGACCGGGTGGACACATCTTCGTCTTCTCGGGCCTGATTACGGCCCTGGACAATGTGGACGAATTGGCGGCGGTCATCTGCCACGAAATCGCCCATGTCTCGGCCCGACACCTTTCCCGTAGAATCGAGCAAAACAAGAAAATAGGGCTGGCCACCCTGGCCGGGGTCCTGGCCGGAGTGCTCATCGGCGGAAAGGCTGCGGGGGCGGTGATCACCAGTTCCCTGGCCGGGGGGATCCAGGCGCAACTTCATTACAGCCGAAAAGACGAACGCCAGGCGGACCAACTGGGCTTTCGGTACATGTCGCGGTCGGGGTTCAGGCCTTCCGCCATGATCGACGCCCTAAAAAAAATCGAACAGGGACAGTGGTTCGGCACGGAGAGGATGCCCCCCTATCTCCTGACCCATCCAACGGGCCCCGAGAGAATGGCAAATCTGGACAGCCTGGTCATGGAGGAACAGCCCGCGATTCACGACAACCCGGAGGCCCGGAGGTTCAGGGACCTATTCCCTTATCTTCAAACCTTTTTGCGCGCCACCGCGGAGGACGACTTCAATGCCGAAAAGGCCTTTATCAGGGACCTGGAAAAAGATCCCGCCAGCCCCTATCCTTCACTGGGACTCGGGATCATCTACCTGGACCGGGCCGACGTGGACAGCGCCCTGGTCCAACTGGAGGAGGCACACAAAAAAGACCCGGGTTCCCCTCTGATCCTCAAGTATCTCGGCATGGCCTACCAGATGAAAGGTCGGGACCGGGAGGCCATCCCCGTTTTCGAACGTCTGGCCGAAGCTGACATCCAAGATCGGGAATCACGTTATCTGCTGGCCCTGTCCCGGGAAAACATCGAAGAGTATGAAAAGGCTGCGGACGTCCTGGAGAGGCTGGCTCACCGGCCCCCGGTGCGTCCTGAGGTCTTTTATCACCTGGGGATCTGTTACGGCCGTACAGGACGACTGGCCGTTGCCCATTATAATTTCGGCCGGTACTTTAAAAAACTGGGGGAAAGGAAAAAAGCGCGGTTTCACTTCAACAAGGCCCGCAAGCTTGCCGGAGACGATCAGGAACTGATCAAGAAGATTGAGGAAGCGCGCAAGAAAAAGGGTCGCATCAGGAGTTGAGCCTTTCCCGCCTTGCGGCCGTGCGGAAAGCCCGGCTAAGCCCCCGCACCACCTTCCAGGAAGCGGATGATCCGACGGTCGGGCGGTGGGAAAGAATACTTCCTCAGGGCCTCGGGCGCGACCCAGCGGATCTCCTGGGCCTCCAATGCCCGCGGTGGGGCCTGGATCCCCGTGCATTCGAACACGTGCAACGTGATGGAGCGGTCCGCGTATTCGTGCCTAATGGCGAAAAGGGATACGGCCTTTTCGATCCCGACTCCCAGTTCCTCCCGAAGTTCCCTGCGCAGGCAGCCTGAGAGGGTTTCGCCTTTTTCCTGCTTTCCTCCTGGAAATTCCCAGTATCCGCCCATGTGCGTCCCGGCGGGGCGTCTGGTGATGAGGACTTTACCGCCGCTTCGGATGATGGCGGCGGTCACATGGAAATGGGGTTTATGAGCCTTTCTCTCCACCCTTGACCCCTTGCAGACGCAATCTCAGATAGGCATCTTCGGCCTCCTCGTGCCCGGGGAAAAGCTCGATCACCTCGCGGTAGGCCGCGGCCGCTTCCCTGATCCTGCCTTCCTTTTCCAACAACCGCGCGAGGCTGAGCCGGAGGTCCACGTCTTTGGGCCGCCGCTTCAGGATTTCACGCATCTGGACCACAGCCGCATCATTTTGCTCCAGTTTCAGGTAGGTGACCACCAGATATTCCCGCAGGGTGACATCCTCGGGATTCGCCTTGATCGCCCGTTTCAGGATTTTGAGGATCTCCGTGTCCCGATTCTTAGCGGCAAGATATTCGAACAGAAATTCGTAGACATCGGCTTCCTTGGGCCTGAGGCGCGCCAAAATCACCGCATGCTCGTAAGCGGAATCGATTCTGCCCAATTTTCGTAAGACTTCGTAAAGGATAGCATGCACGTCGGCGTCTTGGGGGTGCGCCTTTAGGTAACGCTGAAAATAGGGCACACACTCCTTCAGCCTGCCCGTCTCATATTCCATTGCCCCCAGATTGTACAGCACCGTGTCGTTCTTGGGATCCAGAGCCAGGATACGGCGATAGACGGATTTCAACTGGGACTTCTTTCCCTGCTTCTCCAGGGCCTTCATGAGCAAGAGAACGGCGGGCAGAGATTTGGGCTTTTTCTTCAGGACCTGCCGAAGGTAACGCTCTGCGGCCGCAGGATCCCCCTGCGCCAGGAGTTGCTCGGCGAGCCGAATCCTTCCTTCCACGTCCGCGGGCGCCAGTTTCAAGGCCGTTTCCAGGGCGCGAAGGGAACGCTTCTTTTGCTTCGTCTTGCTGTAAAGAAACGCCAGATTGTAATAGATATTGGGATCGCTGTCATCCAGCCGCGCTGCCTTTTCGTACGCCCGGGCCGCCTCTTTGTATCGGCCGGCCTGAGACAGGAGAAATCCCAGACGCTTGAGCACCGACAGGCTGTCCTGGATTCGTATGCGTGCCAGGAGTTCCCGGTAAGCCCGGATAGCCGCCTTCGCGTCTCCGCCTTTGTCCAGAAGCTCCGCCAGTCGGCTGCGGAGTTCCAGGTCGTCGGGCCTCACCTTGACCAGGCGCTTGAGCACCGACAGGATCCCCTTTTCATCGGGGATGGCCTCGTAGGCCTCCAGGAGTTCCTCCAATAGCTCCTCGTCTGGTCCCGAGGCGTTTGCGGCCTGCTCCAGGAGTTGGGCTGCCTTGCGCCACCGGCCGAGGGCCTTGTACTCCTCGATGAGCCTTCGCCTGAACCGCCGATCCTCAGGCATGCTCTCCAGGGCCTTCAAAAGGAGCGCCACTTTGCGCTTCGGGTCCAGCGTCCTGTTCACCTTGTCCAGCCAATCTTCGGCCAGGGGCTGCACCTGCCACAGCATCTCCCCCAGATCCTCATTGACCCGCTTTATGAGAACCCTGTGGCGGCTCTTCGCAAACAAACGGTCTCCCGGAAGGAGCCTGGTCAGCGGCATCTCTTCATATCGCAGCGCGGTGACATCGAATGTATCTGCCACCAGTCGAATGCCCATGTTGAGAGGAATGTTCGTGGAGATGTCCAGGATTCGGACGCGGTCGTGGGGATGAAGATTCAGCGTTTCACCGGGCAAGACCTTGCGGGGCTCGCCGTTCACGGCCACCAGAACGTAATGGAGCCTGTGGGGACCTTGATACAGGCCCTGCCAAAGCCACCACGCCAGGACCAGGGCCGCCGCCACGGCCGTTGAGGTCCAGAAAAGGGGCTTCCGTATCAGGGGCCTTTTCTTTTTTCTCGCCTGCAATCAGACACGCTCACTTACCCTGGCCCTTCGCACCCTTTGTATTCGGGAAGAACTTACCCTCCCAGATGAGGAGGGCGGGGCTGGCCACAAAGATGGACGAGTAGGTGCCCGTAATGATGCCCACCAGGATGGCAAAGGCGAAATCATGGATCACCCCGCCTCCCAGGAGGAAGAGGGCCAGCACCACGATCAGGGTTGTTGCCGAAGTCAGGATGGTTCGGCTCAGGGTCTCGTTGATACTGGTGTTCAAGATGAGTTCGAGCGGCCGCCTGCGCGACCGTCTCAGGTTCTCCCGGATCCTGTCGAAGACGATGATCGTGTCGTTCAGAGAATATCCCACGATGGTCAAAATCGCCGCAATGACCGCCAGCGAGATCTCCTTCTGGGCCAGGCTGAACGCGCCCACCGTGATGATCACGTCGTGGACGAGGGCCACGATGGCGCCTAGGGCGTACTTGAGTTTCAGCATCCAGCAGAGGCCCAGGGTCACCACCAGGGCGATGACGATGAGCCAGATGACGGGCGCGCCGAAGCTGGAAAAAACATACACCACAAGCGCCAGGGACAACGCCATGACGATGCTCATGAGCCACTTGAGTTCAAACCGCCCGGAAATATAAATGGCTATGAAAAGGATTGCATAGAATATGGCGAAGAGGGCCTTTTGCCGGAGGTCCTTGCCCACTTTGGGACCTACCATCTCCACCCGCCTGATCTCCACTCCCCCGCCGAAGGCCTCCATCAGGGCCTTTTTGACTTTCTCGCCCAATCCCGTGAGCCGGATATCGGTCTGCCGCACCCGGATGAGGTATTCAAACGCACCCGTCTCACCGAACTCCTGAATGATGCTGTCCTGGAGCCCGACGGAACGAAGGGCGTCCTTTATGGCGGCCGGTGCACGGGCCCGGTCCATCTTTACCTGGATGAGCACGCCGCCGGTAAAATCCACGCCGTAGTTCGGCCCCCCCTTCCATGCAAGGATCAAAATGGTCGCAAGGATCAGGGTCCCGGACAATCCCACGGCCCAGATCCGTTTGCCGATAAAGTCAATGTTGATACCGGGCTTGATGAATTGCATGTTGAACTCCAGTCGTTGAGGAAACGCCTATCGCTTCTCCCCCTGAGGCCCGTTCGCCGGAACGATCCTTATTCCGGGGCGATGGGAAGCTCGTAGCGCACCCGGCCGTACGCCACACCGGCCTAGATGCTCAATTTCCTCAGTCTCCTCTTGGTATAGAGGTAATCGAAAATGATCCTACTCACGAAAATCGCCGTAAAAAGACTCGAAATGATCCCCAGGCTCAGGGTCACGGCAAAACCCCTGACCGGACCCGTGCCGAACTGAAACAGGACCAGTGCAGCGATGAGGGTGGTGATATTGGCGTCAAGAATGGTCATCAGCGCCTTGCCGAAGCCGGCATCGATGGAGGCCCTGGGCGGTTTACCCAGTCTCGACTCCTCCCTGATCCTTTCGAAAATCAGCACGTTGGCGTCCACGGACATGCCCACGGTGAGAATCATGCCGGCGATGCCGGGGAGCGTCAGGGTGGCCCCGAAAAAGGCCAGGCCCGCCATGATGAAAAAGATGTTCAATAGCAGCACGAGATCAGCGATGAGACCGGAAAGACCATAGTAGACCGCCATGAAAAGGATCACTATTGCCCCGCCGATAAGCATGGACTGGACGCCCTTTTCGATGGAGTCCTTGCCCAGGGAAGGACCCACCGTGTTTTCGTAGAGTATTTCCACGGGGGCCGCCAGGGAGCCGGACCGAAGGGCGATGGCCAGGTTCTTGGCCTCTTCGTCGGTGAAACGGCCGGTGATCTGCGCACGCCCTCCCCCGATGCGATCCTGGATCACGGGCGCCGAATAGACCTTGTTGTCCAGTACGATGGCCAGGCGCTTGCCCACATTTTTTCCGGTGATCTGCTCAAAGATCCGCGCTCCCCGTTTATCGAAAGACAGGCTGACCTGCGGTTCATTGAACTGGCTGAACTGCACCCTTGCATCAATGATGCGCTCTCCGGTGAGCAGGGTCCGCTTCTTGAGGAGCCAGGGTCTGCCCGTATCCCGGTCATACAGGATCTGGTCGCCCGGCGGCATATTCCCCGCCGCTGCGGCCTGCACGCTGTTGTCCTCATCCACCAGTTTGAACTCCAGGAGGGCCTGCTGTTCGATGAGTGCCCGTATCCCTTTGTATTCCCTTTCGTCCACGCCGGGGATCTGGATCACGATCTCACGCGCTCCCTTGCGCCGGATATCCGGTTCCTTGAGTCCCTTTTCGTCTATACGATTACGAATCTTTTCCAGGGCCTGGTCAACGGCGGTGCGCATGGTCTCTTCCCTTGCGGCCACGGAGTAGGCCAGGAGAAAGACCGGCTCCCCCCCCTCGGCCGGCATGGGTCGCAACTCGAAGTCACCATAGTACCGACGCACCAGGTTTTCCAGGGAATCTCTGTCGCTGCCTCTCATGAGGGTGACACGGATCCCCTCGATCCCCTGCCGCCGCAGGTTCTTGTACCGGATCCTTTTTTCTCTCAAGTCCCTCTTGATGGCCTCGATGGCCCCTTCCAGGCTGTTTTCCACCGCCTTTTCGGCCTTGACCTCCAGGACGAGGTGAATGCCCCCCTGCAGATCGAGCCCCAGATGGATCTTGTCCTGGGGTAGGAAACCGGACCACCACCCGGGCAAATCACCGCTCAATGTGGGAGTCAGATAAACCAGCGCCCCCAGCACGCTCAGTCCCACGATCGCCGCTCGCAAGCCGAGATTCTTCGCCACGATTCAAACCTTTCGTTCCCGATTTTCCGCCTGGATGTTCCCGAGACTCCCGGGGAACCCGGCCTCCTCTTATCCGTTGGGCCCGGAGGGGGTGTCCTTTCTCGTCACTCCGGCAATGGAACCCCTGGAGACCTTCACCCTCACCTTCGGGGCGATCTCCATGGTCACGACCTCGTCGGTGACTCCCGTCACCGTGCCGTGCAGGCCGCCGGAACTCACGACCCGATCCCCCTTCTTGATGGCCGAGATCATCTCCTTGTGCTGTTTGGCCTTCTTTTGTTGCGGCCGGATGAGAAGAAAGTAGAAAATGGCGAACATGAGGATGAGTGGGATGAAAGCCCCGAATCCGCCTCCCTGCCCGCCTGCACCTCCTGATCCACCGCCCATTGCATACGCCAAGAAATTCATTTGTCAATCCTCCCTTTCAAGGACCTTCAACCCTGTTCCGGTCCGGTTTGATTTTCGTAAAACTCCTTGCGAAACTGCTCCATCCGCTGTTCCCTGACGGCCCGTCGAACATCTTCCATAAGGGTGGCATAGTAGTGCAAATTGTGGATCGTATTCAACCGGTATCCCAGGAGTTCCCTGGACATGAACAGATGTCTCAGGTATGCCCGGGAGAACCCCCGGCACGTGTAACACCCGCACGAGGCATCCAGGGGCCTCTTATCCTCTGCAAATCGCGCATTCTTGATGGTGAGCCTTCCCCGGGATGTGAACAGTGTGCCGTTTCGGGCGTTGCGTGTGGGCATCACGCAATCGAACATGTCCACCCCCAAAATAACGGCCTCCACCAGGTCTTCAGGCGCTCCCACCCCCATCAGATAGACCGGCTTGTCCTCCGGGAGATATCGCCGTACGGCCCGCACGATCCGCAGCCTGGTCTCCCTGTCCTCCCCCACCGACAGCCCCCCCAGGGCATAGCCGTCGAAATCCATGGCCACCAGTTCCTTGGCGCTGCGTTCCCTGAGATCCTCGTACATCCCGCCCTGGATGATCCCGAACAAGGCCTGCCGCTCGTCCGTGCGGTGCGCCAGACATCTCTCCGCCCAGCGGGTGGTGAGCGCCACTGACGCTTCCACATAGGAGTATTCGGCAGGAAAAGGGACACACTCGTCAAAGGCCATGATGATGTCCGCTCCAAGGGCTGTCTGGATCTCCATGGCCTCTTTGGGTCCGATGAAATGGCTGGACCCATCCAAGTGAGACTGGAAAAGGACTCCCTCTTCCGTGAGTTTCCTGAGGCCGGCCAGGCTGTATACCTGAAACCCTCCGCTGTCCGTCAGAATCGGCCGCGGCCAATTCATGAATTGGTGAAGACCTCCCAACCGCCTGATGGTCTCATGCCCCGGACGAAGGTACAGGTGGTAGGTATTGGCCAGGACGATCCTCGCGCCTGCCTTGACGAGATCTTCGGGGCAGACGGCCTTGACGGACCCCTGGGTGCCCACGGGCATGAACACCGGCGTTTCGAAGGTCCCGTGGGGTGTGTGGACCCTCCCAACCCTGGCATCGCATTCACGGGACCTGTGGTTCACCTCGAATTCCACGATCCTGCGCTCGAAATCCCCCTCTCATCGAATGGCGGGCCGCCCCCGCCCCGCGCCTACAGGATCAGCATGGCGTCGCCGTAACTGTAAAAGCGGTAGCCTGCCGACACGGCCGCCTCATAGGCCTTTTTCACCAGTTCCAACCCCGCAAAGGCGGATACCAGAAAAAGCAAGGAACTCCTGGGCAGGTGAAAGTTGGTGACCATGCCGTCCACGACCTTGAACCGGTACCCGGGAGTGATCAGGAGGTCGGTCCTGCCCCTCCCGGGTTGAATCGAGTCGCCCGTCCCCGTTGCGGATTCCAGGGTCCTTACCACCGTGGTCCCCACCGCGATCACCCGGCCATGGCCCTTCCTGGCGTTCCTGATAGCTTCCGCGGCCTCGGGCGCGATATGATACTCCTCTTCCGCGAGCCGGTGCCTCCTGATGTCACGGCTCCTCACGGGACTAAACGTACCATAGCCCACGTGCAGGGTCACCGCACAGAGCCCCACTCCGCGCTCTTTCAACCGCTCCACCATTTCGGCGGTAAAGTGCAGTCCGGCCGTGGGTGCGGCAACGGCCCCGTCGCTCGACGAGAAGATCGTCTGGTATCGCTCCCGGTCCAGGGCCTCCCGGGGATCGTCCCTGTCTCTCTTGATGTAAGGAGGCAGGGGCATATGCCCCTTTTCCACCAGGAAATCTTCCAGACAACCTTGCAGATGAAAGGCCACTTGTACCAGCCCGTCCTGCCGGGACCCCTGGACCGTTCCTTCGAGGCCTCCTTCAAAAAACAGCCGGGTGCCCTCGGCGCAACGCTTGGAGGCCTTCAGCAGACAGGACCTGACATTGCTTCCCGCCCCGGTGTCGTCGGCCGGAGGAAGCACCAGGGCTTCAATACGCCCTCCGCTTTCTTTTCGGCCGTAAAGTTTTGCGGGGATCACCCGCGTGTTGTTCACCACCACCAGATCCCCCGGCCTCAGGAGCCCGGGCAGGTCATGAAACCTATGATGGAACCATGCTTCTCCGGCCCGATCCAGGTAGAGCAGGCGGGATGCGTCCCGCCGCCCCACGGGCACCTGGGCGATCAGATGCGGGGGCAGATGGTAGTCGTATTCGGCTAGGTCAAACACCCTTCGTGACATCGGTTAAAAGGCGTAACTTAGACAAGTTGAGGATCAAAGTCAATTGGTTTATTTCCTGGAAAGATAGGTGATGAGCAACCCCAGTGCCATGGCACAGAAACCCACGGCCCTGAGATGGGCATCGGGCATGCCCAGGATGGCCGCGATCCATCTCTTGATCCTTCCCGGAAAAGCGAAATAGGGCAATCCTTCCACTATGAGGAGCAGTCCCAACAGACACAAGAGTTCTTGCATGCTCTTGAAACCTCGCGCGCCACCGCCCGAGGGGGGCCTCGTCCCAAGAAGCGGTGCGATTCTCGGGCGCCCACCCGGCCGATGATGCGTCGGCATGGGAGCGTCCGGCCGGAGCCATCATAGACCCTGCCTCGGGCCCGCGTCAACCGGCCCCTGGGCCCATGTGCCACGGGGATATTGGCCTTGATAAATAGTGAAAGATCCGCTAGGTTTGACCGATCCTTTTTCCCGGCCGATGATGTAATGAACATGGAAAAAAACAAGGTTTTAATCGACCTTGGCGCCCTTTCCCGCAACCTGGAGCAGGTCCGCCGCCTCGTGGGGAGGAGGACCCGGATTATGGGGGTGGTCAAGTCCGACGCTTACGGGCACGGGCTCGTGCCGGTGTCCAAGTCGCTTGAGGCGCAAGGGATCGACCGTCTCGGCGTGGCGTGGCTTTCCGAGGCCCTTCGCCTGAGGCAGGAGGGTATCGGGGTGCCCATCACCCTTCTCGGCGGGATCGGGACCCCCGAGGAGGCCGCGCAAGCGGTCCGGCTGGGGCTGACCCCGGTGCTTTACGACCTGTCCGCTGCGCAAATGCTGGCCTCAGAGTGTGCCGAACAGGGCAGGAAGGTGGAGGTTCAGATCAAGGTGGATACCGGGATGGGGCGGTTGGGGGTCTCCCCCACGAACCTGGGATCATTTCTCCACGACCTGGGGCGCCTCGAAGGCCTGGTGGTGAAAGGGATCACGTCGCACCTGTCCTGCGCGGACAGACCGGAGGATCCCTATACCGCAGGCCAGATCCGATGCTTTGAAGACGTGATGGGATCTCACGCCCCCCGGCAGGCTCCTTTCGCGGAAAACAGCCTTGCAAACAGCGCAGGGGTCATGGGATTTCCAGAGGCCCACATGGAGGTCGTCCGTCCGGGCATCATGCTCTATGGAGGGCTGCCCGCCCCCGGATTTCGCGCGCCGGTCCCCTTGGAGCCGGTGATGCACTTCAGGGGCGTCGTCCTTCAGGTAAGAGACCTCCCTGCGGGGGCCTGCGTAAGTTACGGACGCACCTATCGAGCTGCCGGTCCCAGGAAAATAGCGGTACTCTCCGCAGGTTACGGGGACGGGCTGCCCCGCCGGATGTCCAATCGCGGCTATGTGCTCATCAACGGAAGACGCGCCCCGATCATCGGCACCATCTGCATGAACCTCACCGTGTGCGATATCACGGAGGCCGGTCCCGCCATGCCCGGCGACGAAGCAGTGTTCCTGGGCAGAAGCGGGAATGAAATCATTACGCCAGACCAACTGGCCCGGTGGGCGGAGACTATCTCCTATGAGATCTTATGCTCCATCGGCCTGCGACATCACAGGACCTACGTTTCATGAAAGAAAAGCTGAAGGAAATTCTGGACACCACCCTGGACCACTGCATGGCCGGAGGGCTCCTGAAGGAGACGGCCGTGCCCGACTATGTCATCGAAGTCCCGAACAACCCGGATCACGGCCATTTTGCCACCAACCTGCCCATGATCCTGGCCTCGACGCAAAAGACCGCACCCCGCCGGATCGCAGAGGTCCTGACCGGCCATCTTCAGGATCCGGGGAATTTTTTCGAAAAGGTGGAGGTGGCGGGACCAGGGTTCATCAATTTTACCATCGACCGGGGCCGGTGGCACAGCGCCCTTGCGGACATGGTTCGGCGGGCCGAGAATTTCGGCAGGGGCAAACCTCGACCGGAGGATCGATTCAACGTCGAATTCGTGAGCGCCAACCCGACAGGTCCTCTTCACCTGGGTCACGGCCGAGGTGCGGCTCTGGGGGACACGCTCTGTCGTATCCTCGCCTTCAGAGGACGCAGCGTCACACGTGAATTCTACGTCAATGACGCCGGGTTACAGATCCGTCTCCTGGGTGAGTCCATTTTGAGCCGGATACGGCAGATGACCGATCCCGATGCGCCGTTCCCTGAAAACGGTTATCACGGGGACTACGTCCTGGACCTCGCCCGGGAAATCGCCGCCGACCGGGCCATCGAGGCCATGGAGGAGGAAGATGCGATCGACTACTGCGCCCGACAGGGCAAGGCCCGGATGCTGAAAGAGATCCAGGAGGACCTGGAACGATTCGGCGTCAGATTCGATGTCTGGTACAGCGAAAAACAACTGCTCGACTCGGGCAGCCTGGACAGGGCGCTGGAGAGGCTGGATCGGGCGGGGCTACTCTACGAGGAGGGGGGGGCGCTGTGGATTCGCACTTCCCGTTTCGGGGATGACAAGGACCGCGTGATCCGAAAGAGCGACGGCCGGTTCACCTATTTCGCCTCGGACATCGCCTACCACCTCGACAAAAGGGAGAGGGACTTCACCCGGTCGGTGGACCTCTGGGGGGCGGATCATCACGGTTATGTCTCCCGGCTGCGGGGGGCCATGGCGGCCTTCGACATCCCGGGGGAATGGTTTTCAGTGCTCTTGATCCAGTTGGTCAAACTCTGGAAAAGGGGCAATGAAGTCAAGATGTCCAAGCGGGCCGGCACGTACGTAACGCTCCGGGAACTCATGGACGAGGTGGGCGTGGACGCCGTTCGTTTTGTGTTCATGACCAAGAGCCACGATTCGCCCCTCGATTTCGACGTAGATTTGGTGAAGAAGAAAGACAGTGACAATCCCGTCTACTATGTCCAGTACGCCCATGCGAGAATCTGCAGTGTTTTTCGCAAGGCCCGCGAGGAGGGGATCGGCCTGCCCCGGGACCTCGAGCGCTGCGCAGCACGCCTGGTGCTGGAGGAAGAGATGGCCATGATCCGCAGGATGACCGAGTTTCCTTCCCTCCTGGAGGACATCTGCCGGGTGTTCGAACCCCATCGCCTGACGTATTACCTGACGGGACTCGCCGCGGCGTTCCACCGGTATTTCAACTTGGGGACCAAGAATCCCCAACATCGGATCGTGGTGGAGGACAGGGAACTGGCCGGTGCAAGGCTCCTCCTCGCAGCAGGGGTGAGAACCGTGCTGGCCAACGGACTTGCCCTCTTGGGCGTGAGCGCCCCCGAAAAGATGTGACGGCAGCCCCCGACTATGCCCGGGAAAAAAGGACCTTCAAAAACCAAGAAGCCGAAACGCCGGACGCTTCAGATACCACTCACGGCCCGGTCCCTGGTGCTGTGGGGAGGTGTCCTGTTCCTCCTGATGGGGTGGTCGTTCTTCCTGGGCGTGATCACGGGCCGGGGGATATTGCCGGAGGGGATGCTCTCCCCGGCGAAACTCAAATCACTGATGAAGGAAATTACGGTTCCGGGCCACGGGAAATCCTCGGGCATGGAGATTATCCACGAACACGCCAAGGATCCCAAGCTGGCATTCTACGAAAAACTCTCCTCAAAGAAAGAGGAGGTGGTCCGCAGGAAGATTAAGAGGCCCGCCCCGGGGAACCGGAAGAAGCGAACCGACCTTAAGGAGTCAAGCCCGATCTCCATACTCTACACGGTCCAGGTGGCCTCCCTGCAAAACGAGGTGAAGGCCCTCCAGATGGTCAACCGACTCACTGAACGGGGCTATGACGCCTATTATTCCCGGGTCGATCTGAATGGGAAGATCCGCTACAGGGTCCGATGCGGTCGGATGGACACGGCCGAGAAAGCCAGGGCGCTGGCTCGCACCCTGGCCTTGCAGGAGGGCCTCAAGGGATTTGTCACGCGCAGGGAAGCGCCTTAGGCCTGCCCGCCGCCGGCTGCCCGATCGGATCCCCGGGTCCGGGGACGGGGGCACACGGGATGGATCTGTGGTGAAAACTTACTGGGCAAAGAGGCCGGGTCCGTATAGAATGATCGATTAATGCAGCTTGCCCGGGGGCACCCAGCCCCGGGGCAAACATCGGGCCTCACAAACAGGCTGTTGAAAGCAACCGAGAAGGCCGGGAGACGGGCCCTCCTCGGGGAGGATCAAGAAGCGTGCGTATCAGGAAGGCCGTAATTCGCGATGTTCCGGAGATTCATCGGATTCTCACCTTCTTCGCCGAGCGCGGGCTGCTCCTGCCCCGCTCGTTGAGCGAGTTGTACGACCACCTTCGGGATTACTCGGTGCTCGAGGAAGACCCCGCGCGTTCGGTGGTGGGCGTGTGCGGGCTGGGAATCTGCTGGGAAAACCTGGCCGAGATCCGATCTCTGGCCGTGTCGGAGGATTTTCAGGGCCGGGGGCTTGGGGGGGAACTGCTTTGTTCCTGCCTGGACGAGGCGCGCTCCCTGGGACTCGATGATGTGTTCACGCTGACTTATGTCCCGGAGTTTTTCAAGAAATACGGGTTTTCCGAGGTGGAAAAGTCCGTTCTGCCGCACAAAGTCTGGGCCGACTGCCTCAAATGCCCCAAGTTCCCAAATTGCGACGAGGTGGCCATGATGATCCGCCTGAAATGATGGGCGGGTCACCCGGAAGGGGAGCGACTCTCAGCGGCCCCTTTCTTTTAGGAGGAATACCTCATGTTTGGCATCGGAATGCCCGAACTCATCCTGATCATGGTGATCGCCCTGATCGTCATCGGGCCCAGCAAACTACCGGACCTGGCCCGTGCCTTGGGCAAGGGTATGGCCGAATTCAGGAAGGCCACACAGGAACTGAAAGAGAGCCTGGACGTGGAGGCGGACCTGAAAGCGGCCAAAGAGGATGTGATCGATTCCATCACCGGCCTGAAGGAGGCCGTGGACCAAGAAATTCCAAGCGCCGATCCCGCGGCCCCGTCCAAGTACAAGGACTACGACGATATGCTGGAGGACTACGCTAAAGTCCGGGACGAGGAGCAGGAGGCGCACGGAGCGGCGGTGGAGGAAGAGAAGGACAAGGCGGAAAATCGCCCATCCGACGACAAGGAGACCCCCCGGGATGGTGGATGAGGACAGGCAACCCTTCATGAGTCATCTGGAAGAGCTGCGAAAGCGGCTCATCGCCTGCGCCATAGCCGCAGGCGTGGGCTTCGTGATCTGCTACTTTTTCCGGGAATATCTCTTCGGGATCCTCATCGCCCCCCTCAAGGCGGTGATGCCTGAGGGCGAAAGGTTGATTTTCACCAACCTGCCGGAGATGTTTCTCACATACCTGAAGGTCGCTTTTCTGGCCGGAGTGCTCCTGTCGGCTCCCTTCATCTTCTATCAGCTATGGATGTTTGTGGCGCCGGGGCTTTACCAGAAAGAAAAGCGCCTTGCCATTCCTTTCGTGGTCGCCTCCAGCATTCTTTTCGTGGGGGGGGCGCTCTTCGGCTATTTCGTGGTGTTTCCCTTCGGATTCAAGTTCTTCATGGCCTTTTCCAACGAATCGGTCCAGGCGCTGCCCAGCGTGAAGCAATATTTTTCATTTTCCATCAAATTGCTTTTCGCCTTTGGTGTGGTCTTCGAACTGCCGGTGGTGGTCTTCTTCCTGACCAAGATGCGGATCGTCACCCCTGATTTCCTCAAGCAAAAACGCAAGTATGCGATCCTCATGACCTTCGTTCTGGGTGCGATCCTCACCCCGCCCGATGTAATCACCCAGTGCATGATGGCGGGCCCGCTCATCCTCTTGTATGAAATCGGGATTCTGGTCTCCAAAACGGCCTACAGGAGAAGAGAAAAGGAATCGAACGGAGAGGATACCGAGGCCGCGCTTTGAGAAGGAGTGATGTCCCGTTCCCACCCCCCGACGAGAGTGGGGCATTACCAGGGGTAAGGCAGGATCCTGCCCTTGCGCACCGTCAAAATGAACGGTTCCTTGATGACGTCACCATCCGGACCGAAGCGAAAATCTCCGGTCACACCGTGGAAGGGGGGCCAGTCCCGGAGCGCTTCCCTGAATTCTTTTCTCGTCCTAAATCCGCCCTGCCGCTCCGACATGACTTCCAGCAAAAGCCTGATCGTGTCGTAACCGGTGGCCGCCAGGAGCCCGGGCGGTTCGTCGTAGTTGTCCTGGTAGACATGAACAAAGGCGGCGATGTCCGGGTCCCGCGCATCCGCAAAAAAGCCTGACGGGAAAAGAGCGTTCCGGACGTAATCGCGGGCCTCCTCGATCAGCTCCGGGGCCTGCCACAGGCTGGTGCCCATCAGTTGCACGTAGAGCACATCGTGAAATGCGAGTTGCGGGGCTATCATCACTACTCTCTGGGCGACATCGGGGATGAAGACCGCATCGAAGTCCACCACGGGAAGGGGCTCGTCTTCCGGATATATCTCGCATTCCTCTTCTTCCGGAAGTTTCATCTGTCGAATCCGCTCCTCTTCCCAGGCCGGCCTCGGGTAATAAATCCCTATCATCTTCTTGATCTGTTGAGCGAAATCGGTCTGATCGGGTCCGTATGATTCTGCGGCGGTCACCGTGCCTCCCATGGTCTCGAGCCGATCCCAGAAGAGATTCATGAGATACCGGCCATAGGCGTTGTCCGGGTACAGAACGGCGTAGCGTTTCAGCCCCATTCCCGCCAGGACCGTGTCGAGGAGCTTTTCGACTTCCGCCGACGGTGTGAGAAAATTCCGGAACACGGTTTCACCCAACCGGGTGACGCCCTCCTTCTGGGTCACCGTAATGAGAGGGATGCCCAACGGCACGGAGCGTTCAGCGGCGGCGACCGCCGCCTTGCTCACCAGGGGTCCGATCACGGCCAGGACCTTCTCGTGTGAGACGAGATCCTCCAGGCCCCGGACGGCCTGTTCAGGGCTGCCCTCCGTATCCCGGATGGCCAGTTCCACCCCGTCGGCTGCGCTCTGCATGAGCCCGAGTTGAATTCCATTGAGGACCTGTTCCCCATATATGGCAAACGGGCCGGAAAGCGGCAGAAGGCATCCCAGGACATTTCTCCTGACCTCGCGTTCCTCGAAGATCCGTTCCATGATCCTCCGGCCCCGGGTGACCCAGTGCTGTTCGGTCGTTGTACGCACCAAAGCCATGGCTGCTTTCATGGCGCGATCCAGATCGCTTTGCTCCAGATACAGCAGTGCGAGCCTGTAGAGGAGCTGCTGCGCGAAATCGCTTCCCGCAGCACGTATCTTCATGGCCTCCAACTGTTCCAGGTCCGAGGCCTGAATGAGTCTTTCGATCCGTTCCCGAAGCCGGGACCGCAGGGCATCCCTTTTCTCGGCCTTTTCCAAGGCCTTCCAGGCGCCCAACCACCAGCGAAAGGCCTCCACCTTCCGGCCCAGGGCGATTTCGGTCCGGCCCAGCAGCAGACAGGCCACTGCGGTGAGGGAGTGGCCGGGGTGGGCCTCGATCCAATCCAGGACTTCTTTTCGCGCCTGGGCATATTCTCCCATGCTCACGAGACATTCGGCCGCACGCAGTTCCGCCTCCGGAAGCCCCGCGTAGCCCGGATGTTCCATGCACAGTCGCCGAAAGGCCGCCCGGGCCTCACGGTAACGTCCGGCATCCTGCAGGAGCCGACCCACGCGGTCCAGGACCAGTGGGTCCCTCGAGACCGCCGGCACCTGCCTCAGGTAGGCCCGGTATGCCTCCAGGGCCTGGGGCGCCCGCCCCTGACGCCAGTACCCGTCGGCCGCCTCTCTGGCCTTTTCATAGTCGGGACGCGGGGCCTTTGCCTCCACCGCCTCCGCCGGCTTTTCCTCGGGAGCCGCGGCCTCCTTTCGGGAGGGAACCGGAGCGCAGGCCGTAAAAAAAAGGGCCATCCCCGCACATATGGCGAGGACGGCCCGGATCTTGTCCGAGAATCCCTGAATCACTTCTTGACTTCCTCGAAATCCGCGTCCACCACGTCGTCGTCCTTGGGGGCCTCCTGGGCCCCGCCTTGCGCCTCGCCCGCCTGGGCCTGCTGCTGCTGGCTCGCCTGGGCATACATTGTTTCCGCAAGCTTGTGGGAAGCCTGGGTCAGGGCCTCACTCAGCCGTTTTATCTCCTCGGCGTTGTCTCCCTCCATCGCCTTTTTGAGGTTTTCGATGGCCTGGTTTATCTCTCCCTTCGTCCCTTCATCCAGCTTGTCGCCCACCTCTTTGATGGATTTCTCCGTGCTGTAGATCAGCGAGTCGGCCATGTTCCGTGCATCCACCAGCTCCCGCTGTTTTCGATCTTCTTCTGCGTGCATTTCAGCATCCTTGATGAGCTGCTGAATTTCCTCTTCGCTCAAACCGCTCGAAGCGGTGATCTGGATGGATTGTTCCTTGCCGGTCCCCATGTCCTTGGCCGAGACATGCACGATGCCGTTGGCGTCGATGTCGAAGGTCACCTCGATCTGTGGCACGCCCCTGGGGGCCGGCGGGATCCCCACGAGCTGGAACCTGCCCAGGGTCTTGTTGTGAGCCGCCATCTCCCGCTCGCCCTGAAGCACGTGAATCTCCACCGCCGGTTGATTGTCGGCGGCCGTGGAAAAAATCTGGCTCTTCTTTGTGGGAATGGTGGTGTTCTTTTCAATGAGCTTCGTGAAAACGCCGCCCAGGGTCTCGATGCCCAGGGACAAGGGCGTGACGTCCAGCAGGAGCACGTCCTTGACGTCTCCCTTCAGGACCCCTGCCTGGATGGCCGCACCGATGGCCACCACCTCGTCGGGATTGACTCCCCTGCTGGGTTCCTTACCGAAAATCTCTTTGACTTTGGCCTGGACCTTGGGCATCCGTGTCATGCCGCCCACCAGGATCACCTCGTCGATGTCGGCGGCGGTGAAACCCGCGTCCTTGAGCGCCGTCCTGCAGGGCGCCACCACCCGGTCGAGCAGGTCGTCCACCAGGGCTTCCAACTTGGCGCGGGTGAGCTTGATGTTGAGATGCTTGGGGCCGCTGGCGTCCGCCGTTATGAACGGCAGATTTATGTCCGTTTCCATGGAACCGGAAAGCTCCATTTTCGCCTTTTCCGCAGCCTCTTTCAGGCGCTGCAGGGCCATCTTATCGTTCCTGAGGTCGATGCCCTGATCCTTCTTGAATTCATCGGCCAGATAATCCACGATTCGCAGGTCGAAGTCCTCGCCGCCCAGGTGGGTGTCCCCGTTCGTGGACTTCACCTCGAAGACGCCCTCACCGATCTCAAGGATGGAGATATCGAATGTTCCGCCTCCCAGGTCGAATACGGCGATCTTCCGATCTCCCTTCTTATCCAGGCCATAGGCCAGGGAAGCTGCGGTAGGTTCATTGATGATCCGTTCCACATTGAGCCCGGCGATGCGACCCGCGTCCTTGGTGGCCTGTCTTTGACTGTCGTTGAAATATGCCGGCACCGTGATCACGGCTTCGGTCACCGGCTCGCCCAGGTAATCTTCCGCCGTCTTTTTCATCTTCTGGAGAATCATGGCGGAGATTTCCGCGGGGCTGTATTCCTTGCCTTTGATCTTGAGGTGCGCATCCCCGTTGGGGGCCTTGACGATCTCGTAAGGCAGCACCTGGATATCCTTCTGGACTTCCTGGGAATCGAACTTCCGCCCGATCAGGCGTTTGACCGCAAAGACAGTGTTCTCGGGATTGGTCACCGCCTGGCGTTTAGCGGTCTGGCCCACCAGCCGCTCTCCGCTCTCCGTGAAGGCGACCATGGACGGGGTAGTTCTGCTCCCCTCGGCATTGGCGATAACCACAGGATCACCACCTTCCATGACGGCGACACAGGAATTCGTCGTACCGAGATCTATGCCTATCATCTTGCCCATTTGTTTGCCTCCTTCATTGCAGAGCTAAATTCCAATGACCCAAAGCCGTGAGGGGATCGTTCATTGGTTGGATGGAGCCTGACTCGACTCCTGCGCCCCGGGACCTGAACTCACCACCACCATCGCCGGCCGGATAAGGCGCTGGTTCAGCGTGTATCCTTTTTGCAGGACGTGAATCACCTGTCCCGGGGCCGCGGTTTCATCCGGCTGTTCGGAGACCGCCTGGTGAAAATTGGGGTCAAAGGCCTCCCCGGCCGCCTTGACTTCTTCCAATCCGGCCTTTTCCAGAGTGTCGCGCAGACCTTTCAGGGTCAACTCTACGCCCTCTTTGAGCGGCCCTACGGCATTGTCGTCCTTCGCGTGCAAGATGGCGTTTTCGAGATTGTCCATGACCGGCAGGAGTTGCTTGATCAGGTTCTCATTGGAAAACTTGACCCACTCCTCCTTGTCTTTTTTTGCACGCCGCTTGATGTTCTGCACCTCCGCCTGGGAGCGCAAGTATAGTTCGTAGTTCTTTTTCGCACTCTCCCTCAACTCCCGCGCCCTGGCAAGCAGGTCTTTACGGGTCAACTTTTCGAGCGGCTTTTCTTCATTACCCTCGGAGACCTCCGATCCGCCGTCAGGGACATCGGTCTCTGCGAGGGCTCCATCGTCGGTCATGGGATGCGTCTTCCGACTCTTTTCATCCTTATCTTTCACTTCTACCTGGACCACAACGCCACCTCAAAGGTTGATATATCCGGCCGAATCCATCCGGACAAACCAGGGATACGTTAAGCATCCGCCCTGTCTTTGTCAAGAATGGGCGGGCCAAGTTTTTGACCGATCGGAGCCCACCGGAGGGCGCCCGAAAGACCCGTAGTTACGGGTCGATAACCCTGTCTTTTTCGTATGGTGTGATGCCGCTCCCCCGCGACCCGCAGGCTGGATTTCGTGGGGAGGGCAGGAGCGGCGCGCCTGGACCGACCGCATCCGGCGGGCCGACCGAGCGCCGGGGGGAATCGGCTTTACGGGCGTATGGCGGGGTCCCCCGGGAGGAGTATGGCTTCCGCCTCAGTCCAGACCCTTTCCGGTGAGCCTCTGAAGGGCCTCGAGGTATTTTTCTCGGGTCTTCCGGATGATCTCTTCTGGAAGTGGCGGTGGGGGCGGCTCCTGGGGCCATCCAATTCCCAGCAGATAATCCCGGAGGAACTGTTTGTCGAAACTCTTCTGAGGCCCGCCGGGTCGATAGTCGTCCTGGGGCCAGAATCGGGAAGAGTCGGGAGTCAGGACCTCATCGATCAAGATCAACCTGCCGTCCAGAAATCCGAACTCGAATTTGGTGTCAGCAATGATGATACCCTTCTCTTCCGCGATTCGGCGTCCGGTTTCATAGATTTCCAGGCTGATTCGCCTGACCTCTTCGGCCGTTTTCCGGCCCAGGATCTCCACAGCGCGCTCAAAGGAGATGTTCTCGTCATGGAGGCCTTCTTCCGCCTTGGTGGAGGGTGTGAAAAGCGCCTCGGGAAGCCTGTCTGATTCCTGAAGATCCCCGGGCAGGGGAATGCCGCACACGCTGCCCTCTTTCCGGTATTCCTTCCAGCCGGACCCGGAAATATACCCTCTCACGATGCATTCTACGGGCAGGGGGTCGGTCTTTAGAACCAGCATGCTGCGCCCCGCCAGTTGGTCGGCATAGGTCCTGCACGGATCGGGGTACTCTGAAGGGTTGCTGCTGATGACGTGATTTTCCACGATTCCGCCCAGTTTATCGAACCAGAATAAAGAGATCCGGGTGAGGATCTTCCCCTTGTCCGGGATCGGGTCATCCATGATCACGTCAAAGGCGGAGATCCTGTCGCTGGCCACTATCAGGAGTTCCCGCTCACTCACCTCGTATACGTCGCGGACTTTCCCCCGTTTCAGCAGTTTTAGTTCCGGGAAATCACTCTTTATCATCACGCTGTCCGTCATACCTCTCTCCTTCGCGGTTTCGGCCGTTTCGGCGGGCCGAATTGAGATGGTTTGACCGCACCGATCGGGTCCTATCTTCTATCCATGTCGCCGGGGACATGTCAAGTGCGTTCGTCCCGCCTCGTGAACCCTTTTCATGGTGCCCTGCTTCTGGTATTCTCCGGTGATCATCAGGACAAGGGAGACGCCCGGCATGTCGGCAGCAGAAGACCTTCAGAGCCACCGAGAGGCCATTTGGGCCTTTGATCGGAGAATCGACACCCTCCACCTGGAATTTGATCGTTTCAGACAGGGCAAAACCAAGATAATGCCCGACTGGATGCGGCTCGAAAGTGAGCTTCTGGCCTTTTCCCGGCGGAGAATCGTGGACACGGAATTGTCCCACCAACTGGACAGGGTGCTCTACAAGTTTCAAAACAGAAAAAAGATATGGCTCCAATGGGTGGAAGACTACCACGGGGCCCGTTAAAGAGTGCCCATCCTTCCCCGGGCCGTGCCCCGGCATTCGAAAACCTGCCTTATCGCAATCGGCGGGTCCCGGTCACCCGGAGGAGGTAACCCCGGTAAAAGGCCAGCACGGAGTTTCTGAAACACACCGTTTCTTCGAAAGGAGGAATCCCGCCGTACCGGTTCACCCTGTGCGGCCCTGCATTGTATGCGGCCAGGGCGAGGCTGATATCTCCTTTCTGGCGCTTGAGTTGTGCGGCGAAGTATCTGAGGCCGTATGAGACGGCCTTTTCCGGGTCCAGCCTGTCATCTTTGGCCCGGGTCAGCAGTTCTCTCCTGTAGCGTTCATAGAGTTCGGCCCGTTTCCGCCTCACGGCGAGTGACTCCTGCATCAGGGTGCGCGCCCTGAGCGCACGGGTGCGCATATTCTCAGGCGTCATCCCGTCGATGAGCCGCAATGCCTTCCCCCGCAGTCTCCCTTCCCGGGCCAGCAGGTCCCCGGCATGCTCGAAATAGGCCGGGAGGAAGATATTCCTCATTCCGAGCCCCACGGCGGTCCTGGGCATGATCTGTGTCAATCCGGCCGCGCCCACGTTTGAAACGGCCCGGGGATCGAAACGAGATTCCTGCTTCATGAGGGCCAGGAACAGCAGGGGGTCAACGGCAAGGCCCGACTCGGCCGTATACTTACGAAGGATGCGTTCCACGAGGCCCGCGAAACGCGCACCCCGCCCGGTGACCGCGAGCTTCCACGAACCGCCCCGGGAAGCGGCCCGCGCCCAGTCGTGACGATCCAGGTCGTATCGCGCGAGCGCCCCCGGCTCTGCGTTCCGGAGAAAGGCATTGAAGACGTGGTTTACGAAACCCACGTTCGCGGGGCTCAAGGGGCCCTGGCTGTTCTGCATGCCTCGGCTTGCGTCGTAAAACAGTCCCAGAGCGTTCCGGAGGTTGCCCCGGGCCTTTTGAAGGCTCGCTTCCAGGAGATCGTAAAGGAGAGCTTTGCAGGCGCCAGGGTCCAGGCGCTGGTCCACATCGGGGGAGAGGCCGGCCCGGTACTCACGGAAGAGTTCCAGGGCCTTCCCCCGAAGCTCCAGGTACTCAAGGGCGTAGCGGCCCACCCGTTCAGCATGCTCGCCGGGCCTCGTCTCCCGGTCCGTGCTCTTCATGGCCTCGACGCATGCCTCCCGGCTCCTTCGAGCGCGCCGCATGAGTTCCCGGGCCTCGCGATAGACATCGTCCTCCAGGGTGCGGAGCCCCAAGTCCCTGGCCGTACCGGGCAGGAGCATAAGAATCCCTTCGCGCCCTGCATAGCGGCCCTGTTTCAAGCTCCTCTTGCCGGACTCCGCGTTGTAGGCCGCGATCTGCTCCGCAAGCAGGTCGAGGTCGGCCAGGGCGTTGGGGCAGGAAAACGCCCCGAAGACCACCGGGACCGTGCAGAGAAAACAAAGCAACGATCTCAGAAATATGGTCGGTCTGGGGGCTTCGCGGTGGGCACCCATGGAAGGGGTTCTTCGTCCTTTGTGACCCGCATCGTTGACAGAAAAGGCAGCAAATGATAGGGGAAATCCATACGTTCCCCGGGCGTCTTCATTCTATGAATGCATCGTAGCAGAATGACCGAAACTTGGGAACCCCTTTTGTGGCGGTCCCCATCGGGGAAACGATTTGAATGTGCACGGGAGGTGGATGGCGTGGTGGGAACGGAGCCGTCAGATGCCCTTGATCCGGCCCCCTCCGTGCCGCGGCCCAGATAATCTGCAGAAAGCCGGAGAGCCGGCTCCCGGACCCGGCTCCCGAAGGAGGAAACTGATGCCCACCGGCGCCTGCGGTGTGGACTGCGGGGCCTGCGGGCTCCACGCCCGCGGCATATGCTCCACTTGCGGACCCGGGACCAGCGACCACGCGGCCCGGAAGCTCGAGGCCCAGAGGAGGCTGCTGGGTGCTCCATGTCCCATCCTGGACTGCGCCTTCACTAATCGTCTGGAGTACTGCTCCAGGGACTGCGGCCTTTTTCCCTGCGAAAACTTCCGTTCAGGACCCTACCCCTTCAGCGAGGCGTATCTCAAAATGCAGGAAAGAAGACGGAAGGAGAATCCATTGACGGAAAAGACGCCCTCGGGCCAGGAAATAAAGGTTCCCCGCCAGTTCTGGGAAGATCTTCGAAAGCGTGACCCGTCCATCGTGTGCCGGGACGCTGACGCTTCCTGCCGGCCGGGGGGAGGGCTTCTGCTCAGGGTGCTGGGTCGGGAGGTCCTGGTGGACCCGAAGCTGGGCGAAATCCGCACCAGGGGTCCCTCGGGCTGGGATCCGATCCGCCACCCGCTGATGGAACTCCTCACCCTGGTCTACCTGCTCAACGTCACCTCCGCCGTCCCCGATGGAAGCCTGGCCGCACCCCAGGAGCTGAAGGAGTCCCACTTTTTTCAGGGGCCACACACGTTGAAGACGGAGCCCGTGCTGCGCCGCTTCGGTTACGATCCCGAAGGATTCAGGAAGGCCGCCCTGGAGCTGGGTGGAACGGAGGTGGACCTGGCAGACACGGCGTTTCGTTTCTTGCCCTTTCCCAAGATCCCCGTCTATTATCTCCTGTGGCTCGGGGACGAGGAGTTCGAGCCCCGGATCTCGGTCCTGTTCGATCGTTCAGTGGAAAAGCACCTTTCCGCGGACGCCCTCTGGGGGATAGTCAACTTCATTTCAGACGCCCTGCTGGGCGCTCCCAGGGTAGCACGGGGCTAGATTTCGGAAGGCCTGAGGACTTTTCGCGGAAAACTACTCTTGAGGAACAAAGGCAGGAGGACCGTTGTGTGGATGGAGCCTTGGACGGACGGTGGTCTTAGGTTGAATTCTCATGTGGGTCCGGGGGGGGGGTTCAATTTCCGCCGGAGCACCGGAGATGCCTTGAAAGTGACACTCCTTCTGGACGGGAGGATGATCTTTTCGCCGGTCCTTGGGTTCATCCAGGTCCTGGCCCAACGAAACTTCACCTGAAATTTACCAAACCCACGGATCATGACATCTTCACCGCGAGTCAAGGCGTCTTTCAGAATTTCAAAAAGGGTGTCCACGATCTGGGAGGTTCTCCTGCGGCTCAAAAACTCGCAGTCCATCTCGGGAAACAGATACTGCTGCCGGCTCTTCTTTCGCCTTTTCAAACGGACCGTTTCCCTAACCCTCTGCACGATCCGCCCCTTGTTCAGTTTCATGGACTTCCTCGCGTCAGACCGCTCAGCCCGCCTCTCCATTTAGGTCCCGCCGGGACACGGAGAGACCTTTGAAAAACGTTCAATTCTGTTTACATTCGAGTCGAAAATCCCGGATTTCCACCGAGGGAACACGAAGATTCCAACCGCGGTAATACTTCGGATGTTTCGAAAATGAAAATCTGAGCGTGTCGGCAAATCCCGATCCCCAGGAGGCCCCCGTCTGTCCCCTCATGGCCTCAGGCGAAGGCTGGAACCGGGTAACAGGAGGCGTCTTTCAAAGGCCTCGAGGACTCAATACGCCGTTCCCCAAAATATTGGCAAAACATCTCATATTTGCTAAAGGATGTCAAATCACCCCCATCGGATCCCATGCCTCCTCCGGGCGGGGGCACGGCGGATCGTAAAGGCTGGAAGTCCCATGAAACCCTCATTCCTTCCCAGGCTGGTCAATGATCCCTTCGCAGACCCCGGTCTTTTCATCCCCTTTCGGTTCCGGAAACGGGCTCTGCAGTTCGATCTGGGGGATCTGGGGCCGCTACCGCCCCGGGAGATCCTGAAGATCAGCCATGCCTTCGTCACCCACACCCACATGGATCATTTCGTGGGGTTTGATCTTCTTCTGCGAATCTTTCTGGGTCGCGAGAGACGGTTGCACATTTTCGGCCCCGCCGATTTTCATCGCCGGGTGGAAGGCAAGCTGGCCGGGTACACGTGGAATCTGGTCCACGAGTTCCAGGCGAACCTGGAACTCGTGGTTCACGAAGTCAGAGAAGAAAAAATCCTCACCCGCACCTACCCTTGCAAAAACGGGTTCGCTCTGGATCCCGGCACATTATCGGAAAGGGACTTCAACGGAGTCCTGCTGCAGGAACCCGGGTTTTCCGTTCGATGCGCGGTCCTGGATCACCGGATCCCGTGCCTGGGGCTCTGCCTCGAGGAAAATTTCCACGTCAATATCCTCAAGCAAGGTCTCGCGGACCTGGACCTCCCGGTGGGGCCCTGGCTCACCCGGTTCAAGGCGGCCCTGTATGAGAAAAGGGACCCCGAGAGCCCTTTCACGGTCACCCGTGAAAGGGGCGGGATCCCTTCATGGGAAAAGGTGTTTCCCTTGGGGCGCCTTTCGGAAAAAATCGCCAGGATCTCCCCGGGCCTGAAGGTCTGCTACGTCACCGATGTTGTCGGGACTCGTGAAAACCGGGAAAAGATCGTAGCACTCGCGAAGAATTCGGACGTGCTATTTATCGAAGCACCGTTCCTGGAGAGCGAGAAAGACGTGGCACGGCGCAAATATCACCTGACGGCCCGAGAGGCGGGACTCATCGCCGCACAAGCGGCCGTCAAGGCCCTCAGGCTTTTTCATTTCTCCCCCCGGCACATGGGGGAAGCCCATCGCCTGATCCAGGAAGCAACAGCGGTCTTTGGAAAATCGTCGGGCGGCCCGAAATGAAACCTGCAGGGCCCCAGGCCCTCCCCGGGGCTTAGACCGCGCCGATGAGCCGGGAAATCACTAGACGCTGAACCTCGGAAGTCCCTTCCCCGATTTCCAGGAGTTTTTGATCCCTGTAGAAGCGCTCCACGTCGTACTCCTTCATGAGACCGTACCCTCCGTGGAGCTGGACCGCGTGGTTGGCGCAGCGATACATGACCTCGGAGCAATGGAGTTTAGCCATTGCCGCTTCCTTGGAAAAGGGCTTATCGTTGTCCCGGAGCCAGCAGGCCTTGTAGAGCAGGAGGCGTGCGCATTCGATCTCCATGGCCATATCTGCGAGCTTGAAGGCGTTGACCTGGAAATTGGCGATGGGCTTTCCGAACTGCACACGCTCCTTGCTGTATTTCAGGGCCATCTCGTAACAGCCCTGCGCGCCCCCGAGACCCATGGCCCCTATGGAAAGGCGGCCCCCGTCCAGGGTCTGCATCATTTGATAAAACCCATGCCCCCGGGGTCCCAGCATATTCTCCGCCGGTACCCTGCAGTCCTCGAAATAAAGTTCGCTCGTGTTGGAGGCGCGCCACATCATCTTTCCGTGCATCTCCCTGGCCTCATAGCCGGGGGTGCCGGTCTCGATGAGGATACATGAGAGCTCCGGGCGGCCGTCGTCCCGCGTTCCGGTCCTGCAAAGGGCCGTGACGCCGGCGCTGATGCGGGTCGAGGCGTTGGTGATAAAGATCTTGCTGCCATTAATGACCCAGTCATCACCTTCTTTCACCGCAGTGGTCTTGGAATTGCTCGCATCCGACCCCGCGTTGGGCTCGGTGAGGCCGAATCCCCACAGAGCCTCCCCGCTGCAGAGTTTGGGCAGGTATTTCCGTTTCTGTTCCTCGTCCCCGAAATAATAGATGGGACCTATCCCCAAACTGTTCCCGGCAGCCACCGTGGCCGCGTGAGAGCCGTCCACCCGGGCGATCTCCTCCGTGGCGATAATATAGGAGAGATAGTCCATGCCCTGCCCGCCGTATTTTTCCGGGACGAACATGCCGAAAAGCCCGATCTCCGCCATCTTGGCCATGGTCTCGTACGAAAAGACCTCTTTTTCATCCAGTTCCCGGGCCACGGGCCTGATCTCGTTCTCCGCGAACTGGCGAACGGAATTTCTGAGTATTTCCTGCTCCATGCTAAGGCTGAAATCCATTACAACCTACCTCTCGACTGTTTGGGATGATAACTCTACCTGACAACGTCGCCTGCCCTCCGGGACAAACCCACTTCAACACCCACGCCCTTATAGCCCAAAACGTCAAGTAATTTCAACGGCAAAAGCCCCGGGGAAACTCACCGCATCTCCGCGGACCGGGCCCCGTTCGGCATCCCGGCCGTTGTCAACTGATGACCAGGCGCATGAGCCTGACCCGAACCTCGATCCCTTTTGACTGCAAAAGGGTCTCCAGTTCCTTTTTCTTTTCCGGACCGTGATCGCGAAAAGAGATGATGACCTCCTCGATACCGTGCTTCTTCAAAAGGCCTTCCAGTTGTTCTCCTCCACCAAGGACCGGATATCCCTTGACTTTTCTTCCGTGAAGATCACGGTTGTCATCGATGAACCCCACAAGCCGAAGGTCCAGGTTTCGGTTCGTGTCCAATTCCCTCTGGGCCATCTGTCCCCCTATCCCCGCGCCGTAAATCAGGGTTCTCCTACCGCCCCGCCTCCCGCGCTGTAGACCCTCGTCTATGAAACGGAAGGAAAAACGCGAAAGGGCGATCAGGATCAGGAGAAAAAACCAATGGATCACGAAGACCGCCCTGGAAAAACTCACGAACCGGTAAAGGAAAAGGATGAGCAGGATGGCAAGTACCGTCCCGGCGGTAACCGCCTTGACGTATCCCCACAGATCCGAGACACCCGCACTCTCCCACACGCCCCGATAGATGCCCATTATATACATACAAAAAATCTGGCAGGCGATCACCACGGGGAGGGATTTCAGGAAAAAATCAAAATTTCCGCCCAGTTGACCCTCGAATCGAAGCAGATAGGCCGTATAGTAGGCCACTGTTATCAGGACCAGGTCCAGGAGGACTTCAAGTAGTCGTCGCCTGTAGGTCACCTCGATGAGCAGGGGTGTGATCCGCCCGGTACCGCCGCCCCTCAGGACCGATTCCCCGCTATACACCTTGACCTTTCCCAGGTAGACCCAGAAAAAAAGCACGAAAAGGAGATAGCACACCACCAGTACAATGCTGACTCCGCTTGCCAGATACCCCATTGCCAGGGCCATCAGCCCGCTCACCGCCGCAAAGCCCCACAGGACCAGGACCGCCCGTTTTTCGGACAGGCCGATGGCCACCAGCCGGTGGGAGGAGTGATCCCGCCCCCCCTGGGAAATAGGCCGCCGGAACAGTTTTCTCATGAAACTCACGAACCCCGTGTCCAGGATTGGAATGAAAAGGATCAGGATAGGGATGGCAATGATAGAAAGCAGGTGGACAAAGCCTTTGGGAGGCGCTTGAGCGGGGCCCTGCATGATGGTTAGGCAGGCCAGCACGAACCCGATAAAAAGACTCCCCCCGTCTCCCATGAATATGCTCGCAGGATTGAAATTGTAGACCAGGAAGCCCAGCAGGGATCCCACGTAGGAAGAGAGAATGAGGAGCTTTCCGGGCGAGAAACCGCTTTGTCCGGGGTTCAGGAAATGAAAGAGGAGCAGGAACACGCCCGCGATCATGGCGATCCCCGCGGCCAAGCCGTCCATGTTGTCCAGGAGATTGAAGGCGTTTGTGATGCCCACGACCCAAAGGATGGACAAAAAAAGGTTTACCGTGTTGGACTGGGTCCAGGGCAGGCGATATCCGAAGAAGAGCAGCACGCTGGCGATGACGATCTGGCCCGCAAGCTTGTGCTGGGGGTCCATGTTGACCAGGTCGTCAACCAGACCCAGCAAGAACACGGCCGAAGCGCACGCCATCACCACCAGGTAGGGTCTGCCCAGGGCGGTCCAGCCGCCCGCGAGCGTCCCCACGATCCATACAAACGCCATTGAAACAAATATGGCGACACCGCCCAGCAGAGCCGTCTCCTTCCGGTGCCAGCGATCCTCCCTGGGCACCGCTACCCGTCCCGTGGCCCGGGCATAGCGGCGTACAAGCGGGGTCAGCAACAGGCAGAGGAGGAAACTTGCCCCCAGGGGTCCCAGATAAAGGAAAAGGAAGGAGTTTTTCATGCCTTGGCCCCCGCGGAAGGGGGAAGCCCCCATGGGCCGCCCTTGAAGAATGACCCGGGGATGATCCCTTGTTCCCTGGCCACACGCCTGAACAGATACACGCATGCCGAAGCGAGGATCAGGTCGGGCATCCAAAGGCCGATCTTCGGGGACAGCACACCACTCTCACAAAGGCTTTTTGTCGCGGCCAGGCAGATGTAGTAGAGGAGAAAAACCGCCAGGCTCACACCAATGCCCGCCGTGCGGCCCTGGGTCTTCAACTGGGCCCCCAGGGGCACGCCGATGATGCCCATAAGAAAAACACCCACGGGCAAGGTGAATTTCCCCAGGAGTTCTATGAGGACATCGTTATATTTTTCTTCCTCCGGCCGAAGCTTCTCCAGCCGCTCCACCAGTTCGGAGACGGTCAGTTCCTTTGGTTTTCGTTTCCGGGAAGCAAGCGCGGCCATGATGTCTTTCAAACCGATATTCAGATCGTATGTCTTGAACCGGATGGTCCGGGCGGAAGCAAGCCCCTTTTCCACCACAAAAATAGTCCCGTCCCTGAAACGGATCGTGATGAGGCGCGCTTCAGGGTTTACGAACACCCTGCCTTCGCCGGCAACGATCGTGTTGGACACGGTCTCATCCCTGCGATCCACCACGAAAACGTCCCTCATCACCCTCTCGCGCCCCGAAAATCCACCCACATAAAAGACCACGTCATCAAAGGGCTCACAGAATACGCGCTCTTTTATCCCCAGGTCGGTCTTGGATTCGGCCATCTGGAAGACCAAGTCCCGGAATGAACGGTTCCCCCAGGGTATGGCCACAACACTCACCATCAGAGAGACCAGGAACCCTGCAAGAGAAAGGATCACCACCGTGGGAAGCAACTGGTACAAACTGATCCCGCAGGCCTTGAGGGCGATCAGTTCATTGTCTGCCGATAGCCTCAAGAAAGCAATGACCACCGCCATGAGGCTGGCCGCCGGAAAGGCGAATGACAGGATGTCGGGCAGCAAAAAAAGGATCATGCTCGCCACGTGAATTGGTTCCCCCCCCTGGTTCACAAGCAATTCCATGATGGAGAGCATCTTGGTGGCCACGATGATGAAGACGGAAATGAAGAGGCTCGCCAGAAAGGTGGGCCAGATTTCCTGGAAGATGTATTTGTGTAACGTGATTCTCACAGGGCCTCAAGCCTCCTCGCTGAACAACCATTCCGACCTACGCCGGGGTCCGCATCCTAGCAGGTTTCCCCGCAAGGCTCAAGAAACCGCCCTCCTGACCGCACAGGGACTCATGTCAACCACCGCTCCCGCCACATCTCCCAGACCAGGAGGGCCCAAAGGCGATGGTGGTGGTTGGCCCGCCCGGAAAAATGCTCCCGCAACATCCTGTGCACCGGCCTGGTATCGAACAGCCCCTCTTTCTCCAGACGTTCGGCTGAAAGGTAGTCCCTAAGAAGAGGCTTGAGATCTGTTCGAAGCCACGGCTCTAACGGGAGGGCGAAACCCATTTTCGTCCGGTCGAAGAGCTTCGGGGGCACGAACCGCGCAAGGAGCTTTCTGAGAAGGTATTTCCCCCGGCCGTCCCGGACCTTCAGGTCTTCAGGGATCCCGGCAGCGAATTCCACGACACGGTGATCCAGAAGCGGCACCCGGACCTCCAAACCACAGGCCATGCTCGCTCGATCCACCTTGGTGAGCATGGCGTCGGGCAGGTAGGTGAGTTGATCCACCCTCATGAGCCTGGAAATCACCGGAAGGGTCTCCGTCTCGCTAAAGAGCCTTTCGAAACGACCCGAGGCTGGTTTGCGCCCCAAAATCCCCATGATCTCATCCGCATCCCAGAGGGTGATGGTGGCCCGATAAAGAGATTCCAGCCCCTCTCTTCCCAACTGGCGGATTGCCTTTTCCCACTTGTCACCGAAGTTCTTGAAATGCAGCGATGGAGGCAGAATCTTTCGTGCAAGGAAATTGACCTCTTCGGCCTTCTTCGCCGGGATCCTTCGCATAAGCCTGGCCACTGCTAGGCGGAAAAGTCGGGGCAGCCGCTCGCAATAACCCGCCATGGCCGCGGTTGCCCAATAACGCAGGTACCCTCCGAAGAGCTCGTCACCCCCGTCACCCGAAAGTGCGACCGTCACGCTCGACCGCGCAAGGCTGCTGAGCAGGCAGGTGGGTATGGCCGAGCTGTCAGCAAATGGTTCATCATAGATATCTGGGATCTCGGGGATGATGTCCAAGGCCTTTTTCGATGAAACATAGAGCGCTCGATGATCGGTCCCCAAGTAGTTGGCGACCTTTGAAGCGTGTGGCGCTTCGTCATACTCCTGGTCCCGAAATCCCACAGTATAGGTTTTCACAGTTTTGTGGCTCGCCCTGCACATGAGCGAAACAATAACGGATGAGTCGATACCCCCACTCAGGAGGGCACCCAGCGGCACATCACTCACCAACATCCCAGAGACAGATCTCGACAAAACCTCGTCTAGCTCTTCCAGGAAATCATACTCACTTCGTTCATTGGAGCCACCATCAGCCCACTTGCCCACTGAAAGATCCCAGTATTGCCAAACCTTCAGATTTCCGCCTTTCAACAACAGGCAATGGCCCGGCTCCAGTTTTCGGGTGTACCGAAAAATGGTCCATGGAGAGGGGACATATTGGTATTGCAGGTACTGCGCCAGGGCCTGGATATCGACCTCCCTGCGATAGTGACGGAAACTCATGAGCCCCTTCAGTTCAGAGGCAAACAGCATGCAATTGTCTCTGTAATAATAATAAAGGGGTTTGACCCCGAGGCGGTCCCTCGCCAAAAACAGCCGCCTTCGGTTGCCGTCCCATATCCCAAACGAGAACATCCCGGTGAAGTGCTCCGGCGCTCCGATCCCCCATTCCTGGTAAGCACGCAACACCACTTCGGTGTCCGTTTTACTCCGAAAACGGTGCCCTCTTGCCTCCAGCGAGCTGCGCAACTCCCTGAAATTGTAAATCTCCCCATTGTAAACTACCTGGATGCGCGCGTCCTCGGAAGCCATTGGCTGGCGGCCCTTTGGGGTGGGGTCAATGACAGAAAGCCTTCTATGTCCCAATCCCACGCCTGCGGAAGAATCCAGGAAAAAACCGGAGTCATCAGGACCCCTGTGTTTGAGCGCCTCTACCGCCAGGGGAAGATCAGCGCTCAAGACCTCGTAGTATTTCGGGCTGAAAAAGCCTACTAGGCCGCACATGTTCGATCCCTCGAGAAAACCAGATCCTGCATCGATCCGGAGATCGAGCGACGAGAAATGAACCTCCATCTAATCCCGCCCAAATCAAACGAATTCCTACCTAGTTTGCGCCAGATGCCAGGCGCTCGAAAACTCAGGAGTGAGAGGGACTTCAAAAAAGTTTCTCGCAGATCCCGCTTGAGGGGATTCATTGGCATTTCTTCCTGCGGAGCCAGCAGTGGCCTCCTCAAAGTCCCCCCCTGCCGAAGACGGCATTGTAGTGGACAGTCAACACCCTGGAAATGCAGCCGAGCCTCCCCACTGCGCCGTCCAGCCTTTCCAGCAATCGATCCTTTTTCCCCAGAAAGCCCCTGCCGGCCCCAAAGGCCCGGAAATGCCTAAGGGAAAGGGTCTTGAATCCGTTCCGCTCAAATGCTCGGATCAGAGCCCCCGCGCCCAGCACCCGCTCATTTCCGTACGGGACCGCTTTCCCCGTGGCGTCTGTGATACAGGAAACACTGCGGGTTCCCCGTTGGGCAAGAACCCGAATCAGGACCAGAGGATTGGCCGCGTTCGTCTCACTGATGATCACTTTTCCGTCCGGGGCCAGGATCTTTCCCAATGCGCCGAAAACTTGGCTCCTGGGTTCCAGGTGGTGAAAGGTCTCCTCCAGGTAAACGAGATCAAAGGGATGGCCGGGTTCAAGTTCAAAAAGGTTTGCGTTCAGAAAACGGCAGGTCACTTCAGATCTCAAGAGCCCCTCCAGGACATCCTTTCTCTCGTTGGCGCAGGCGAGCCGGTCTTCCTTGATGTCTACGCCCAAGACATGGCAGTGAGGCCGATATTTTCCGGCCACATAGAGGGCCACGCTACCCGTTCCGCATCCCAAGTCGAGCACCCTGACCGAGGAACGCAGTCGCAGGAACTTCTCGATTTCCTTTTCCAATTCCCAGTGACGGGCGGACCAGACCCTTTCCAGGTACCCGCTGAAATGACGCGTGTAGCTCCCGTAGTAGCGAGAAAAGGTATGTTGTGCGGGGATCTGCAGCCGGGGGCTTTCCAACCACCAGGACAGGAATTCACCGGAAGAGCGAAAAGGGATCACCCATCTATCCCTTTCAAGACCGGTCAACGGAAGCCTCCCTAAGTCTCTTTAAGGCCACCGATTGAGCATCTTGTTGACCTTTGCTTCGACCCTAGACCGGCCATGAAAATAGGGCGACCTGTCGACAGCTTCAAGCAGGTCCCTGTCAAAGCCTTCCGAGTGCCTTGGAAACTGCGTAAAACGCGCGTCTTGCGATCTTCTTGCCATAGTAGTTCTTCATCATCTTTTCTTCCGCCTCCCGTTTCCGTGGATAGATTTCATCGTCCGGCCACTGCGTGAAGTTCACGTGCACCCTGCCCACGCCGAAACTCTTCTCGATTGCGGCGAGATAGCCGGGCTCATCTTTGATCAAGCCTTTCCTGACACAATCATCGTAGAGCTTGGATCCGGGGATCGGGGTAATCACGTTGAAACGGCGTCCCGGATGATCGACCCTCTTGAACAAATCGATGGTTTCCTGAACCGTGGTCTCATCCTCTCCCGGGTAGCCGAAGATCAATTGGACCTTAATGGGGATCTTCAGTTTCGTCGTGTATTTCATGGCGAACTCAATCTGGGCCACGGTGATTTTCTTATTCATATTGTCAAGGATCCTCTGGCTTCCGGACTCGATACCATAGCCGAGGCCGACACATCCCGCCCTTTTGATCATTTCGAGAAATTCTTTGTCCATGAGGTTGACCCGGGCCTGCCCACCCCAAGGAATATTCAAGGACGCCAGTAGTGGCGTCAACTCTCTGAACCTGGACTTACTGAAAAGAAAGAGTTCGTCGCCGAAAGAGACCTCCTCTATGTGGAACTCACGTTTCAACGCTTCGAGCATTTCATAGATCTTCTTCGGGGACATGCTCCTGAAGTGCTGGCTCGACTTGGAGCAAAACCTGCAACTGTAAGGGCATCCTCGGGAGGTAATGACCGCCATGGCAGGAATGCCGGGATTCTGTTTTCTGGCATACGCATTCTGCTGTCTCAAATACTTCTCTACGTCGAAGAGGCAAAAATCCGGAAGTGGCAGTTCGTCCAAATCAATGAACCGATCCTGTGGCGGGGTGAAGAAGACCCTTCCGTCCTGCTTGAAAGCAATGCCTTTGACTTTTCCAAGGTCATTCCATGATCTCAAGATCTCTATCCCGGAAATTTCACCTTCTCCGATGACACAGATATCTACCCTGGTAGTCCTCAAGACCATCTCGGCCTGATAGGTGGCCAGGGCCCCCCCCGTAATGACGGGGACTTTCCTGCGCTTCTTGATGTGTTCGGCAATGAGCTTGACAGCCGGATACTGGGTGGAAAATGCACTGATTCCGGCGACATCAAAATCCAGTGGAGCGATTTGCGCCAGGATTTCTTCCTTAGAAAGCTGCAAGGCCTGCCCGTCTAGTATCTCCACTTCGAATCCGGCCTTACGGTAACAGGTCGCAAGAGAGGCCAGGCCCCAAGGAAAATTGATTGAAGTCCTGACTGCCTTCTTCTGTTTCTCATGCATCGGCTGGATAAGAAGGATTTTCTTGAACCGCGTCTTGCGCATCTTGCCTGTTCCACTCCCGATCTAAGACTTATCCTCTTGACATCGCTACCGGCGCGCCGTTCCCGGCGGGCCATCCCGCAGAGAAGACCGGCATCGAAGCGTCTTCGCCCGGCTTAAGTACGATTTTGGCATGGAGTCTGGTCCTTAACCAACAAAGCACAAGCCGGCACCCCCAGACGTTGGCCCCTTGGGAGATTGCACCTTCCCGTCACAGGTCAACCGGGCGGGACCTACCGATTTTCAAGGACGAAAGTAGGCTGCCCCCTTGCTGGCTCTTCTCTCGAATTCCTCCCCCGCAGGGCCTGGTTTCCCCGAGCGCCTGGCCCAGTCCCCAGTGACATCAACGCGCTGTAGAACAACTCGTATCGCCTGGAGATGGCTCCGATCTCGAAGCATTCCTGAATCCTTCGGCGCGCACGCAATCCGAGACCCCTTCTGGCCCCATTTTCCAGTCCCAGGATACGCATGATCCCGGCACTGAAGGCCTCGGGATCCCTTGCCGGCACGACAATACCTGTTTCCCCCACAAGGCGGGCCGCATCCCCCACGTCCGATACCACGCACGGAACGCCACAGGCCATGGCCTCCCCGACGGCGTTTGGAAAGCTCTCGCCCCGCGAACACAAGACAGCCACATCCAGGGCCGCGTTGATGAGGGACAGATCCTGCCGTTCCCCCAGGAGATGGAATCGGCTCCGCAGATGCGCAGGCAGCATCCTGAGCAGAACCCGATTTTCCGGTTCACAACCCCTACCGGCAAGAAGGAAGTAGGCTTCCGGCTCTTTTTCGAGGACTTTGGCGGCGGTCTGAACAAACGTCCGATGATCCTTCATCGGGTCGAACCGTGCGATCATTCCGATAAGAGGGCCATCCACCTCGACGCCCAACCTCTCCGATAGCACGTATTTCGCTGATTCGTCCGGTCTGAAGACATCCAGGTCGAAGCCGTTCTCGATCACGACCCATTTATATCTTGTGTATCCCAGCGAGAAATGATAATCCCGCGCGGCGATGGAGTTGGTAAGTATGGCGTCGGCGTGCCGGGACAGCCACCTGCAGGACCAGCGGGTTAGCCTCGTATGAAACGGGTAGTGGGACAGCTCCATCTGTGCGCAACGGATATTCCAAACCATCCTCACCCCTGGCACGACCCATGAAATGAGGAGCCCGAAAAAGTCCGCGTGATACAACCAGGTCTGAATGATGTGCGGCCGAAGCAACCGCACGAGTTTCACGGCCTCTAGGAATGCCCTTGGATTGATCACTACGCCGGACAAGCCCAACGAATGAACCGGAACCCCTGTGTCCTGAAGCCTTCGCCCGACACTGCCTACTCTTTTCAAGGAAAGCACAGTCTGCTGAAAGCGGTCTCGACGCATTCGACAGCAGAGTTTTTCGAGCATCATCTCGGATCCCCCAGCATCCGTGCTCGTAATGATATGGAGGATCCTAATCGGGGCCATTTCCGCTCCTGTCTCTCCTTTCCGCTGCGACGCTCAGGACCTTCCTGCACCGTTGCCGCCACGTGAAGCGGGCGGCGTGAATGGCCCTTGCTTTGGTTCCCAGTCGCCTTCTGATGTCCGGATTCTCGCCCAGGAAACGAATCGCCTCCGCCCAGGCCGTCTCATCCCGGGGGGGGCACAGAAGCGCATTGTCTCCGTCGGACAGGACCTCGCGGATCACCGGAAGATCGGAACAAACGATCGCTTTTCCCACGGCCATGTACTCGAAAATTTTCAAGGGCGACATCCATCCGGAATTATCGCCCCGATTCCCTTTCAACGTCACACGCGGTTGATAGGGTGCCACCAGGACATCCATCTGTGCCAGGTAACCGTTCAAGACTGCATGTGGGACGAATCCGTGAAAATGGACGTTTTCATGGTGCTCCGCCCGCCGTTGGTAGCCCTTAACCGGGTAATCGGGGCCCCCGAACAGATGGAAATCAACCCTTGGCAACGATCCCGCGACCCGCAACAAGAGGCCGATCCCCCTGCCTGCGGTGAAGCTCCCCGCATAGCCCACCCGTAAGGCCTTGGAGCGACCGGGAAGCAACCTTTCAAGGACGACGGCCCCCATGTCGACTTCGTCAGCGCCATCCGGTGCCACCACAAGAGCTTCCTTCGGAAGTCCAGGATAAATTCCTGTCAGAATTTGCCCAAGGCGCCTGGAGATCACGACAAGAGCCACGAATCCGGACCGGGACAATATCTTCCCAAGCAAGCGGCGGTGAAAAACCGTGGCGGGTGGCTGGTGGGCCTCGTATATGAAAGGAACCCCATCGCGACTCGCAAACCAGAGGCTGTAAAGATCCCTCGCGTAGATCAAATCCGGTGCCGCCCTGCGCGCCAATTCTCTTTGAACGGCCCTTCCATAAATCCATCCACCAAGGCCGCGGAGTCGAGGCCATGGGCAATAGACCGTCTCAAAGGAAGCCTGCACTCCGTAAAACTCTCCGATTTCCGATGAAGATAGCCGGGGCTTCCGCGCAAAAAGAGAGACTTCCAGGCCCAAGGCAGTGAACGCTGCGCACATCTTGACCACATGCACTGCATTGGCCTCTGCGGACGGGATCTTGGAATTGGAAAGGTAAGCGATTTTATGGATTTTCCCGGACACGTATCCACAGACCCTTTTGTTGCAGGAATGTACCGCCCTCCATGTTGCCCCATTCGGCCTGTCGCCAGGCCCTCCCCGCGGAGTAAAAAAATGCACCCAGGCGAATCATCCGCAGCCCTGACCGAAGGCCCCGTCCCCACACACCTACTAAATCGTCCTCCATCCTACTTGTCCCTCGGGGGGCTTCTGCCAATTCATCGTCCAAATGAGGACCAGCGGGTACCACCAAAGGAACTCATTGTTAAACATCATCACCGCCAGCAGATATCCAATGCTGGCAACCGTCAACAGGAGACCGGCCCCTTCCTTTAACGTCTTGACCCCTTGGAGCACGAAGAAGCCCCCCAATGGGACTAGCCCACACAACCCAAAAGCGGCAAGAACCAGCGACAAATAGGAATGAAGGCCGTCGTCTCCCACCTTCAACCCGTAGGCCCTATCGCACCCCACCCCGAAAATGGGACTGGAAACAAACGCACGCAGGGCCTCTACCATCACGCCCACCCGGTTCCGCGCGCTTTCGGCCCTGCTCTCTGCGGGCGTCAGATATCGTTCGGCTAACGCCACCGATTCACATTCTTTGCTTCCTTCTCCTCTTTGCAGGGTCGGTGGGTTCGACTCATCCGAATGCCCATCCCGCCCGTCGGAGAATCCGGGGGCAGAAACTGGACTGCTTCTCCACTCAAATTGGAAGACCCGGGAAAACGTTCGTTTCCTCACCTCCCAGTCCACATGTTCTTTCATGACGCTGGAGAAGCGTTCTCCCTGATGGACTCTTTCCATCACCGTGACACCGATAGGGTTGACCCCAAGGCAGTGGATAGCGGTAAAGAGAGCCATTGTCGCCGCAGGGATCAAGGTCCGATTCCTCTCAAAGCCGTTGGCACGAAAAATCCTCCCCAGGCAATAGACCATGAACAGAAGGAGAAACGTTACCGAAGCTCCCCTGCATTCAAAAAACAGGATGCTCACGGAGTTGAGTACAAAAAGGACTCTTTGGAAAACATTTCCTCCCTCAGGAGGAAAGAATAACAGGAGGAATAAAACCGTCAAGGACTCGTAAGCCTGGCTGTAATTGTAGATATGTTCATTGCCCAAATGAAGGACATCAACAGCCCCTAAACCAGCTATGGCCATCAAGATCAGCGCCTTCACGCTGATCACAGCACTGAGGGACCGGCGGAACCTGTCCCCTGTGACCTCGTCTCGGTGGAGTTCAAAAAAGCATATCAGCGCAAACCCCGCCAGCGTGGAAGAAATCATCTTGATCCCGATCACGTGCCGCAGCACATTCCAGAAAGCGAATCCTTGGTTGTAGGCGTCGTGGTATGCCTCCACCAGTACGAAGCTGACCGGAACCGGAAGAAACCAAAGGCTTGTACAGAGCCGTTTTCTTTTGACGATCCAGCAGGCGCCAGCGAGAAGAAAAAGCCAGAAAACCCGTCTGGAGTGGTGAAAGAAACAGAGTGCCACGGGCTTGCCGAGGACCTGGAAGGCAAGTGCATCAAACCAACGTGCTCCGTAGACAAGCACACTCCAAAGAAGAAAGTTTCCCCTCGATTCGTCAGAGAGACTCGGGAACCACCCATGCATCCCTTTCTGAGATCTCACGGAATGATTTGTTGCGCTCTTCTTCGCCACCGGCACATGTCCACAAATTGAGACTTTTGAATTTTATGGGGCGGGCGCGAACCGCCCCTCCTGGATTCGATTCTTGACAAAATTTGTCACAAACCTTTCAGATTCCTGATTTCATTGGCTGCATTGTTGGCGCTTACGCCCCTGTCTTCGCCCCCCGTGAGGGACTTTCTTATATCCCATGTCTTCCTCCCCACATCGCATTTTATCCAGGGAAAGACTAGCTCAGGATGATAATTTTTTCAAATTTTTCAGCATGTTATACCACAGCCTGAATATCCCGAACCCGCATGTCTTTTCACCAACTCCCAATTTTCAAACCTTTTTCCACCTTCTCTTCAGTGACATTTTTTGGCAGGTTATGCAAGGGTTTCAAATTCAGTATACACACGGCCTCCACCAATTTTTTTCCGCAGGGTCCCGTCCCGCAACCGCTCCAAGGCCTCCCACCCCTTGAAGTCCTCCGGCCGTACCAGGCAGGATGGAGAAAATCTCATTAGGGCCAGGAACTATTTCATGCCAATAACATTCTTTTAACTAAATATTTTATTAAATAATTCAAAGAAATAGATTTTGATCTTTTCGATAGCTTTTCGAAGATTTTTTTATTAATAGACGTCCTTTCATCAATTTTACCATCCAATTTAAGCAAATAACAATACTGTGACTTAATATTAGAAACCATTTTGTAAATTTTCATTCTTGAATCACCTGCCAGATAAGAAATGGTTTCCGATGCAGGATATACCGGGTGATCAATTTGTATTTGTTGTATTGGGTGAGAAGATTTGATCATTTTTTCTACCCGGTTAACATGATCAAAAGCAAAAATGCCAGCGTGATCTAGTAATTTTGAGACTTTATTAAAAACAAGCTTTGGCTCCAAAAGGTGATTCAGGGTCCCAAACATGCATATTAAATCAAATTTCTCAGTGGCTTCATACTGCTCAACCACTCCTTCAAACACCTCGAAGCCTGCTTGTTCGTCGATTTCGATTTCACTAGCCGCCGGGTTGACGCATACGTATCTGTCAATGCTCAATAATTCTCTTAATAAATGGAAGATGTTCCCGGTCCCTCCGATATCCAGGACGCTCAACTTTCTATGCCGTTGAAAATACTCACTTAATAAATCTTTGAACGGCATAACCCTGGGCGGTATCCCCTCCTTTTCGGCACTGAATTTTTTCGGTGTGTCGGCGTAGAATTTGATGATTTGCCGATATACTCCGCTCTGGTAGAAGCGACTGTATCCCGCTAATCCCATACGCGGGTTGATAAAAATCAGACCACACCGGTCACACCAGGATGTCTTGGCGTAGTAGCCATACCTATCCAAGTCTCCGAAGTCATGAAGGCGATCATTCCCCGATAGACAACCCGGACAACGATCAAGATTATGCTTTTCTTCCTTATCGTAATCAAAGATTTTTCTGATCCGCCCATACTTGGTCGTCATCCTAAGCAAACGGAAAGTAAGATTCTTTCTCATCATCCTCACCGATCGACAACTTGTTGGGTGCGTTTGTTTTAGTTCTGCGCCAAATGGGGTTTTCCCATCCTGAAATTCGGTGGTCGAAACCTCTGCATCTTATGCACCGAGCTCAGAATGCTGTTCCGGAACTCGATCCTTATAGAAATTTGTTACACGGGACCTAAATTCATGGGTTGCTTGATTAGATTTCTGTTCGCTTCCCGTCCTTTTTCGCGCCATGATCGGGGCACTTGTTGTATGGGGTTTGCCTTCGGCTTCAGACAAACCTCCCTCCTTTCCGAAGAGCCATACCAGCGCCTTTGCCTCAGACCCTTTTTCGCAGAATTTTTGAAGGCGTTTTCCTGACTGTTCCATCAACATGAGTGCTCTAGATAAACTTTACCTAAAATTTTAAGCGATAACCCGCTCCGCCCGTCGTTGCCATCGGTACTTATCCATGAACTCTCGATAGGCGGCATCCGCTATCGTTTTCCGCACAGGCTCCTCCCGCAAGCGCTCCAATGCACGTCTCCATCCATTGAAGTCCTCTGGTTCTACTAGGCAAGACGTCTCATCGTTTAACACCTCCCGAATCACCGGAAAATCGGAGACGATCATGGGCCTGCGGCTCGCCATATATTCGAAGATCTTCAACGGGGACATGAAGCGATGCGTGTCTCCCTGGCGTTTCCCACGCGAGATCCCGATGTTGTGTTGATAGGGTGCCAGAAGCACATCGCACCGGGACCGATAGGCCGGGACCTGCCCAGGCGGGACGAAGCCCCGCAAGTAGAGGTTTCCGAGGCGAATCCTTTCCTCCCAGTAAGCGATGGACTCCTTTTCACCGCCGAATAGGTGAAAATCCATGTCCGGAAAAGACTCGGCCAGACGAATCACCGTCTCGATTCCCCTACCGGGGTAAAGGTGTCCGAAATACCCCACCTGCAGAGCGCCAGGCCGGCCGGGCCATTGCGTGACGGGCTCCACGCTCTCAGCCTCGTCTGCACCGTCGTGGGCCACCTGGATCCTTGCCGCTGGAAGGCGCCCGCTTGCCACAAACATGGCCTTGAGATTGCCGCTGATGACCACGAGTTTCTTGAAATGGCGTGAGCGCGTCAGGAGCCTGAAGAGAAACTGCCGGACCACACTGAGTTCCCAGATGGGTGCGTGCAGCTCAAAAACGGTTTCATATCCGCACAAGGCGGAGACGGTGCAACCCAGGATCGATCGCCCGTAGACCACGTCCGGGCGCACGCGATCCAGATGGAACCCGATCTCCCCGGCATAAAGCGGGCTGAGCAACACGAAAAAGGGTTGGATCCCCACCCCAGGGAAGCGACAGCGCACCAGGGAGAACGTCCTCGGAATCCCGTAGAATGAAAATATATCCCCTACGTCGGGTTCATAGCTACCCTTTCGGGCGGGGACCAGGAGCGTCACGCGATGCCCATTGAGGCTCAAGGCATGACACATCTTCATGACATGAATACTGCTGGCCGCGCGGGAAGGAATGATGGAATCGGCCGTGTAGAGTATACTCATTTTCACAGGTTGCAGTGTGATCGGCTGCCTGTCCTAGAAGGGCTCCCAATGGCATCCTCGGAAGGGCCCCGGGAGGGATCGGCTGCGCCCGCAAACTTCTTCCTCATGGCGGTCTTCACTTCAGGGAAACCACGTAAAGAGACCGCAACCCCTGGTGCGCCGTGTCGACGTAAATGCGGTCCCCTGCGTGATTCCACCGGGGATGGAGGTCGCATCGATACTCCCCTTTCAAGTAAAACGGGCTGTAGAACCGTCCCAGCTCTTCCAGTCTGTTCTCCTGAAAGTCAAATAACCAAAGCTTCCGATACCCCTGTTCGTCGGGGTAGGAGTCCGTCACGATGAGTTGAAGATCCGGGGAAAATGAGGGGTGACCGTCTTCCTGCAGGAAGCCCTCGCCCACTACGCTCCTTTTCCCCGTCTGATCCTCGTACAGGTGGTAGCGCATTCCCGTGTCCCGGTGGGTCGAAAAGCACAAAATTTCCTTGGAGTTCTTCCAGGTGTAGTGCGAAACGTGCCCTTCGTTCACCAAGGCGTAAGGTCTCCCACCGTCCAGGTCCAGGGTGATGAGACGTGTATATCGTCTTCCATCCAAGAGCCATACATGAAAAAAGAGAAAACGGGAGTCGTCCGGATTGACGGCGATATGGTTTACATAGTGCACCGCCTGTCCCATGGAGGGCAGAGGGTCCAGCCGCACCATGTCCTCGAGGGAAAAGATGAGGTCCGCCTGGCCGCTTTCCATGTCCACGCGCCAGATCCCATCCCTTCCCGGCTTCGTCTCCCCGCTTTGCGTTCCCGAAAAGGCCGTGTAACCGTAACCAGGTCGCAATCGCCCCAGGCGCTCGAAATTCAGGGAAAGTCCGATCTTTCCGTCCCGGGTGACCGAATAAAGGGGGCGGCGGATTTGACGAAGGATCTCAGACGGTCGGTCGACATTCTGGATCACGGCCCCTGGCCTCCCGTCCATTTCCGCGTTATACAGGACCAATCGATTCCCGCCCCGCTCCCGGGCCGGGTACCACTGAAGTCTACAGCCCTGCTGCCAGCACCAGCACCTTGTTTGCCCGATAGGATGAAAACGGGCGGGCTCTTCCGCCCTGAAGTAGCCGACTTTAGCGGGGACCTTTCCCGCGCGGACGATCCGCGCGGGGACCTGTAGTGACAAAACGGCGGAGTCGTCTTCGTCCGCCGGGATCAGGTCATAGTATCCGAAAAAGTAGTGGTGGTCATCCGTCCCGAACCGCCGGATTCCAGCGCAGGCCGGACCGATGTGATATTTTACCTTTTTACCCAATACCCGCAGGGAACGGCCCACCGCCGGGGCCCACCGGGCGAGCAAGGCGAACGCCCTTTCTTCCCCGACGAAAGTGCGAACCGCCTTCTTAACCAGCCGCACCCCCCTGCCCGACTCCCTCATTCGACAGGCTCGCTTTCCTTGGAAGCCAGCTGCTGCAACCGCCAGAAAGATCCCTTTTCCGCCATCAGATCCTCGTAGGAGCCTTGCTCTACCACCTGACCCTTTTCCAGGTAATAGATGTAATCGGCGATCCATAGGCTCGAAAGCCTGTGTGTGATGAACAGAACCGCCTTGTTTCCCGCGATTTTCTTGATCGTCTCCAGCAGCCGTCTTTCCATTCTTGCGTCCAGGGAACTGGTGGCTTCATCAAGGATGATAAGGTCCGGGTCCCGGACGAGAGCCCTTGCGATAGCGATCCGCTGACGCTGCCCCCCGGAAAGGTTGACGTCCACCCCGATGGGGGTGTCATATCCGTGCGGGAGTCTCGAGACAAACTCATCGACCCCGGCCATCCTGCCCACCGCATAAACCTGCTCATCCGTCGCCCCCTCCGGTACTCCAATGGCGATGTTCTCCTTGATCGTGGTATCGAAGAGGAACGTCTCCTGGGAGACATAGCCGATTTTTCTCCTCCAGGAACGAACACTCAGATCCTCGAGTCTTTCATCGTCCACCAGGATCTGGCCCTGAGTAGGTATGAAAAACCTGCTGAGGAGATCGCAGATGGTGGATTTTCCAGCCCCCGAGAGCCCCACCACGGCCGTAATCTTCCCCTTAGGGATATTCAGAGAAAGATCGTCGAACAGCTGGAAGCCGTTCTCAAATTTGAAGGAGACATGGGAAAACGAGACACGGGCCCGAAGCCCTTGGAACTCCCTGCCGCCTTGTTCCGGCTCCCGGTCCGGGGCCCTCCGGCTCAATTGCCGCACGAGCTTCAGTGACGGCCAGTAAGAGACAATGGACATGCGCTGAGAGATGAGCCGCGATACGCTCATGAAAAACCGCACGGAACTCACCATGAAAAGCCCCAGGACCGGTATCACCGTCTTCAAATCCACGTCGAGCTCATATCGATAGAAGAGGAGAATGCCCACCACGATGATGACGATGGTCAGTTCCCCCAGGATAAGCGGCATCCCACTGACGACCCTAAACCCGACGATGACCCGCACCAGGCGTCCTAGTTTCCGCCGAAACTCCTGTCCCACGCGCCGTTCCAAGGAAAATATCTTGAGCTGCCGGATCCCTGCGATGGCCTCAGCAGCAATCTGCGTAATCTCCTGGTTCAAGGCAATTTTTCGGCGCCCCACGTCGGTCGCGTACCGCTGCGTGATTCTCCAAAAGGCGATCAGCACTAGTGCGCAGAAAAGTCCAACCACAGCGGTCAATTGCCAGTTCACCATCACCAGGAGGGTCACGAGCCCCAATGCCATAAACGTGTTGGCCAGCAGTTCCACCAGGTCTCTCATGGCCTTGGAAGCGTAAGTGGGCTCATGAACCATGTTGTTGAGAAGCACACCCTGGCGATGCATTAGCACCTCCGTGTAGCAGGCGCCGAGGTAGCTGTCCATGATTTGAGCAGACCAGAACCGCCTAAGCCGGTTGATGAACAGGGAGGAAGAGTAGTACCGAAGCATCGTCACTGAACCCTTCAACACGAACAGCACAAGGGTGGCGCCGCACACCACAAGCAAGCGCGTCTCTTCAGGAATCACCTCAAGCACGCGGATTCCCAGGAAGGTAAACCGCCCTGGATCCATGGCGGTTTGAAGAAGCGGAAGCACCATGCCGATACCGAGAGTCTCAAATAACGCGGAGACTAAAATGATACAAAAAAGAAAGATGGCTTGATAACGAAAAGGTCCAAAGATATGCCAAACACTCTGAAGGCCAGATAGTTCTTTTACATTTTTCATATTCGGTCTCTTTGGAAATAGCCTATTCACTTGAACAAATAGTCAATTCGTTAGAAAGCCATTTAATCAAATCCCTCTTCCGCGTCTCTTCGCGAATCACATCAAAATGTTTGGCTTCAAATTCCAAACGGCCGTTGCAGTATGGAACTTCGAAATATTTCATACTTTCGTAATTCATTTTAGTCTTATTTTCTATAATTTGGTTTTTGTCCACGCAATTGTAAACCGGTAGCTTAGTGTAAAGCCCATGCCAAATACTATTGCTTCTTCCGGTAATAAGTCCTTTTTTTACCTGTGGCAATATCAGTTCCAGACTGAAATTGTGATACGAAGTAAGTGCTTTGAGCGGTGTTACTCGCCTAAGGATTTCCATATAGGTGTGAGCAATGACCAAATTCAAAAAAGCATTTTTGAGAGGACCATTAGAAAGCTTACGAGCAATTTTTTTTGAAAATCTACTAATAGCTGAAGAAAACGGCTTTATCAGTGGAAACTTCAGCAAATACAGAGCAAGTAGACTAACAATGTAATCATGGCTCTCAATGGCATTGTGGGGTTTAAGTGCAATAACATCTTTCTCAGGGATATTATCAATCAAACGCTTTACACACTCCAAATATTCGAGACGGTTGATCACATCTGGCAAACTCAGAGGTGTTGGATTCGCCCAAAGATAGTCTATCCCCATGTCTGGGAGTACCGGATATTTTTTAAATGGCACACCGATTTCCACTAGCATACTGGGCGTTATTTCAGCAGTTTGCTCTTCTTCTCTGACTTTCAATCGATAATGATAAAGATCCAGATCCGGGACCAGTAATTTGTCCACTTTTATTTTTCCTAGACGATCAAAATGGAAATTTCCCATTGTCAAACCCACCATCCAGAAAACGCGGTCAGACTGAAGGCGGGTCTCTAAAAATATAAGCTGTTCTTCAGAATAAGGCCACTGAGGAATAATGGAAATTTTTGCATGATAACGCGCACCTTTAAGAATCTCTGCCCCGAGTTCGACACACAATCCAAGAAACAGCGAATCCGTTTCCCGGGTCTTTCTTTTTTCTTTTAAGGGCAATTGCAGAGGTAGAATACCGATTTTAAATTGGGCGCTCAACATCTTGACAATGGGAAGAAAGATGGTTGATCTGCGAAAACTGGCAAATACGAGAATAAGATCGAATGAGCGAATCAAATTTTCCCCTCCACCATGCTTGCTTAATTAGAGTTTCCTGACCCACTCAGCACTGTGAGCAGGCCGTCATTGAGATAAGCGGGCGAGAGATCAGAAAACCTCACCTGAAAGTCCGAAACAGCGATTCTCACTCTTTGAAAAAAAGGCGTGCTCAGGATGGTTGCCAGCCATCTGTCCAGATTCATCACCAAAAAACAGAGGATAATGGCCGTTTAACCACTGGGGGCAGGCTTGCTCATGATGCGCCCAATGCTGAAATGACGTTTCCCCTGGCAAACATCTCTTCTATCGCAATCCGGTCCAACTCGTCCTGGCGCGCCTCAAGGGCCTGCATACGAAGTCGGTTCTCATTTTCCCGGGTCACATTTGGCTGTCTGCCAAGCCTTGGCCTCCACAACCTGATGTGACGTTCCTTGCAGCAGCGCAGGTTTTCACGCGTGCGGTAGATGCGATCAGCATGCACCGATTCCGGGCAAAACCCTAAACGCCTCTCGTAGACTTCCACCTGCCCTGCAGGTCCTGGCACTCCTTGAAGTCGTCCCAATTGATTCGGTCAACAAACCTGTTGCCGTCCACCAGGCTCACAGACACCTTGTGGCAGAACTCCACATCACTTCCGGCCATGCCTCTCTTGGCAGGTCTGAAATGGGCGTGACTGATGCTCACAATCCGATCATCGATCCGTCGGCTCCGCTGATCGTGCATCCACTGCTGCTGACGATACATCTCGCTGATCACCAGAAGATCCCGATATAAACCCCTGCACAACTGCGTCAAGCTCATGCTTCGAGACAGCTGATCGATATGTGAGAGGTTGCGACGCAGGTACCCCAGCTGCGCTTTTAACGCCTTTCGAAGCTTCCTCTTGCTCACCTTCTTGCTGTTGGCAACGGCAAAGATAGGCCTTTTGGTCCTTAACCCTTTAGGTTCTAGGCTTCTTGTAACCACCGCCCCGACTTTTGTGAAGGACATCGATGAGTTACACGCTTTTCTACCGGGCCTGGTTCAGAAGTTTCAGGTCCGTCGGATAAGTGATGTCGGTAGGTGCGCCGGTGGCATCCAACAAGAGCTTACCCCTGCTGGATGCCTTCGGGTCGCCCGGGTCATCCTCGTCCTCCTTATGCTCGTCTGTCTTGTTCTCAAAGGCCTTGGCGATGATCACATCGTTGATCCAGGATAGGATCTCTGCAGAAAAAGTTTTTCCGATGTGCACGAGCATGGTGGGGTGCAAGAGCGGCTTTGTGGTAACTTCTTCAGCCCACAAAAGTATTGCAGGTACCGATTCTCTCGGATCTGCTCAACGCCTTCCTCTTCGCTGACACCGAGACGCTCTTTGATGGTCAGCGCGGCAAGCGCCATTCGCCAGGAAAGGCCCAGGGGCCCTTGCCACTTTTCAAGAAGAGTGAAAAGTTGGCTCCCTCGAATCGGCCCCAGGGGGATAATCTGGGCCAAGGGAAACAAGAGATTGTATCCGAGCAACTTTCCACTGACGGCTAAAAGGAACTCTTCGAATGTCTGTTTTCGATAATTGGGTTTGCAAATGAGCCTGTGCCTAACAGTGCAAGGGCGCGAAGGAAAACGACCGGGATTTAATGTATCTTCGAAAAAAATAGCCTTTTCTATGAATTATAACACCTTATTATTTTGACTTCGTAATTTTATTTGCGGCGATTGCCGCGAGTTTTTTTGGCGACATTCTTTTCTTGGCAGCGAGCATGAGACTCGATAGCCTTCTGCCTCTGCTTATGTCGCTGTTCC
>JAFDIS010000094.1 GCA_019307945.1 Deltaproteobacteria bacterium | reverse complement strand
ATGTACGCCCCGCTCGCATTGGGGCGGGGCTCCAGAAGCGAGCACAACTCTTCCAGCGTGGGCATACGCCAATCCGTATATCCCAAGTATCTTTTCCGGTTCCTCTCCTTCACATATGCCCTGGCCTTCTTATAGACCAGGCGCTTCGGAGATACACCCTGCTCCCACATGAGACCAGTGGTATCATCTGTAACCGTACCGTCGCCGTTGTCCACGAATTGATTGGGAAAGTCTCCTCCGTCATTTTTCCCTTTCAGGAAAAAGGGCGGATGCCCCCCTACCATTCCCAAGCACAGGGGGGGCCGATATAAGCTTTCGCGATGCGAGCAAAGCCCCTTAACGAGGGACCGTTCTTACCGTGCATGTCGTTTCATAGAACTCCACGCCGGACTGGTAATCCTCGGAATGGGGCGTCACGGTAATTCCCCGAGTCTGTGCACCCAAGATCCTTTCGTTTCCCTGATAAACGCGAAGACCCTTGCCGATGGGCTTCGTTCTGACCCGGCCGAGAGGCCTTTCGCAGGCATAGACCACTATCCGGTCCTTGCCGTACGGCGGGGTGACACGCAGGTCGAAGAGGTCTCCCTCGCCGGGGATACAGTATACTTTCCCTCCCTCGAAACGGGATTTCTTACGGATATCGTTGGGGAGCAGCTGGATGATCTCCCCGCTGGAGGTGATGTCCACCACCCTGGCGTAGAAATCCCGGTTCCCCTGTAAATAGATCTTCACGTTTTCACCTTCTTTGTACACCTTCTTTGAAGTCCAAACCTTCACCGTCAGGGGGGCGTTTTCCTGTCGTATGTCCTCGTAGCGCGCCTTGCCCTTCGGAGCCAGTGAGTATTCAACTTCCGCCTTGATCCAAACGTGGTATCTGGCATTGTCTTCAATGCCGTAATCCTTCTGTTCCAATACCGAGACCGACCCCTCGGACTCCGACCACACCACATCATATTGAACGGAGAAATTCGCCATCTTGGTCTTGGAGGCGATATAGGCCTTCGCCATCTCCAGGGCCTTTCTTTTCGCATCTGCGAATGCTGCAGACCGAATCTCCGAAAGGGTCATTTTATCCGAGAGATAGGCATAACCGTCCACCGCCTTGATGCAGGAGCGTTTCTCTTGATCTTCATAGGACTTCCTGGTGCCCGGATCTGTCGCTCGGGTGTTCGGGCAGCAAAAGAATAGGACAAGGACCATTGCAACTACGCCGATAAGCCTACCTTTCATAGATTTCAAGCCGAACATCATCATCCCCCGTGATAATTCTTACACAAGGTTTCGAAACGCGGTTTCTTCCCCCTACCAGACCCTCCCCTGGGTCAAGTTCCGGGCCGGTGGGGCCTGGTCCTGCCCCTGACTCACGCCTGATGTTCCCTGGCTTACGGGAGGCGAGATGGTCAGGGACCGGTTTACGAGGATATCGACGCGCTGGTCGAGCTGCCCCAGTGTCCGTGGGGGAGCGGGCTCTCCGTCGCTGGGCCGGCTGGGGCCGGTCCCTTCCCCGGCCGAGACGACCCCCGGGTCTTTTTCCACCTGCACCACTTCCGGCCACTCGTCTCTGGGCCCGCCCGTCAGCATAATGCCTTCCCCATCGGAGTCCTCTTTTTCCCCGTGGGCCGAAGGCGTGGAAAGATAGGCCTCCCGGGCCAGATCAAAGGCCGGATCCGCCTCCGTAGCCTTCCGAAAGGCCTCCTTGGCTTCCGGAAATCTCTCCTGGTCAAGGTAGTCCAGCCCGGCAGAGTAATAGGCCAAGGCCGCAATGCTCTTGGTATGAATCTTCCGAACTGCTGCGAGCACATCCGGGGACAGATCCTCTTCACGAACCCCCAGGCACTTCAGCAAACCCGCCACCAGTTCCTTTTCCAGACGAAAGAACGCTCCCAAGGGGCCCTCCACACCCGCCCTTGCCGACTCCGTGGAGGTTTCGCTTTCCCCCACCTCCGAGTCCAACCGCAGCCTGTCTTTGCCGGGTTGCCCCATCTTGCCCCAGACCACGTAGCGTGCAGCGAGGATCCTGCCCATGCGGGGCGCGCTTTCCTGGTCCACCACACCGGTCTGCCCCAGCCTGATTTCCCTCAGGAGTGCCGCCACCTTCTCCCGCTCCAGGACCCGTAGCCCCGGCACCTTGGAAAGGTCCGTGATGATCATGGCGGTGAGTCCCTTGGTCAGAACCCCAAGTTCCGAGGGCCCCTGGTTCCGGAAATTGAAAACTGCGACGGATTTGACGGGGACCCCGCCCGGATGCATGGGTTCGCTGTTCCGCAGGCGCCTCCGGGCGAATTCCTTGGCTTCGGCCAGTTTGAGCAGGGTGAGCCTTTCCCGCACGGCCAGGGATCTCGCATCCTGTGGGGCCAAGGCTACGTAGCGCGTCCAGGCCTCTATGGCGGCCTTTCGGTTGCCCTCTTCCATGTGTCTCAGGCCGAGAAAATAGAAGAGGGCATAATCCTTTTTCGCGGGGCTGGGTTTGGAGTCGTTGCGTGCCTGCCCTGAAAGCATGCTGCCGAAATACCCGCCCGCCGAAGCCTGCGTCGGACCCGCGGCTGTGATCAGGATCACCAGCAAGATCTCCGGATACGATCGACGAAGCATTCCCCTCACGCCCATCCTTCACCGTCCGCCGCCGGGTCGCGCCACCACCAGGTCGAGCCGGTTAGGGGCCAGGTCTTCCACTTGGAGCCGTCCGTCTCCGACTTTGCGGCCATCCAGGGCATCGGCCAAGCTTTCCACGCTACCACGGTATCTCATATCCAGAACCAAAAGGCCGCTGGACCGGTTCCAGCCTCTCTTTTGAAGAGATGCAACACCATCCAAGGGCTCGATGGCCCCTTTCACCTTCTTGTAGGACCTGAAAGAACCCACCCCTCGCACATAGACCTGTACCAGGCCTCCCTGGTGCAGGTAATCTTGAAATGATCGGGTAATGGCGTCAACCAGGTATTCCTCCACTGCGCCTTGGGCTGCCTTCCTGGCAGCCAGAGACGCCCCGGTGACGCTGCTGATATGGGATGCAACGCCGTTCTTGACCACGGAACCCAGGAGGGATCCCGTCTGGGAATTGACCACCTTTGCCTGGAGCGCGGCTTGCAATGAACGCAGACGCGTCCCGGGCATCACCTCACCCGCATCCTGTATCACGCTCTTGCCCAGAATCACGTATTGTGCGCCGAAGAGGAGTCCCAGGGACCGGGCCGCCTTCATATCTCCGGCCAAGGCCTGGCGGGCCTTGTCCCTCTCCACGGCCGCCTGCAACTGCGCCTGATCCACCAGTTCAAACCCCTTGCTCTTGAGCAGGGAGGATACTTCTGTCTCCGCTATGCGCATCCCCGCGGCGTCAAAACCCACGGTCTTCTCTTCGATCAGCACCATCAACTTGGGCCTCTCCATACTGTCGAGCAGGATCTTGAGGGCTATCAGATCGTCCTTGATCTTGTCCTTTGAAACAGCGGCCCGTATCTTGACATGGTACCCTTGTCCGACCCTTTTCTTTTCCAGGTACGAAAAGCGGGTGACATATCCTTCCGCCCGGGACAACATTCGGTCTTTCTTGAGTTCGTACTTCTGCACTTCGGATTCTGAGTGGATGAAAACGCCCACCACCTGTTCAACCGCGTCTCTCTGTGCCTGTCTGAGGGCGTCTGCGAACGATACTCCGGACTCTCCCACGGCCACCACTTCCTGGGAGGCCGCGTTACAGTGAACCCCCGGAGACAGAAGAAAGAGAAGGGCCGCGAAAACAAGGAATCGGGTCTTCATCATACCCCCTCCAGTTCCTTGATCTGGTCCCGATAGCCCGGGGCGATTCGCACGCAACGATCAAAAAATTCTCTGGCCGCCTTCTTGTCCCCCCTGTCGAGTGCCGCGACCCCCTTGGAGAAAAGCAGGGCGGCCTCCATTTCTCCTTTGCCGGGCGGGGCCGAACCGGTCGGGGCGAGGGCCACCTTCAGGGAGGATGCGATCTTCTTGGCCAGACCCTTTTCGAGTCCCAGGAAATTCTCCCTGTCCCCGGTGATGGATTCGGCCATGAGCACCTCGGAAGTCTCCACCTTTACGATGCGGGCGTCGATTCGGACCTGGGAACCCAGCACCACGAACGAGCCGAATGCGATACTCTGGGCCCCCAGGATGCGTCCCACCCGGATGGCAGTGGCCTGGTCGATGGAACCCGTCTGGCCGAGGGCGATCTCTTTGAGAAGGGCCTCGATCTTGGACCGTTCTATGACTTTGAGCGCCGTTCCTGCAAGCCGCAGATCAGTCACCAGCATGGCCGCCAGGCCCTTCTTGAGAGGCGCGTATCGCTCCGGGTCCGTAACCGAATTGTTGTCAAAAGGCAGTACAGCCAGTGTCTTCGGCGGCGCTGCCTGAGCGCCCGGCGCAGGTCCTTGCCGGCCTTTTTGCGGCCCCGCGCATCCCCAGATCAAACCGAGACACAGGATCCAACCCAAACACCTTCCCAAACGTGGTTTCATATCCTCCATCCCCATGTTTTCAGGTTTCTTGTCGCCGCATACGCTGTGGCCAAATAACCCATAACATTTTAATTATAGCAATCGGCATCCGGACCGGCAAACCAAAAGGCTTCTAGTCCCGGTTTCCCTCCTCCGCGAGGATAGCCATGCACCGCTCCACCGCATGCTCGCTGCACAAAATGGCGCCGTGCCGTGCCTTGAAACCATACACCGCAAACGCCTCCTTCCGGATCCGCGGCTCCAGCACGCTCTCTACGGCTACGATTCCATCACCGCCCGGTGTGACGGGTGTGGCCATACTTCCGTAGCCGTACAGGAGGTAATGCCTCACAAGAGGCCGGATATCCACCCTATGAAGCCCTTCGAGGAAGGTGCTGCCGGGCGCCAGATCCGTCCAACTGGGCACCTGGATCGGCGAATGTGCGGCTCCAAAACCGGCCGAATCCAGCCCGCCCCACGGCGAGGAGATGGAAACCAGCACGGGAACCCGCGGCCCTCCTTCCAGCAGGAGACGGTTGATCAGTTCCCGGGCGACAAGCCCGCCCATGCTGTGGGCGATCAGGAAGAGACGCTCGAAACCGTACCGTCTCTGCAATTCACGGATCTCCCAATGGAGCCGGCGCGCGATCTCGGTCAAGCGGGGGCCCGAGGGATAATAAAAAAACCAAGGCTGGTAGCGCTCCGTGGCCCACTCGTCCATGACACATCGCCAGTCGCGGGGCGTGCCCCCTGAGCCGTGGATGAACAAGACCGGAATCCGGGCTTTCTCGTAGGGTTCCACGAAATAGACACCGCCACCCACCTCTCGAATGAATCCGAGTGGGTTCCACAAACCCATCTTTCCGTAAGGTCTTGAAAAAACAATGTTCCCCAGGTCGGTCAGTGCCCCGGGCCCGGGAGGAAGCCTCCTGACGCTACTGCGAAATCGGGCCAGGTCCACAGGATAGCCGGGCGGGATCGTCCCGTTTTCCGAAACCCTGAGGGACAAAGAAGCGGGGGTATTTTCCTCCCCGTCCCCGACTTCACGCCTGGGATCCAGAAAGCCTCTGGGTTCCGCATCGTCAAGTTTGCCGTTTCCGTTGCGGTCCTCGAAGGCGACCAGTGTCCATCCTGCAGCCGGGGCCAGGAATCCGAACGTGCCTTCACGGTCCACCATCTGAAAGTCCAAAATTCTTCCACGGCCCCCCTCCACTTGATACAGAATCACGACGAAAACCTTCCCTTGGCCGGACCCTGAAAGGATTCTCCCCCTGATGAAGCCCACCCCCCGCTCCACACCGGGACCTTCACCCACATGCAAGCCGGAGGCACAGGCCGTCACTATCGCAGCCATGAACCCGGCCGCCAACCAAAGCCGCCAGGACCGCTTGTTCATAAACCTGAAACTCTCCCTGCTGAATCATTATGAATCCCGGGGGCCGGGACCCATCCCGGGATGCTCCCGGCCCCCGGGATTCCGGGCCTGGTCGGACCGTTCGGCCCAACGATCCTTTCATATCATGCCGAAGGACGACTGCCAACCCCACCGTGGATATCGGTGGAAATGCTCCGGCCTGCATATAGGGGCGGGATCCCGGGAGATGTTCCTTGACCCCCGCCGAATATATTGTGTATAAGGCCGGTATTCCGCTACCCCCGGCAATTCCGCGGGAGGGTGCAGGGTGGTGGAGGGCGCGATACTCGAATCGAAGGAAATCATCTTAAGGAGGATTTCGGATGCGGTTTATCAAAGGCGGTTTTTATTGGAAAATCATATCCCTGGCGGTTTTTGGGGCGTTCCTTTCCGTAGTCCAGGTCTCGGCGGCCGAGTTTTCCGCGGACATGATTCAGAAGACACCCCAGGCGACCATCAAGGGGAAGGTCTACGTAAAAGGCACGCTCTTCCGGCAGGAAATGGAGATCATGGGACAACGACAGATCACCCTGTTCAATCGGGACAAGAACACCATAGTGGTGCTGATGCCCCAGAATCGGATGTATATGGAAATGCCCGCCTCTGCCGGCGGCCAAAACCTCTCCTCAACGGACCCAAAGGCCCTGAAGCGTATGGCCAAGACCAAGTCCCTGGGAACGGCCAGGTTTCAGGGGTACCGGTGCGAGAAGGTGCGCTACACCTTTCATGATTCGTCTCTCGGTACCATGGTCCAGTGGTTTTCGAAAAAATTGCGTTTCCCTCTCAAGATCGAAATGGACGGCCCAGGGGGCCGCATGGTCACGGAATATAGGAACATCAAGGAGGGGAACCTTTCCGATTCCTTGTTTCGGATCCCCAGGGGATATCAGAAGATGTCCATGCCGGGCATGATGCGCGGCATGGGCGGCATGAGGCGGTAATGGGATCCATGCGCGGTGGAGGCTGTGCACCATGAAAGAGAAAATGAAGGTCTTGGTGGTCGGCGGCGGCGGCAGGGAACACGCCCTGGCCTGGAAGGCCGCACGCTCGGAGCTGGTGGAAAAGGTGTTCGTGGCTCCCGGAAATGCGGGGACCTTCCTGGAGCCCGGCGTTGAAAACGCGCCCCTTGGGGATTCAAACCCGGACGCTCTTGCCCGCTTTGCGGCCGAGCAGGGGATTGATCTCACCATCATCGGTCCCGAAGCTCCCCTCGTTGCGGGAATAGTGGGTGTGTTCCGAGAAGCGGGCCTCGCCTGCTTCGGCCCCAGCCGAGAGGCGGCCCGCCTCGAAGGCTCCAAGGCCTTTACCAAGGAATTTCTCGATCGGCACCAGATCCCCACGACCGACTACCGCATTGTCACCGACCCCCAAACCGCCCGCGAAGTCATCCGTGCCAAAGGGGCCCCCATTGTGGTCAAAGCGGACGGACTGGCCGCCGGAAAAGGGGTGATCGTCGCCCGAACCGAGGAAGAGGCCCTCGCCGCGGTGGAGGCCATGATGCTGGAGCATCGCTTCGGAGATGCTGGACGACGCGTGGTCCTGGAGGAATGCCTCTTCGGCGAGGAGGCGAGCTTCATCGTCATGGTGGACGGCGAAAACATCCTGCCCCTTGCCACGAGCCAGGACCACAAGGCGCGAGACGACGGAGACCGGGGACCCAACACCGGCGGGATGGGGGCCTACTCTCCGGCGCCGGTGATCACCCCGGAAATCTATGATCGGGTGATGAGAGAGGTCATCCAGCCCACGGTCAAGGGTATGGCCTCGGACGGGCATCCTTACACAGGATTTCTATACGCCGGTCTGATGATCGACGAGGAGGGCACCCCTCGCGTCCTTGAATACAACTGCCGGTTCGGCGATCCCGAGACCCAACCCATCCTGCTGAGGCTCCGCTCCGACCTGGTGGAACTGTGCATGGCGGCCCTTGAAGGGCGGCTGGACGGGGTCACCGCGCAATGGGACGAGCGTGCGGCGCTAGGCGTGGTGATGGCCGCCGGTGGGTATCCTTCTTCCTACCGCAAGGGGGACGAAATTACCGGACTGCCCGATGCCGAGGAGGAAGGTCTGAAGGTCTTTCACGCGGGGACGCGCATGGAAGGCGGTAGGGTCGTGACCAACGGCGGGCGCGTACTCTGCGCCACCGCGCTGGGTGATACGGTCAGCCAGGCCCAGGCCAGGGCCTACGGCCTGGTGGACCGCATCAGATGGCGGGATTGCTATTACCGCACGGACATAGGGTACCGCGCCGTTGCCAGGGAAAAGGGCCGAACCCTCTGAGAGGGAGTTGAAAAACTACGGCGCTTGAGCATGTTTAGGCTAAGATTCAGCCCAAAGATATCCGTTTACTATTAGTACACTCAGGTTTCTTCCTCTCTACTGTTGCCTTGCCCCGCTTGCGCTCGCCGCGTTTTTCTACAACCTGCCAATTTTTTACGGCCTCGAATCAGCGTACCGGCCGATTGAAATAGCCCAGTTCCAGGTCCGGGAAGGTCTTCCGCAAATAGGATACCACCCCCTTCATGCCCACGACCTTGCCTCTGGGACCGGGCATTCGGTCCAGGTAGAGGCGGGGGTCGATGCACAGGTTCTTGAAGTGCACGAAATTAGCGCCCGTGGCACGCACCAGGCGGGCAAATGCCTCCATCTCGTCTTCCTCGTCCGTCAGCCCCGGGAAAACCAAATAATTGATCATGGTATAGAGCCCCATTTCGCGCGACACGCGAATGGATTCCACCACGTCCTCAAAATCATACCCCTTGGGACGATAATAAGCGCGGTAATGTGACGCTCTTGCGCTGTTGAGACTGATCCTGATGGAGTCCAGGCCGCTCTCGGCCAGTCCACGGATCCTGTCGGGAAAACTCCCGTTGGTGTTCAGATTTATCGTGCCTCGTCCTGTCCGCTCGCGGATCGCCAGGATGCTGTCCCTGATCAGGCGGTATTCCGTGAGGGGTTCCCCCTCGCATCCCTGGCCGAAACTCACAATGGGCTCCGGGGCCCGCTCGATATGTCCCACCGCCAGCCTCACGACCTCTTCTTTAGAGGGAGTGAATGAAATGCGCTGGTGGGAGGCCTCGCAGGACGAATCGGGCTGAAGTGAGAGGCATCCGAGACAGGCCGCATTGCAATACCTGCTCACGGGAAGGGGGGCCTCCCACCGGCCCAAGAAGAGGTTCTTGGCCGCAAAGCAGTGGTGATGCACCGCGCATGTGGAAAGGTGCTCGGTAAGCCTTCCCACCGGCGCATGTTCCCTGAACCGGGCCATGGCGGGAACCAGTTCCCGGTCATCATAATTGCGGGGATCCCATTTCTTGTTGTACTCGATGCGAAAGCCCGCGGCCCAATAGCGGCCCCCGCGAAAGCCCACGGCCGTGTAGGCCCAGGAAGGAAGCACATAGCGCTTGGGGCCGTAATCCACGGCCGGCAGAGCGGATCGCACGAAACCCGGTTCAAGAAAAGCCGCAACGGCGAAAATCCGCCTCCGTTTCCCATCCACCCGGGTGGCGTGCACCACTTCATGCCGACCGGTGCTGGGGTTGAGGCCCACCGGCGGGCAATGGGGAAAGAAGAATAGCTTGCTGAACTCGGGCATCTCCACCAAGTCTCCCTCCCCAAGGCGAAAATAGCGGTCGCCCGAAAAGGCAGCCATCCTGTAGAAGGGATGGTCGTAAATTCTGCCCTCTTGGTCGGCAAAAAGCATGTGTGGCAGTTGTTTCGGATCCGCCTTTCCCATGGCACCCCCGAAGTTCCCAATGGGCCAAACCCGGCCCGCGCTCTGTTTCCCCCTGCACGCCCCCGGCAGGATTGTGTCTCAAGAACGCTGCCCCCTTCCCAGGCTGAAGAGGACCCCACGACGGGTTTCATCATGGTGTTTTCAGGCCTGATGCGTCAAGGCGTAAATGATCGAAAAGGCCCCCTTGGGATTTCCGGCTAATTGGTTGACCTCCCTGATTTCCTGCGCTTAGAATAGGTCAAAAAAATCCGAAGCGTCCCTGGCCTGAACCCCTGGCCCGTGCGGAATGGAATGCGCCCCGACGTTTCGAGGTGGAAGATCCCGGCATGAGCACCCCCCAAACCAAATTGCCCGGCGGCGGCCAGTTCCGGCTGGTGAAGTTTTTCGCTTACGCGTGCTTCATCATCCTGGCCCTGTTCAGTTTTCCATTTTCCGTGGTCATTTCTCAGAACGCCAAGGACATGCTCATGCGGAGCTACGAAAACCAGGCCTATTTTGTGGGAGAAAACCTCAATCATCAGGTCTTCCAGAATTTCGTGATCCCGGTGACCAGCCGCTATGGAAAAATCAGCCTTCGCGAGAGCGCCCAGTATGATCTCATGGACCGTGTTGTGAAAAATACCATCCACGGATTCAACGTGGAACTGGTCAATATTTACGCCATCACGCAGGGGGTCATCGCCTACAGCACGGACCCCCAATTGATCGGCAAAAAGGTCCAGGAGAGCATCGGCTACAAGAAGGCGGTACGGGGTGAGCACTTCTCCGGTCTCTTGTCTGAAAAGGACGACCTGTGGGGTTTGGGGATCGATCGGATGGGTGGGAGGAAAAGGCTCCGGACCTTCATCCCCTTGAAAGGCTTCGTCTCCTTCGCAGACGACAGCGGGACCGTCTTCGGGGTGTTTGAAATCATCCAGGATTTGAGCAGCGAATATCGTTCCATCGTCCGGTTCCAGTACCTGATCTTCGGGCTTTCCATCCTCATAATGGGCCTCATCTTTCTGGCGCTCCTGCTGGTGGTCAGGAAGGCCGAACGGACCATCGAGGAGAGGGCAAGGGAGCGGAGGGAATTGGAGGCCCAACTCCACCAAGCGGAACGCCTGGCGGCCCTGGGACAGATGTGTGCGGGGGTATCGCACGAAATCCGAAATCCCCTGGGCATCATCCGCAGCACGGCGGAGCAACTCCGCTCCTGTTCCACGGGGCAGGAAATGCAAAAGGTCCTGTCCGATGTAATCATTGAGGAATCAGACCGCCTGAACAATGTGGTCACCGACTTCCTGGATTTCGCCAGGCCCCACGAGCCCCAGTTCCGGGACTGCGACCTTGGAGAGATCATCCGCAAAAATCTGACTTTTCTTGAAACGGAGCTTGCCAAAAAGAAGATCGCCGTGCGAACGGACCTCGACGGAAGATCCCTGAGGCTCCAGGGGGACCCGGACCTGCTTTACCGCGGTTTTCTCAACATCTTTCTGAACGCCATTCAGGCTATGGAGGAAGGCGGCAGGCTGGAGGTCACGGTTTCCGAAGAAAAGGATCACTATCTGGTGGGCGTCCAGGATACGGGCTGCGGTATCGGCGAAGAAAACCTCAGACGGATATTCGATCCTTTTTTCACCACGCGCCACAAGGGCACCGGCCTGGGGCTTTCCATCGTGCGCAACATCGTCGAATGTCACCGAGGAAACGTGTGGATCGAAAGCAAGGAGGGTGCATTTACCCGGGTCCTGCTGCGCCTGCCCAGGTGACCCCGGCGGTGCAATGAACCCCAGGTTTGATAGAGGACGTACCATGGACACCGTACTGATCGTGGACGACGAAAAAAACTATCTCGTGATACTGGAGGCCTTGCTGGCCCCGGAAGGATACGAGATCCTCACCGCCTCGGACGGCCGAGAAGCCCTGCGTCTCATCCACCAGTCGGACCTGGACCTGGTTATCACGGATGTGAAAATGCCGGGAATGAGCGGCATGGAATTGCTCGAGGCCTGCAAAGAGGCCAAGCCGGAGGTCCCGGTCATCGTCATGACCGCGTACGGCAGCATCGAAATGGCTGTGGAGGCAATGAAAAAACATGCCTTCGATTACATCACCAAACCGTTCCAGAACGAACAACTGAAGCTCACAGTAAGAAAGGCCTTGGAGAATTACCGGCTGATCCAGGAGAACAAACGATTGAGCCGGGCCCTTTCGGAACGCTTCACCTACGGCAACATCGTGGGCAAGAGCAAGGCCATGCGCGAGATTTTCGATCTGATCGATCGAGTAAGCCCTTCGAAGACTTCGGTTCTCATATCAGGCCCTTCCGGGACCGGCAAGGAACTCATCGCCAAGGCGATTCATTTCAACAGCCCGAGATCAGATCGGCCTTTCATATCCGTCAACTGTGGCGCCCTGGCCGAGACCCTGCTGGAGAGTGAGTTGTTCGGCCATGAGAGGGGGGCCTTCACCGGAGCCGTGTCCATGCGAAAGGGGCGCTTTGAAGTGGCCGACGGCGGCACGCTGTTCCTGGACGAGGTGGGCGACATGCCCGCATCCCTACAGGTGAAGCTCCTGCGCGTGCTCCAGGAAATGGAATTCGAGCGGGTGGGAGGAACGAGGACCATCCGGGTGGATGTGCGCATCCTCTCCGCGTCGAACCGAAATCTCAGAGACGACGTGGCGGCCGGAACCTTCCGGGAGGATCTCTTCTACCGGCTCAACGTGATGGAGATACGAGTCCCCTCTCTCCGGGAGCGGATCGAAGATATTCCCTTGCTCTCCGAACATTTCCTGGAAAAGTACAAGGGTTCCCGTAACAGGAAGGTGCGCCTGGCCCCGGAAGTGCACAAGATCCTTTTCAGCTATGATTGGCCGGGAAACATCCGGGAACTTGAAAACGTGATCGAAAGGGCCCTGGTGCTGTGTCCCGGCGACGAAATCACTCCGGAGCACCTCCCACCGGAAATTCTGGATCGCAAAGAAACGGAAATCGATCTAAATAAAATAGTTCCTCTCAACATGCCTTTGCCGGAAGCCCTCGAACAGGTGGAAGAAAAACTGATCCAGAGGGCACTGGCGTACACGAACCATGTACAGTCGAGGGCGGCGGAAATGCTGGGGATCAGCCGTCACGTTATGCACTACAAGATGAAAAAATACGGTTTGTTGACATAGTTGTTAAAAAATTTTAACAAAAAAAGAATAATAAATTCATATAGTTATACGTTAAAGCGTTGATCGACCCCACAGTTTGTTAAAAAATCGCAACAAAGAAGCCCACCCTGCTTCCCCGCCCCGGCGTGCGCATCATGAGGCTTTACCCTTCGAATTCAGGTAGTTACGCCCCCCTGGCCGCTCTTCTACCCTGAATGGCAAACGTCTTGCAGTAATATAGAGGACGTAAGCAACATTACTCTTTCCCCCTGGAAGGCCGGCTTCGAATGATCGGGGCCGGCCTTTCTAATCCGGGATTCGGGCTAAGGAAAGCGCATCATACAAGGCCCTGGTCTTTTCCAGATATGCCCTTAATTGATCAATTTCGGGATTTACTTGCTCATCCTGGTTGTGGCAATCTAAAATTGACCCACATGGAGTAGAAACGGCAACCTAAAATTGACCCACCCGAAGAGGCCTCTGGAAAGGGGATATCCGATAGGGTATCAAGGTTCCGGAGGTGAAAGGAGCATGATAACGGTGGATCAATACAGGTATATCAGGACAGCGCATCGTGTATACGGGAAGAAGATCAGGGAGATTGCACGGGAAACGGGTCATTCAAGAAACACGGTAAAAAAGGCTCTGCGGGAGGAGTACTGTGGGTACCAGAGCAGGAAAAGGCAGCCGTACCCTGTTCTGGGGCCCTACCTGGATATCATCGACAGATGGCTGAAGGGGGATAAAGAGAATCCCAAAAAGCAACGCCATACGGCAAGAAGGATCTTCAATCGACTGTGCCGGGAGCATGGCTATGAGGGGAGTGAACGGGCAGTAAGAAGATATGTCCATGATGCCGGGAAGAGATTGGGGCTTGGTGTTGACGATGTATTTATCCCTCTGGATCCGGACCTTGGTTTTGAGGCGGAAGTAGATTGGGGAGAGTGTCATGCCATTTTAAATGGTGCCCGGACCAGGCTGAAGATGATCGATTTCACGGCCTGACAGAGCAAGTGCTTTCTAATCTGGGAAAAGAACTCGACCTGCAGAGTCCATGTTGGTATTCTTCCTACAGGATAGAGCGCAGTATCCTTAACGTGACGGTTGGTCCAGAAGGTAAAGTGACCCTTTACCTTCTGGGCCGACCCCTTTCCTTAGGAGGAGCTTATGTCGGATCGTCTGAATGCAGAAGAAGTGGCCATACTGATTAAAGCCCGACAGATCCTCAAGGACAAAGGGCTGGCAAAGGATGCTGATGTAAAGAGCATTTGTGAGAGGGCCGGAGTATCCCGTAAGACAGGGTACCAATGGGCCGAGAGCCTGGAGATAGTACGTGATAAGGGCAAGGTCTCTGAAGAGGAACTGGCCCGACTCAAGTCCGAACAGGAGGCTCTAGAAGAGCGATACCGCCGTCTGGAGATCGAACACGAAGGCCTCAAGTTAGCATGGGAGATCCATGGGGTGGACGAGCTGTCGGCTGCTAAAAAAACACCACACACAAACGGAAAAGGAAAAAGCGGTAAAGTTTCTGCGAACAAGGCCCCTCTCTTTGAGGGAGGCCGCCTGGGTCCTGAAAGTCTCTTCCAGTGTGTTGAGCGATTGGAACCAGAGCTTTGATTACGCCACAAACACGGCGCACAAGGAGGACATGAGACCCTTTAATCTTCCGGATAGAAGGGGAAAGGAGGCCAAGATTACCGTTGAGATGGTCAGGGTCATTGTTCAGGCCGCTGAAGATCTAAAAAGCAGGGGGAGACGGCTAAGGCTCAAGGGGTTTACCGAACAGCTCAGAAAAGAGTACGATATTCATCTGAGCAAGCGAAAGGTGCGAGAGGTTCTCATTGCCAATGGGCTATTTGCTGTTAGGACCAGAAAAAGACGGCTTCGATTTTACCAGAGTCTCCGCAAGGAGATCCCCAACGGTCTTCTCAGCATTGACGGCAGTGAACTTACTGTATGGCTTGATAAAGAGCCCTACAAATTCAACGTGGAGCTGAGCGTGGATGTAAAGACATTTGCCCATACAGCCTTCAGTGTGGGGGATTCGGAAACATCAGATGAAGTGATCAAGGTGCTGGAGGCTCATCGCAAGGATTGGGGCGATCCCCTGGGGATCCTTTGTGATCATGGCAGCGGCAATCTCAGTGGGAACACCCTCGGCTACCTTCAAACCCATGGGATAGAGCTGATACCCGCGGGGCCTTACAATCCTAAGGGCAATGGAACAGATGAGGGCGCCTTCAGCCAGATGAAACAGGCATTGGGAGCCATTCGCCTGGATCTGTCATCTCCAAGATCCCTTGCCAGGGGCGTTTTGGAGAAGCTGATCTCCCTGTATATCACCATGCGAAACCGAATTCCTGTAAAGGGAGCCATCCTTCACGGTGATTTTGTTCTAATGTCGCAAGGGGTGGACACATGAGTTTTGAGTCATGCGCAAATAGTCAAAGACCAAGCGCACATTGCAAGAGAGTTGCCGCATTTTTTGTGCGACGCTGCGAACGCCTTTAGATTTGATGACGCTGA
>JAFDIS010000093.1 GCA_019307945.1 Deltaproteobacteria bacterium | reverse complement strand
CATCTGCCACGGCCCGGTTATCACGCCGCAGCGATTGATCACGGCCTGCAGGCCATACGCATCCACGTACTCTTGGATCAGGATTTCGGAGCAGAGTTTGGTGGCACCGTAGAGAGAACGTGCCCCCTCGAGAGGGAATGCCTCGCTGAAGCCCTCCTCGGATACACCCGGAACCCCGATATTTCCTCCAAGTTCCAACCGGAAGTCGGTCTCCCGATAGGTCAGCCGACGAATCGCCTCCATGGGATAAACCCTCGACGTAGAAAGAAACAAGATGGCCGCGCCCTGCTTCCGGCATGCCTCCAGACAGTTTACGGTCCCCACAAGGTTGGTCTGGATCAGGTATTCCGGGGAACCACGGTAGCCCGAAAGCACAGAGGGTTCCGCCGAGCATTCCAGGAGTAAGTCGAAGGCGCCCACTGCCTCCAGGTCCTCCCGGCACCGAATGTCCCCATGGACGAATGAAATACCGGCTGTCCGAAGCCGCTCCAAGTTCAGCTCGGAGCCCCTGCGGTGGAGGTTGTCCAGGCAAACCACCCGGGTGTCCGGCCGGTCTCTCTTCATACTCAGGGCCAGGTTAGTTCCCACGAAACCCGCCCCCCCCGTGATGAGGATCCTTTCAAATCCGGATCCATTGGAAGCCATCAGTGGAAACCTCCCCTCAAACACCCATCAAAATTCCAGCACGCCTCTGCCTGAGGCCCGCTTACTAAATCGGCAAGACCGTTCATTTTATGAACGTTCATAATTTGAACACTTAGCGACTTCGATGTCAAGCCCACCCGTTTATCAAACAACGAATGATGCCACCGACACCGCGATCACACTCCAATCCCGTCAGGACCCTCTTCAGCCTATCCCTCTTGGCTTTCCCTGCCCTCCCACACCCCTCCAGAAGCGATTCATACAGGTTTTCCACGTCCTCCACCAGGCGCCCCCGAGAGTAGTATTGGGCAACATACAACCTTGCGCGCATCACACAACGGTCCAACTCGGGCACGGCCCCCAGGATCACGTCCCGAATGGCCCAGGCCACCGATTCAGGATCTCCACGCCTGCACATCAGCCCCCGCTCGCAGACGGCATAGAGTGCTTCTCCCGAAGACCCTACTACCGGCCCTAGAAGATCCGGCCCCCCTCCCACGTCCGTGGCCGCCACCGGCACGCCCGAGGCCATGGCCTCAATGACGGCAACCGGTGTGCCTTCATTGATAGAGGTTAGGCACAAAAGGTCCAAGTCCGCGTAAACAGAAGCCATCTCCCGTTGCCACCCTGAAAAGATCACCCGGTCCGCGACCTCCAGATCCCGCACCAAGTTCTCCAATTCCCCCCGGAGCATCCCGTCCCCCACCACGACAAAACGCGTCTGATCCCCAGGGTCTGCCTCTTTCAGTTGCCTTACGGCCTCCAGGAAAAGGCGGTGGTTCTTCACGGGTACCAGTCTTCCAACGATCCCCACGAGCCTTTGGTCCACCCCCATACCCAGTCGCTCCCGGAAGCGGCCCTTCAACGCGTCGTTACTCAGGAAGGGTTCCAGGTCGAACCCAAGCCGGATCATACGTATCTTGTCTGGACCTGCCACCCGAAAACGATGAACGAGGTCCCGTCGTTGCCCTTCGCTGATGGCGATTATCGCATCCGTGAACCGAGCCAACATCCGTTCAATCAGCAGAAACAATTTAGACTTCCAAGGGCTGAAGTACCCCGAAAAGACATTCCCGTGAAAGGTATGGACCGCCAGAATCCTCCTGCGCCCGAAGACGCGCAGGAACACGACCGCCAACCGCGCCAGGTACCCGGCCTTGGACATATGCGTGTGCACGATGTGGGGCTTTTTGGATCGGATGATTCTCAAGAGCTTGAAGAAGGCGATCAGGTCCCTCCTTACATTGATCTCCCGGCGCAACTCAGGAATCGTCGTCAGGGGCCGCCAGGGCCCTGAAAAGAGATCCTCCATGCTGCCCTCCAGGTGGGAGACCTTCCCGACCACCAAATGGGATTCAAAACGATCCTTTCGCAGGCCTTCGGTCAGGTAATAGACGTGAAGCGAAGGCCCCCCGATGTTCATGCGAGAGATGACCCGCAGAACTCTGATCCTGGCTCTAGAGAAGCATGCTTTGTTTGGCAACGTCGAGTTCCTACAGTTGAAAAGAGAGGATCCTAAATTGAGCGATTTTCGAGTTTGCCGCAGATGCAAGGCGTCCGGAAGCGAAGGCGTACTTCCCGTACGTCGAGTTTCCGGCAACACAGCAGATGCGGTGAAATCCGAAAATCCCGACGGGTTTTCAATTTGGCAAAAGGCTCTCTATACCATTCTTGGGATGCACCCCATGGGTGAGCCATTGAAAGAGGTCAACTTTACCCCAACAGAAGCATATTCAAACACAATTACTCTTCTTGCCAGATTGAAAACGATCAATTTAGGAGCATGTCAGACCTGGTTTCAGCAGGAGGTAAGAAGGGCCAAGGACCCAATGGAAGGGACAGCCTAAAGGTATGAACCCTCAGAGATATCCGTTTTGAGACCTTTGAATTTTTGGGAGCGGGCACAAACCCATCCTCTCGAACTTGATTCTTGACAAAATTAATCACAACCTTTTGGATCCTTGGCAATCTTGGCTGGATTATTTGTGGATACTCCTCTCATCCCGCCCTCAAGAGAGGTTTCTTCATCCCCTGGGTGCCCCTTTTTGCTCTTCGGGCACACTTCCCCCTTGCTTTTTTAGGTGACAGCCAAAATCCTTGCCCCTCGGAATATATTGAATGCCATCTGCCTACGCATCCTGTCCCATAAGTTCTTTATGATCTTCGTAAACCTCGCCCCATAGGTCCTCTCCGAAGCGTAGGCTCGCCTCTATAAGCCGGAGGCTGTAATGCAAGTGGCTCAAGACCAAAGTACTGTTCAACCCTCCGGCCTGGAAGGCCTACGAGCTGGAAGCCGCAAAGCTCCAATCTCTTTGCCAACTTTCAGCTTTCTGCCCTCTCTCCTTATCCCTGCCAGATGACATTTTGCGGCAGGTTGTGCAAAGGTCTCATCGCTTGAATCGGACTATCCGGGCTCAGAGGGCCAGGATTTCCAGGCCCCATTAAAATCTGAGCGTGACGCCTAAATTGGGCAAAAAGGGGCGTTTTTCAAAGGTCGCAAGACCTCGCAAAGTCCCTCGTTGGCTTCACCCTATATAGTTGTAATCTCACCCTGATCGACAATTCACCCGAGAAATTCCCTGAAGTACTGCACCGTCTTTTCGATGCCCTCTCGAAGCGGGACCTTGGGTTCCCAGCCCAGTTTGGCCTCGGCGAGGCCGATGTCCGGCTGCCGCTGGACGGGATCGTCCTGGGGGAGGGGCTTGAAAACGATTTCCGAGGAGGCCCCGGTAATCTTCAGGACCTCCTCGGCCAGTTCGAGGATGGTGAACTCGGCCGGGTTGCCTAAATTCACGGGCCCTACGAAGTCGTCCGGCCCCTGCATAAAGCGCATGAGACCTTCGATCATGTCGTCCACGAAACAAAAAGATCGAGTCTGGGAGCCGTCCCCGTAGACCGTTATGGGATCATTCTTGAGAGCCTGCACGATGAAGTTGCTCACCACCCGCCCGTCGTTGGGGTGCATCCTGGGACCATAGGTATTGAAGATGCGTGCCACGCGGATATTCACACCGTTCTGACGGTGGTAGTCGAAAAAGAGGGTCTCGGCGCACCGCTTGCCCTCGTCGTAGCAGGATCGGGGCCCAATGGTGTTTACATTCCCCCAATAATCTTCCTTCTGGGGGTGGACGGTGGGGTTACCGTAGACCTCGCTGGTGGAGGCCTGAAGCACCTTGGCTTTGACCCGCTTGGCCAAACCCAGCATGTGGATGGCGCCCATGACGCTGGTCTTGATGGTCTTGACCGGGTTGTGCTGATAGTGGATGGGGGATGCGGGGCAGGCCAGATTGTAAATTTCGTCCACCTCCAGGAAGATGGGCTGGACCAGGTCGTGGCGTATCACCTCGAAATTGGCGCGCCCCAGGAGGTGAGCGATGTTCTGCTTGGTGCCCGTGAAGAAGTTGTCCAGGCAGATTACGTCGTGGCCTTCTTCCACCAGGCGTTCGCACAGATGGGATCCCAGGAACCCCGCGCCGCCGGTGACCAGTATTCGCTTCCTGGCGTGGTATTTCATGGAAGGCTCCTCTTTTCAGCCGGGGGAACACTCAAAAATGGGTCAACGGCGGCTTTCCGATGGGATAAACGTTGAACCCGATTTGGTGAAGCATCTGATGGTCCAGGATGTTCCGGCCGTCGAAAACAAAAGCAGGTTTGTGCATGTTCCTGTAGATGGTCCAGGATGTTCCGGCCGTCGAAAACAAAAGCAGGTTTGTGCATGTTCCTGTAGATACGCTCATAGTCCAGATCACGGTACTGGGGCCACTCCGTGATCACCGCCAGGGCGTGGGCGTCCAGGGCCGCTTCATAAGGATCATCCTCGTACCGCACAGCGTCCCCCAAGTCCTCAAGATCCTGCCGCGCGTTTCGGAGGGCCTGGGGATCGCTCACCACCACGTGGGCCCGTTCCTCCACCAGCCTCCGGACCACGAAGATGGCAGGACTCTCTCGAGTGTCTCCGGTGTCGGCCTTGAAGGCGAAGCCCAGGCAGCAGATCTTTTTTCCCGCCAGGGTATTGAACATGGCGGCGAGCATATTCAACACGTATCGTTCCTTTTGATATTCATTGATCCGGATCACCCCTTCCCAATAGTCGGCCGCCTCGGAAAGCCCGTAGTACCTGCACAGGTAGACGAGGTTCAGGATGTCCTTCTTGAAACAGGAACCCCCGAAGCCCACGCTTGCGTTCAGAAACCGGTCCCCCACCCGCTTGTCCATGCCCACGGCCCGGGCCACTTCAGTCACGTCCGCTTCCGTCTTTTCGCACAGGGCGGAAATGGCGTTGATAGAGGAAATCCGCTGGGCCAGGAAGGCGTTTGCCACCAGTTTGGACAGCTCACTGCTCCAGACGTTCGTGGTGAGGATCCTTTCCCGGGGGACCCAGTTGGCATAGATGGAGACGAGTTCCTCCCGGGCCTTGAGGCCGCTTTCCGTCTCCCGCGAGCCGATCAAGACCCTATCCGGGTCCTCGAGGTCCCGGATGGCCGTGCCTTCCGCGAGGAATTCCGGGTTGGACAGGACCTCGAAATGGACGTTGTTTTCCGCCGTGAGGATCCGCTCCATGGCCTGGGCGGTCTTGACGGGCAGGGTGCTTTTTTCCACGATGACCTTGGGGCCTCGGGCGTTTTCGAGGATCTGCCGGGCCGTCTTCTCCCAGTACTGAAGGTCGGCGGCCATGCCGGCACCCGCCCCGTAGGTCTTGGTAGGGGTGTTGACGCTCACGAAAATGATGTCCGCTTCCCTTATCCCTTTCTCGATCTCCGTGCTGAAGAAGAGGTTTCGGCCGCGGCACGAGTTGACCACGTGGTCGAGGCCCGGCTCGTAAATGGGCAGGATGTCCGAATTCCACGCCGCGATGCGACGGGGGTTGATGTCCACCACCGTGACCTTGTACTGAGGGCACTTGGCCGCGATCACCGCCATGGTGGGTCCACCCACGTAGCCTGCGCCGATGCAGAGAATCTTCTTCTCAAAAGGCATTCACCTTACCTCCGATTGCTCTTTCTGCTCCCCGCCCTTTCATCGGTCTTGCATCCTTCCACCATGAGCCGTGATTTTCCACCCCCAACCTAAATCACCTACCAGCAGACGGGCTCCTCCTAGGAGGCCGTGGCAAACTTCAAGGAATTTCGGCCAGGTTTTCCAGATACCACTGGTAAGTTTCGCGGATACCTGTTTCCAGGTCGATCCGGGCCCGCCATCCGAGCCCCTGCATGCGGCTCACATCGAGACATTTGAGGGGCATGCCGTCGGGCTTGGTGGTATCGTACCCGATCTCCCCTTCAAAGCCCACGATCCGGGCCACGGTCTCGGCCAGTTCCCGGATGGGGAGGTCTTTGCCCGTGCCTACGTTCAAAAGGATCAGGCCCAGGGGGTCCTTCAATTCTTCGTAGACCCTGTCCGAGAGGTTCATCACGAAAAGGCAGGCGTCGGCCAGATCGTCCACGTGCATCAATTCCCGCCGGGGCGTCCCCGTGCCCCAGATCTCAACCCTGGGTTTCCTCTCCGTCCTTGCCTCGTGAAACCTGCGAATCAGGGCCGGCAACACGTGGGATGTCTCCAGATCGAAGTTGTCATTGGGTCCGTAGAGATTGGTGGGCATGAGGCATGCATAACTGCACCCGTATTGCCGATTGTAGGACTGGCACATCTTGATCCCCGCGATCTTCGCCACGGCATAGGGTTCGTTGGTGGGTTCGAGGGGACCGGAGAGCAGATGTTCCTCCCGCATCGGCTGAGGACATGCCTTGGGGTAGATGCAGGAACTTCCGAGGAAGAGAAGACGCTTGACGCCGTTTCTGTATGCCGCATGAATGATGTTGGACTGGATCATCAGATTTTCGTATATGAACTGCGCGGGATAGGTGTTGTTGGCGAGTATGCCCCCCACACGGGCGGCTGCCACAAAGACGTGGTCGATCCTTTCCCGCTCAAAAAATTTCTCTACCGATTCCTGGTGCGTGAGATCCAGTTCTTTATGGGCCCTTATCAGCAGATTGTCGTAACCCTCATTTTTAAGCTTTCTGAGGATGGCCGAGCCCACCAGCCCTCGGTGCCCCGCAACATAAATTCTGTCCTCTTTTTTCATGGGAGTATTCCTTCCTACCCTGATGTCCCCGGCGGGTTCCCGGGGAAATCCTTCCCGTCCTCAGAGCAACCTGTTGGATCCTGTCGTGCCGTCACCTACTTGCGGACCTCTTTGTCCTGTTTTTTGCGTTGAGCCGGCGTCAGGAAAACCTCGATAATGTCCCGTGCCTCGACCTTGAGGCTTTCCCCATGGATCAACAGGCCCCTTCCGAAACAATGGGCCAATCGGTAAAGGACACCCCTTCCTGTTTCCCGGTCCACCACAAAGGTCACCTCTTTCCCGCTGTTCTCCTTGAGCCAGCGGGACAAGAGCGGGCGGTCCGCGGCATTGGCATGGTGAATGAGCATGAAACGGCAACCACTTAGGCGCGCTGCATCGGTATCGGGCTCAGGCGATACTTCCAGGACCTCGCATGGGATCCGCACCAGGTCTTCCGCGAAACCGCCGGCCGGCGCAAACAGAATCAAACAACAGGCAAACGCGAGTTTGAGGACGAGACATTTGAAAAACGCCTCCCCTTGCCCAATTGCGGCGCCTGCCTGTGGCCGCCTCACGGCAGACGGATCAGGCGCAACCTCTACTCCTCGAAATGCCACAAGTATTCCTGCGGCAAAAAATCCAGCCTTCCTTGCACTTGAAGAAAATTGAACATTTTTCAAAGCTCTCAGGATGTTCATAGCCAAGCTCTCCTTCCCGAACGCCCTCCTGCCGGCGTCGCTCCCCCCGGCAACCAAAGGACATCGCCCCGATCAGGGGCCTCAGCTCTTGAAGTATTCGATTACGCTTCGCACAATGGCTTCCAGGTCGTACTTAGGTTCAAATCCGATGACCCGGCGAATTTTGTCCAGGTTCGGGCATCGCCGCTCCATGTCCTCGAATCCCGGACCGTAGGCCTTTTCATATGGGATCAGTTCGATCTTCGAGTCGCTTCCGGTCATCTCTTTTACCACACGGGCCAGGTCCAGAATGCTCACCTCGTGGTCGTTGCCCACGTTGAACACTTCTCCTTCCGCGGCAGGCTCTTCCATCAGTCGCGTCACGGCTTGCACCACATCCAGGACATGGGTGAAGCTACGCGTCTGGTTGCCGTCCCCGAAAACGGTGATCGGCTTTCCAAGAAGAGCGCTTTGTACGAAAGTTGGAAGCACCATGCCGTACCGGCCTGTCTGCCTGGGGCCCACCGTGTTGAAGAGTCTTCCCACCACCACCGGCAGTTTCTTCTCGTCAAAATAGGCCAGGGCCAGGAACTCGTCCAGCGTCTTACTGCAGGCGTAGGCCCACCGTCTCTTTTTCACGGACCCCATGACGCGGTTGTCGTCCTCGGACAGGGTGTGCTCCACATGCTTTCCGTATACCTCCGAGGTGGAGGCGATGAAGACCTTCTTCTTGAAACGGTTGGCCAGGCGCAGGACAACTTCCGTGCCCTTTACGTTGGTGTCCAGGGTCTCCACGGGATGGTCCATGATGGTTTTGACGCCCACGGCCGCTGCCAGGTGGTAGATATGGTCCACTTTGAAGACAAGTTCGTTCATGACCGATTCATTCAGGATGGTGTCCACCACCAGATGAAACCTTTCGTGTTGCTGAATCGAGGAGATGTTCTTCAATTCACCGGTCCACAGGTTGTCGATGACAAAGACCTCCTGACCTCCTGCGATGAGTGCCTCGGCCAAATGTGACCCTATAAAACCCGCGCCCCCCGTAATCAGTGATTTCATTTGGGCTCCTTTTCCACAGCCACAGCTCCGCCCCTTCCGTCCCCGGACGGATCCGATTGATCTATTTGATTTTACTGGACTATTATCACAGGATGTCAGGTCTTTACCTTTGACATGGGCATGTCAAAAGTTGAGACCTGACACCACCTCCGAACCGCTCAAGACACCTTCTCCAGGGCCCAATCCTCTATCTCCACGGCCAAGGAACGCCTGAGCAGCTCCACGGAGACCACCACCTTGTCCGATTGTCCCTTGTGGCGCAGGTAAAAACCCACAAGCCCCTTGAGAGGCCCTTCCATGATCATTACCCGATCACCCCGTTTCATGTACTGCCGGTTCTGCACGGTCCGGTCCGTTCCATCCAGGATCATGAGTGAGGCGATTTCGTCTTCCCTCGCAGGCACCGGTTTCCCCTTGAACGAAATCATGCGCACAACACCAGGGGTCTTGAGAATCGGGTAATACTCTTCCGGCCGCAGAAGTGTCCTGACAAACACATAACCCGGCAACATGGGTACAAAAATCTTCATCCGGCGATCCTTGCGCCGGCTCATCACCTGGACCCTGGGCAGAAACGCTTCGATGGACTTTCCCGTGAGCCCTTGGTACACTTTGACCTCGAAATGGCTCCTCGTGTGAATGGCATACCACTTGGGCGCATCTTCGCTCATAACGTAAATATCCTGTCCCTTTCGATTCCTTCGGACGTCAGTCGTTTGATGTCGCGCACGGGGTCGTCAAGGCGGGTGATGAGAACGGCGTCCCAATCGGATCCCGCCAGCCAGCCGGGCGCCTTTGTACTCCGCTGGAAAAACGCCTTTCCCTCCTGCTCCGGATCGACGATGCCCGCAAGCCGCAGCCCGGTCAATTGGAGATAGAGGTAGGCCAGTTCGGCCACTTCACCGGCCCCATAAAAAACCACGGACCGGATCCCGCACCGTTCCATGGCACCGTATCTTTCCAAAAGGAGCTTCTTGATCTCCCCGTAGAAGTCCACGGAGTATTTCAGGTATTCAACGGTGAGTTTACTCTTGCGGGCCAGGCCTTTGGGCGTGAGGAAGTACTTCACCCGGTTCCGCGGCATGGTCTTGACCTTGAAATACCCTTTTTCCACCAGCCTTTTGAGAAAGGTATTCACCAGCCCCAAGGAAATATTCAGACGGCGTGAAAGCTCTCTCTGACTGGGGCTGTCGTCCCGTTCGATTTCACCCATGATCTTGAGGGCGTAGAAATCTTCCTTGTCCATGATTTCCGGGGCGGGGGCCGCATGAACCGGACTCTCGCGGGTGACGGACCGCAAAAGGGTCGGGGCAGCCGTTCAAAATATGAACATCAAAACGGATGATAATCACCAAAAAAACCCTTTTGTCAAGCGCTAAAAGCGACCTTTCGCGCCATCGGGTCAATGCCGGGGAAAGGGAAGAATCGGATGAAACCCGACTGTGTATCGGGAGGCCGTTTCTCCTCCCACCGCGGCTCTGTCAATAAAGTGCGCAGTGCGCTCGCCCCCGGCGCCCCGGGTTTTGGGTTTGCTGAAAAGCGCCCAAATGGGGTATAAGGATCTCAAAATCATTTCTCAACTTAGGTCTCAATCAAGGAGAGGAAAAAACCGCCATGGAATGCAACAAAGACCGGAACCTCGAGCGATGCGCCTGCACCTACGAACCCTGCTCCCGAAAGGGAATCTGCTGCGAATGCATTGCCTATCACTTGAGGATGAGAGAGTTGCCGGGGTGCTGCTTTTCCAGCGAAGGCGAGGCCACCTATGACCGTTCCTTCGAATACTTCGCCCGACTGGTGAAGGAAGGCAAGGTCTAGGACAGAGGGAACAACTCGAAAGCCCCACCGGGGGGGGGGGGGACCCATGACTTCTCTGCCCCGCAAGCGGATCATGGTCCGAAAACCTGGAGGCCGGGGATCCCCAACGAATCCGTATCCCGGCCTCCTGTCGCAACCGATCTCAAATGGCGTCAACCGGTTTGAACCGGAATCCGTTTCATCCGAAGGCGTGCTGCCTCTGTCTTGGGGAGGCGGACCGTCAGTACCCCGGCCTTGAAGGTAGCGCTGGCCCTATCCTCGTCGACCTCACAGGGCAGGCGGAATGTCCTGTGAAATAATCCGTAGGATCTTTCCAGGTAATGGGTACCTCGTTCCTTCCACTCTTCCTCTTCCAATTTCTCTCCGCGAATGGAAAGCCTGCCCTCGCTCAAGGACACCTCCAGGCGGTCTTCCTTCACCCCCGGCAACTCCACTTTGAGCACCACCTCTTCGTCGGTCTCGATCAGATCCGCCGGGGGCCATGCGGAGGCCGGGGGGCCGAGTTCCCATTCCCATGGATTTCTCATGGGGGCCCCAAAAAAGCGGAGGTCGCGCAAAAAATCATCGAAAATCCGATTTGTGGCCCTTCGCAGTTCATGGAACCGCTCCCACCAGAGATCAGGGTGAACAGCGGGCGGGCCTCCCGCTCGGGCCGGCAGTCCACCTCCCTTTTTGGCCCCGGGCACCAAGTCCCTCACACGATCCGAGAGGTTCTTCGCCTCTCCGGCGAGGTCCTCGGCGGCCCTGCGAATATCTTCGCTCGCACCCTTTAGTTTGTCCTTGATCTTCTCGGTAAGGCCTGCGACTTCCCGTTTCAGGCCGTCAATGGTCTCCTTTATCTCCTTCGTAGTCTCGTCAAGTTTCTCTCTGGCCTTTTCGGATACAGTCATTTTGCAACCCTCCCACATGAATCTTTCAAACACCTCTTTGAGGGTCCCCGGCCCGGTTCGGGCCGAGGTCCTTGTCGGGGTCGCCGCGACGGGATTCCACGTGCATGAATGCCGACTGTAATTCTGCAATTCCCCGGGCGTCCAGACGCCCGGAGGGGCCTTCAAATCACTTGCTCTTGACCTTAATCTTTCTAGGTGTCGCCTCTTCCACTTTCGGTAGAATAAGTCGCAGGACCCCGTCCGTCATCCCGGCTTCGATCCTATCCTGGTCGATCACCTGGGACAACGTGAACTGACGGTAGTATTTTCCCGTCCGGTACTCCCGAAGGACATCCACTTCACCGGGGCCCTCGGGGGGTTCCACGTCGCCGTCCAGCGTCAGGACATTCTCGTGAAGATGGATGTTCAAAGTCTCGGATTTCACCCCGGGCATGTCGGCCAGCAGGGTGATCTCCTTTTCCGTTTCAAAGATATCCACCGCCGGGGTGAAAACGAGACCCGGTCTGGTCTGCTCGGCGGGTGCGCTCACCTCGGCCTTCTCTCTCGCTTGAAGCGCCTTGCTCTCCGCAACCGACATGTTACATCCCTCCTTTCGTACACCCCAAGGTACCATCAGGAACTCTTCACGCTGATGGTTTTGGGCTTTGATGCTTCCGCTTTGGGGAGAACCACGGTCAGAACACCATCGGCGCAACTGGCCTCCACCTTGGCCGGCTCCACCTGGGCGGGCAGGGTCACGATCCGGCTAAACTTGCCCGCTTCTCTTTCCCTTCGATGGTACCGTGCGTTTTCATCTTCCGCGGCAATCTTTCTCTCGCCGGACAGGGTGAGGCTGTCACCGGTCACCGAGAGTTCCAGATCCTCGGCCTTGACGCCCGGAAGTTCGGCCCGCACGTAGAAATTTTCCTTGTCCTCTGTCACATTCAGCAAGGGAAACACCCCTGAGATGGGCTCTCTCCACAATCCGCGGGTGAGTCCCTCGGTAAGCCGTTCCATTTGCCTTCTCATGCGCTCAAGTTCCTCGAACGGTCGCAATCCGCCCCACGTAGGCCAGTCAGTCATTCTCTGAAACAGCATATGCCATCCCTCCTTTCCTGCAATGACCCGGGGCCCAAGGCCCTTATGTGCGCCCCTTGTCCTCTTGCTTGAACACGCCATGCACTGGAGGACCTCACAGGGGGCATGGAGTTTCCGTCGATCGACCGACTTTCCATGAAGACAAATAATCCCGAATTTTCCGCTGTCAAGGGGGAGGGCCTGCGGCTTTCCGGACACCGCCCGGGCCGATGCAGTGCCCCCCAGAAAAACACAAGGGGAATTCAGGTTAAAGAAATGGAAAAATCATCCGAAATGACCTCTGACCCCGCAGGGGACCGACAACGCCGGGGCGAAACACGCGCGTCCATCTCTACCTGAACCGGAACCACTCACCTTCACTTCTTCCCGGCGCACGCCTGCTTTCAAGACCCCCGCGCCCCCCGGACGGCCGAGGCGGAACCTCCAAAGAAATCCCCGAGGTAATCGCATGATGCAATTCAAGAAATCGCTCAAGATCCTGGGCCCTGTGATTTTGGCCGCGACGCTGTTTACGGCCTTGCTCTATTTGGCGGGCTCGGCCACCGTGGAGACTTGTGAACGGTGCTCTCCAGGAGACCCTCAACAGTAAAATCGAAGGGATTTTCTCCCGCCAGACCCAGATGGAAAACAGGCTCCTGGGTATCGCCGCCCTTTTCAGCCGCGCTGACAGCGTCAGGAAGGCCTATCGAATCGCCTATGGAGGCAATCTCCAAGACGAAAACGATCCCCGGCTGGCCGAGGCCCGCGAAATGTTGCGGTCCTTTTTTTCGTCACTTCAGGAAGGATACAAAGAGATCATCGGAGACAGGCAATTCCGTGTCCACTTCCATCTGCCGCCGGCCCGAAGCCTCGCGCCCCCTGGAAGCCTCCGCTATCTGGGCCGCCTGTAGGCGGGCTCCTCCTTGCTTCCTTCCAGTACCGCACGCATGCGGTCCCTTTCCGCCCGCACCCTGCGCAGCCGCTCTTCCAACTCCCGCCGGGTTCCCTCGGGAGCCTCCTCAACGGCATGTTCCAGAGCCTCCACCTCCCGGGTCAGCCGGTAAAGATCTTTTGCGATGAGGCGGATGGACATGATGTGCGGCTCCCTTTCCTGAACAGGCCGGCTCCGGATCCCTCGTCCCGTGCCTGTGAGTGGCATCCGGCAGACACCACCGGTTAGATCTCCTTCATCCCTTCCATCTGCTTTTCCAGCGGCTTGAGGTCCTCTTCCCGCCCGTATCGTTCCAGCCGTTTGCGGAGCCTTTCGAGGTCCTCCTTGAGCCGTGGGATGATGTCCCTGGCTACCTTTTCCCGTACCCTTCTCCCCGCCCGCTTGCTCCTTTCCAAGAGTTTTTCGAGCTCTTTTTCCAGCTTTTCCAGATCCTTCTCATCGGGGAGTTCAGGCAGGCGGTCGGTGAATCTTTCGAACCGCTCCGCCAAGTCCTCGAATTGTGCGCCGAGGTCTTCCCAGATCCGCGGGAACCTCGAAGGCTTCACGGCACCCGCCACAACGGCTCCATCCTCGAGCGGTTTCCCTCCTCCCTTTTCCACGGTCATCTCAAGGGCCTTCCGCCCCTCCCGGTCAGGATCGTCCACGATCCAGAAGCGGGCGTTTTCCGTAGCCGCCTCGGCCCATTCCGCCCCGATCACCACCTGCGCCGTGTAAGACCCTCCCTTGTGAAGGGACACCGACAGCACCTCGCCGATGGTCCGGCCTTTCAATATTACGGGGTCGGCTGCCGTAAGCCCTTCTGTACGATCGAAGGTGACCTTAAGATGGAGGTCCTGTTGCCTGCAACCCACCAGGGCCGCCCAAAGGATCAACACGATTCCAAAGGTTCTCCACATGGTCTGTCTCTCCTACCCTACCCCGCCCGGCCGGAGTCGCTCCGCGTCCCGCTTCCCCAATCCAAAGGGATTCTGTGGGGAAGGCCTTCGAACACACGCTCCTGAACGGATTCCGGACCGAAGGGCAAACGGCGGAAAAGCTTGTGCTCCACCTCCACACACTGTCGGAAGTTGTTCCGAATAGCCCGCCGCCGCCATTCTAGACCGCCCCCGTACGTCTCCAGCAGATATTCCAGCCGTTCCCGGAGGCTCACCACCCGGTTGTGGTTCACCCGCTTGTCGGCGTAATAAACGATCTCGCGCTCTGTGCATGCCCCCTCCGGATCAAACGATCGCAGAATTACATGCTCAGCCACCAGCGGCTCGATTTCGTCAAAGGCGTGTCTCCTGCAGATTCTGCCTCCTTCCGCCGCGTGGTCCTTTCCGTTTCCCAGGCACAGGGTCTTGCCGATGTCGTGCATCAGGGCGCCGGCCACCGTGGTCCGAAGGCAAATATTGCTCCCTGCCTTCAGGAGACCGTCGGCGATCAGGGCGGCCACGCCGGCCACCATAATGGAATGCTCCTTGATATGCTCGAGCATGCCGTATCGATCCATCATTTGAAAGCAGGTTTCCACACTGGGAATCATCTCTCGTTCGATCCTTTCAATGGTCCGGAGGTTTTTTAAAATTATCAACACACGAAGGCCCCTGGCAAGAGAAAAGCCTACGAAGTATCCCCCCACGGAGCCGATGTTGACAACGGGGGTGGTTTGGGCTAACTTTCTTAGACCCTTGAATCTTGAATCGAATAACTTCCGGAGGTTTCCCTATTTCCGACTTTTCTCAAACCCGTCACAGGGTAACCACATTTCATCTGCTCAAACAGGATCGGAGGGAGCTCAACGCCCAGTTGCGGCTCCACTCCAAGTGGAAGAAAACCGTCCTGATCATTCCATTGCTGGCAAGCGAATATACGGACTCTGCCAATTATCCGGTTTTCGAAAACATTCTCAAGCAGTTGAAAAGCGTCAGGTACATTTCCCAGGTCATTTTCGGCCTCGACAAAGCCTCGGAAGAAGAGGCCCTTCGGCTCCGGAAACTCATCAACAACCATGGTCTCAGAAACTGCCTGATCCAGTGGAATGACGGGCCCGGCTTCAAGAGCATTTACAAGCAGTTGAACGAAGCGGGCTTTGACTTCAGCGAACCGGGCAAAGGCAAGAACATGTTCCTGAGTTTCGGGATCGCCATCGCACTGGGGGCCGAATCCATCGGTCTGATCGATGCCGACATCAGGACGTTCAAGCGGGTCCAACTGGACCGCCTCTTTTATCCCGTGGTGGTCCTCAATTACGATTTTTCCAAGGCCTATTATGCCAGGATTATGGACAGGGCTCTGTACGGACGGGTCAAACGGCTCTTGCTGGACCCTCTGCTGCTGTCCCTGAAAAGGAAATTTGCGGAAAGCAAGGCCGAAAAGATGCTCGACCTCATCGAATTCCTTTTGGCCTTCAACTACCAGCTATCGGGTGAGGTGGCCTTTCATGTGGACCTGCTGAAGCGAATGCGGTTCGCCACCAACTGGGGAGTGGAAATTTTTACATTGATAGAAGTCTATCGAAAGGCTTCTTCGCCCGCCCAGGTCATGTTTTCGGAAGAACCTTTCGATCACAAACACCAGGAAATCTCTGTGGGGGACCGGAGCAAGGGCCTCAACCGGATGGCCGTTGACATCGTGGCCACATTGATGAACGCCCTGATCATCGAGGAGGGCTTTGAGATTTCCGATACCTTTTTCAGAGATCTGGCCATAACTTACCAGGCCGTTGCCGAAGAGCAAGTAAAAAAATACTCTGATGATTCGAGTTTCAACAACCTCCACTACGATCGTGACGGCGAAGAATACCTGGTCCGGGAGGTATTCCGCAACTCCATCCTCCAGGCGGGGGACATGCTCTCGGCACCCAGCCGAGTGACGGAGAGGTTCCTCCGATTTGTTCACAGCCACGAAGCATTCAGGCCGTTTCTCGAAAAAGGACTGGCTGAAGCGATCCTGGAAGTGGAACAGAGCAAGCACGGGATATTCGAGATGCCCCAGACGGTCTCCTGGGAACGGGTATCCAATAAGCTACCCAAGATCTTTTACGATCTGATCGAGGTCGTGGAGGAAGAAAAGAGGCGATTCACTTAATAAGGATGTTGAAAAACTAAAGCGATTACTGATGCTCAAGTCAAAATTCGGCTCAAAATGCTCATTTGCCTTTATGCAAACCGCTCTTTTCAGCCTCCATATTCGCCTTGCCTCGTCGGCGCTCGCAACTTTTTTCGACACACCGGCGGAGGCGTAGAAGCTCCCGAACCATGACCCCTCAAGCGGCCCCCACCCTGACAGGGAAATCGTTCTTCGTGATCTTCACGGATCTGGACGGGACCCTGCTGGACCACGAAACATACCGATGGGACGCCGCCTCGGAGGCCGTGGAGTTGTGCAAAGAGAGGGGGGTCCCGTTGATCCCGGTCTCCAGCAAGACCCGGGCCGAGATAGAACTTATCCGGAACGATCTTGGGCTTGAGGATCCATTTGTAACGGAAAACGGCGGGGGCATCTTTTTTCCGAGGGAGTCCCACCCGGAGCCGCCCCGAAGCACCGTGTTCCGCAACGGATTCTGGGAATGGGACTTGGGCCGCCCCTATGGGGAACTGATCATCGCCCTCCGCGAGATCCGGGCCGAACTGGGGTGGAAGATCCGGGGATTTTCCGACATGGGGGTTGAAGAAATAGCGCGACTCACGGGTCTTGACGCCATGTCGGCACGGCTCGCCGCGGAAAGGGACTTCGACGAACCGTTCGTCATAGAGCCTACTCCATCGGACTTGGGCCCGCTGGAGAGGGCCGTGGCCGGGCGGGGCCTTCGTCTGAGCCGTGGAGGGCGATTCTTTCATCTCCACGGAGAAAACGACAAGGGAATGGCCATGGAACGGCTCCTGGACTGGTACCGGAAACAGGGCCTTACGGTGCGTTCCATCGCCCTTGGGGACAGCCCGAACGATTTCAGCATGCTGGAACGGGCCGATTACCCGGTCCTCGTAGCGCCCGGTCAAGGCTACGGCCGTCTCAAGGACACGATTTCCCGTCTCACCATAACCCGGCAGAGAGGCCCTCGGGGATGGAACGAGGCGGTGATGGAAATTCTAGGAAGCTCAGAGGAGGACAGGCATGGTTGATCGCTTCGAAAGTGAAGTCAACCCCAGGAACGTAACCCGGGCCGAGGTGGTGGTCTGCATCCCTTCTTACAACGAGGCCGATTCCATAAGCTATCCGCTGACTCAGGCAAGCAAGGGATTGGCCAAGTATTTCGGCAACAAGTCCTCCGTGATCATCAATTGCGACAACAACTCGCCGGACGACACGAAACAGGCCTTCCTGGACACACCCACGGACATACCCAAGATCTATCTGTCCACCCCCCCCGGAGTGAAAGGCAAGGGTAACAACTTCAAGAATCTCTTTGCGAAGGTGGTAGAGCTCAAGCCCAAGGCCGTCGTGGTGGTGGATGCAGATCTCATAAGCATCACCCCTGAATGGATAAAACACCTGGGGGAGCCCTTGTTCAATGGATTTTCCTACGTGGCCCCTCTCTACGTTCGGCACAAATACGACGGCACCATCACCAACGGCATCGCTTACCCCCTGACCCGTGCCCTCTACGGCCGGAGGGTCAGGCAACCCATCGGCGGAGACTTCGGCTTCAGCGGAAAGCTGGCCCGGGTCTACCTGGAAAGCAAGTTCTGGGACGAGGCGGTGGCCAATTTCGGGATCGACATCTGGATGACAACCCTGGCCATCTGCCAACGGGTGCGGGTGTGCCAGTCCTTCATGGGACGGCCCAAAATCCACAGAACCAAAGACCCGGGGGCGCATCTGGGTCCCATGTTCCGGCAGGTGGTGGGTACCATCTTCGCCATGATGGGCCACTTTGAGGCCTTCTGGACCAAGGTGAAATACAGCCGACCAACAGCCATCTACGGCTTCGGCCTGGGAGAGGACGAAATGCCGCCCAAGGTGGAAGTGGATACCGCAAACCTGTTCAACAAGTTCCGCGAGGGACACGAGGAATGCGGTGAAATCTGGCAGAAAGTCCTCTCCGAGGACGTGTTCAAGAAACTCCTGGAGATCCTGGGCATGAAGGAAACGGAGTTCAATTTCCCCACGGATCTCTGGGCCAGGCTCCTATTCGACGTGGCCGTCTCCTACCGAGACGAGGTGGTGGATCGGGACCGCATGATGGACGCCCTGATTCCACTGTACTTCGGCAGGACTCTGTCCTTCGTCAGGCGCACCCGTCGCATGTCCATCAAACAGGCCGAGGAGGCCATCGAGGAGGACTGCGAGACCTTCGAGGCGGCCAAACCGTACCTCCTGAAACGGTGGAGAGGGACCTGACCCCAGGCAGGCCTTACCGGACGAGAATCAGCCGGACGTCCATGACATTGGTACGCGTGGGGCCTGTGATGAGCAGGTCTCCCGTTTTCTCGAAGTAGTGATACGCGTCGTTGCGCTTGAGATGGTCCCCGGCCTCCACTCCCTTGTCGCGGCCTCGGTCCACGGTGAAGGGGTCCACCAGGGCCCCTGCGGCGTCCGTGGGTCCGTCGTTTCCGTCCGTGCCCCCACTCAGAATCACCACCCTGGAGTCCAGCCCGTGGAGATCCAGGGCCGCGGCCAGGCAAAACTCCTGGTTCCTCCCGCCAAGGCCGTCCCCGCGGATGGTCACCGTGGTCTCCCCCCCTGAGATAACGCATGCCGGGGGCGCCAGCGGTCTTTCGGTGCTCAGCATTTCCTTGGCGATGGCCGCGTGTACCCGGGCCACCTCTCGGGTTTCCCCTTCCACCATTGACGAAAGGATCAGGCTGCGGTATCCCATGCTCTGCGCCGCTTCGGCCGCCGCTTCCAAGGCCAGGATGTTGCTGCCTATGATGAAATTGTGCACCTTGTCAAACACGGGATCCCCTGCCTTGGGGGTCTCGGGTACGCGTCCCTGCGCGCCCGCCCGAAGATGGGACAGGACCTTCTCTGGAATGTCTTTGAGTCCGTATTTCTTGAATATCGACAACACGTCTTCAAAAGTCGTCGTATCCGGCACAAAGGGACCGGAGGCGATGACGTCCATCTTGTCGCCCACCACGTCCGAGAGCATGAGGTTGACCGTGGTTGAGGGGTAGGCGGCCCTGGCCATCTGTCCCCCTTTGGATGCTGATATATGTTTGCGGACTGCATTGATTTCGTCGATACTCGCCCCGCACTCCAGGAGACTCAGGGTGACTGCCTGCTTTTCGGCCAGGGTAATTTCCCCGATGGGTCTCGGCAGCAACGCGGAACCCCCGCCCGAAATCAGGGATAGGACAAGGTCTCGTTCACCCGCCCCCTCCAGCAGTTCCAATATCCTGCCCGTGCCAATCACACCGTTCTCATCGGGCAGCGGATGGCCGGCTTCGGTGATATGCGTCACGCGCAGATCCTCCGTGAAACCGTACTTGACGTTTATCATCCCCTCGCTGAGGCGCTCCCCGAAT
>JAFDIS010000092.1 GCA_019307945.1 Deltaproteobacteria bacterium | reverse complement strand
CGTTGACCCCCAGCACCCGGTCCCAGTCTTCCTCGTCCAGGAACATGAGCAGCCGGTCACGGACCACGCCCGCGTTGTTGACCAGGACGTCAATGTGGCCCCACTGGTCCAACATGGTCCCCACCATCTCCTCAACGTGGGCGCGGGAAGAGACATCCCCCTTCAAGAGAAGGGTCTCGGGCGCCAGGCGGTCGAGTTCGGATCGGGCCCTTGCCGCCGCCTTCTCATCGGATGCGTAGTTGAGAGCCACCCGGGCCCCCAGCTCCGCAAACCCCCGGGCAATGGCCAGTCCCAGACCCCTGGTGGCACCGGTGACGAGGACTCGCTTGTCCGAAAACGCCCCTTCTTTGAACATGCCCCAATCCGCCGTGAAGTTCGGTGCAATTTGATATAAGTAACAGAGGGAAGGGATTGCTTCAAGAGCAAACTGACTTAGGCTGAGCTTCTTCCAGGCTTGGTGCGAGCGGCCCGATCCCCTTCGTTTCGACCTGCCGGGCCAAGGATGGGATTGTCACGGCCTCCGGGAATGTCCTATGATGGACTGATTCAAGCGCGGGTGTCCCCCGTGGGGACGAAAGAATATACACAGGATAGGTGGCGCAGGACGGAAAGGAACCGGTGGGAACCATGAAAGAGGGTTACCTGGGAATAGACGTGGGTTCCATCAGCACGAATCTCGCCGTGGTGGATGGGCAAGGTGAACTCCTTTGCAAGAAATACATCAGGACGCGGGGCAGACCCGTGGAGATGATGCAGAAAGGCCTAGTGGAATTGGCCGATGAACTGGACCCTACCGTACGCATCCGGGGGGTGGGGGCCACGGGGAGCGGCAGGCAACTGGCGGGCATCCTGGCGGGTGCCGACGTGGTGAAAAACGAGATCACCGCACATGCGGTGGCGGCCCTGCATGTAGCGCCGGATACCCGGACCGTGATTGAGATCGGGGGCCAGGATTCCAAGTGCATTTTTTTTCGGGACGGCATGGTCATCGACTTTGCCATGAACACGGTCTGCGCCGCGGGGACCGGTTCGTTCCTGGACCAGCAGGCCCACAGGCTGGGGATTCCGGTGAACCGTTTCGGGCAATACGCCCTCAAGGCCCGACGGCCCGTGAAGGTGGCGGGCCGATGCACCGTGTTTGCCGAATCGGACATGATCCACAAACAGCAGATGGGGCACCGGGTCGAGGATATCATCGCCGGGCTGTGCGAAGCCCTGGTCCGCAACTACCTCAACAACCTGGTCAAGAGCCATGAGCTGTACGAGCCCATCCTTTTCCAGGGGGGGGTGGCTGCCAACGAAGGTATGCGGGCGGCCTTTGAAAAGCTCCTGGGCAAATCGCTGATCATTCCACCCCACTATGAAGTGATGGGGGCCGTGGGAGCGGCCCTCCTGGCGCGGGAGGAGGCGGATTCCGGCCGAAAGACCCGCTTCCGGGGGTTTGAGATCGGCCGCATGCCCTATGAACTTGGGGGGTTCGAGTGCGAGGGGTGCTCCAATTGCTGCGAGGTGATGGAGGTGCGTATTCCCCAACCGGGGGGCAAGGAACGCCTGGTCCGATGGGGGGATCGCTGCGGAAAGTGGGAGACCGGCGCCGATTGAGCCGTGAGAGGCCTTCCGGCCGCGCAGGCAGGACAACGAGCGGCGTCAGCCGCGCGGGATCCGGCGTTTTCTGCGGGCCATGAGATCCACAAAGGCCTCTAGGCGGGTCTGGACCGCCCCGGCCGAGGTGTGTTCGTCGAAGATGAGAGTCAGGATCGGAATGCCCAGATCCTCCGACACCCGGCCCAGGATTGTCTGGGCCACCAATTCCGGCATACAGGTGAAGGGCATCAGGTGCACGATGCCGTCGAAGCCCTGTCTCGCAAAATAGACCGACTTTCCCACCGACTTCGTGCTTTCCCCGCCGCTGGGGTCCCGCAGATAAGGCCGGGCCATGCGCTGGGACCAGTTGAACTGGTTTCTCCGAAAGAGCTTGAATCGGAAACGGTCATTGAGCCAGTCGCTGAGCCACACGCCCCGGTGGACTTCCACGCCCATCTCGCCCAGGCGGTCCTCCACGTTCATGTTGGCGTAGTTTTCAAGCAGCATGAAGATCTCCCCCACGACACCCACCCGCAGCACCGGCCTTTGGTGCTCCACGGGCACGCGGCCCAGGATCTTCGTCGTCTCGCGTCTGGCGCGCCACAGGTCCTTGAAGCGGCGCGTGTCTTCGATCACTTTCAGGCATCGTTCGAGGGCCCGGTCGGCGGCACGCGGCTCCGTCTCCCGGGGCTTGAGCCGGTGCACCAGGGAAAGGGCCCGGTCCATGAGAGCTATGCGGTGGAGGATGAACAGGAAGAGGCGATAGGAATCCCATTTCGAATTGAGGCCTGCAATGGTGCGAATGGTGGCCAGCATGTCCTTGAGGCTGTCGGGGTCGTCGGTCCTGCCCATGCGAAACCGGTAGCCCAGGTCCCGCAGGATCTGCTCCTGGATCACGCTGTAATACCCGTAACGGCAAGGGCCGAAACCGGCGGGGACGATGATGTCGGTGGCGCCTTTTTCCAGCGCCTGGATCATATTCCCCAGGTTGAGCTTGAAGGGCAGGCAGGCACCTTCCGGGGCGTAGCGAGTACCCAGAGTCAGGGCCTCCCGATTGGGGCGGGGAGGCATGGTGATCTTGGCCCCCAGACGGCGGAGCACGGGCTCGAAACCCCGGTGGAGGTAGCCCATGTGGGGGATGGTCAGGTGCATGTCGGTTCCGCCCGTCACCGCCGCAGGTCGAAACGCTCGGCCCTGCTTCCGCGAAGAGGCCGCCGGGAGATGCCTACCGGGCCCCAGGGCCCGCCTCTGCCGGTCGATGACGTCCAGGAAGGCTTCGACGCGGGTCCTCAGGCCCACGTCCGCAGTGTGCTCGTCCAGCACGAGATTCAGAAGGGGTTTTCGGGAATGTCCCCCCACGTAATGCTCCACCATTGCGGCCGTAAAAGAGTCTTGCCCGCAACCGAAGCTCGTCACGTTCACGATGCCGTCCACATCCGGCCGGTTCATGTAATGAAGCGCCGAGGCCACCAGGTGCTTGCCGAGCTGCCAGTAAACCTTCTTGGGCAGATTCGAGTTGAGCCGTTCCCGTTCGGACGCGGGCACGGCCTCGGGTGTCAGGATCCGGGCCCCGTGACCCTCCAGGAGGGAAAGCAGATCCCGTGACAGGGCCCGGTCGAAGGTAAGGTAGGGTCTCCCTATCACCGCAATGTTGTATCGCACGGGACCTTTCCGGCGGGAGGAGCGGCGCCCTGCGTGGGGGTCCCAGGGTGCAAGGGCCTCGTCCAGGGGCATCCGGCACATGCGTTCCTCAAAACGGGCCTGGGCCTTGAGGGCTGAAGCCCAGGCCTCCGCCAGCAGTTCCGGGTCTTCGGTGAAGCGCCCACCGATCCACCGGCATGCAGCCTCGAGACCTTGCGGCTTGGGAGGCTTCACGTTGACCTTGGGGTCCAGGAGGGGCGGGTGGTCCGAAAAAACATTCCGCACCATGTCCGCAAGCCCCAGGACCTTGGGGCACATAAAGGCATCAGGGTCCACGCTCACCATCCGGGGCATCAGGAGCCAGTCCACTTCGTCCTTGATTCGGGCCACGTGGTCCAGGAAGACCTTGACCGGCAGGCACAGCTCGCTGCGGGTGAGCCCCTGGGCCCTGGCCAGGTCCGCGGTTTGGGTCGGGGCGGAGACCCTGGTTTTCAGCCCCAGCGTCTCCAGGTACGTGGTCCACAGGGGTTGGTAGGAAAAATAGAGTAAGCCGCGGGGAATGCCGATGAGGGGGCGGGAAGAATCGCCCGATGCGCTGTGAAGCCGGGGAGAACCCTTTTCCCGGGGCCTATGGGATGACAATGGGACCATTCGGAAATCTTTTCACCGGGGCCCTGTTTTGTGATAAGTGAGGTTATGCGTAAGCAGAGGGCCCCTCTGGGAATCTGCGGAGGACCGCCGGAACCTCCTGTTCTTATGCGGGCGAAAGGGTTTGCTCAAGCCCACTAAAAAATTAGGATCTATGGAATATATATTCGAATCTTCTTTATTTATCAAGCCTTTCTTGGCACTGGACCGGTACCCTCGTGGAGGGGCCGGGCGGACCCCATGACGGAACGTGTCCTGATCACGGACGGGCACTGGCGAAAGTCCCTGGCCTCAGTACGGGCCCTGGGCCGCGAGGGCATCCACGTAACCGTGGGGGAGAGCACGCGGCTGGCCACGGCGGCCTTTTCCAGGTACTGTCGGCGTCGCATTGTTTATCCCTCCCCGCTCCTGCGGCCCGAGGCGTTCGCCGACTTCTTGGAGCGGGAACTTACGGCCACGGCGTACCGGATGCTCCTGCCCATGGAGGACGAGACCGTGGAGATCGCATCCTTGCACAGGGGTGAGTTGTCCCGGAAGACATACGTTCCCGTGCCTGCTCCCGAAATCCTCCTGCGGGCCCGAAGAAAGGACCTGGTCATTCAAGAGGCCCGGGCCCTGGGCATCCCCACGCCCAGGACCTGGGTCCCTGAAGGACCGTCCGACCTGTCGAAGATGAAAGACCGGTTGCCCTGCCCGGTGGTGGTCAAGCCCCGGATGGGTTCGGGTGCCGTGGGCGTGATGTATCCCGACGGACCGGACGCCCTGGAGGCCGCCTACAGGGCCGTGCATCGCCGTTTCCCCCGGCCCGTCATTCAGGAGCGGATCCCGCGGCGCGGAGTCGGGTTCGGGGCATCCGTTCTACTTGACGAGGGGGGCCGTGTGAAGGCGTCTTTCGTGCATATGCGTCTCCGGGAGTACCCGGTGACCGGCGGGGCGAGCACCCTGCGGGAGAGCGTGCGCAGGGACGACATCAGGGACATGGCCGTCACTCTGCTGAAGAGTTTGGGCTGGTTCGGGGCGGCCATGGTGGAGTTCAAGCACGATCCCAGGGACGGCCAAGTAAAGCTCCTGGAGGTCAACCCTCGCTTCTGGGGTTCCCTGGCCCTTGCCGTGGCGGCGGGAGTCAATTTTCCGTATCTCCTCTGCCGCATGTCGCGGGGGGAGCGGTTCAGCCCCGTGGAAGACTATAGAGTGGGCCTTCGCTGCCGGTGGCTCCTCCCGGGCGACATCCTCCACTTCATCTCAAATCCCAGGAGAGGAGAGCTGGTGAGGGAGTTTTTCCGGTTTCGAGACCCAAAGACAGTCTATGATATCGTCTCGGTCAGGGATCCCCTCCCCACCCTTGCGAGGATCTTGACGCCCCTTACCTTTCTCTACGATCCCGACATGAAGCATCGCATGAGGACGAGGCGGCCATGAAGGACCTTAACATCCTCACCGTGGACCTCGAGGACTGGTTTCACATATGCGGGGTGGAAGACCTTCTCCCGGAGGAGTCCTGGGGGAGGCTGGAGTCCAGGGTGGAAAAGAACACGCGGGTCATCTTGTCCATCCTGGATAGGCACGGGGTGAAGGCCACCTTTTTTGTCCTGGGGTTTGTGGCGGAGGGCCATCCGGAGCTCATCCGGGATATCGCCCGGCGCGGGCATGAGATCGCAACCCACGGCTACGCCCACCGCCGGGTCTACGAGATGAGCCCGAAAGCGTTTCGAGAGGACCTTAGGAAGGCCAGAGCCATCATCGAGGGGATCGCAGGCGCCCGAATTCTGGGCTACCGAGCTCCGGAGTGGTCGATCCGGGATGATTCCATCTGGGCCCCGGGCATCCTGGAGGAAGAGGGCTTCTTGTATGACTCGAGCATGGCGCCGCTTCCCATCATCGGCAACAAGGCATACCCCCGTGTGCCCCACAGGGCCCCGGGCGGCGCGGGGGTCCTGTGGGAATTTCCACCCCTGGTGGCCCCTGCCCCCCTGACCCCTCTCCCCTTGGGCGGTGGATGGGGCCTGCGGGTCTTCCCCTACCGGGTCATCCGGCACGCCGTTACGGCCCTCAACCGTGCGGGCCACCCCGCCCTTTTTTATGTTCATCCCAGGGAATTCGACCGGCGGAACCCGAAAGTCTCCTTGCCTCTTTCAAGGCGATTCGTGTTGAACGCCCGCGTGGCCCGGACGGGGCAAAGGCTTTGTCGCCTCCTCGAGGATTTTCGTTTCACCACCGTGGCCCGGTACCTGGAATCATCGATCGCCTGAGGCGCTTGGTCCGCCAGGCCCGGAAATCGTTGCATTCCTGTGAATTTTTGGTTAGAGTCCCTGATGATTCCGGGCGGGGGCAATATTCCGTTGATTCTTCCGAGCCACTTCACTCCCCGCCCCACGGAAAGGTTTTCATGCTGTCGCGCTTCAAACAATTCCTGCTGGTTGGGCTCTTGAGCGGCCTGTTCGGCATCCTGTCTCTGATCCGCAACGACAGTCTTTTCCGCCGGGCGTACAGCGCAATCGCGTGGCTTGCAGAAAGGCTCGTGCGAAAGGACTACTACATTGAGAAGATCCGGTGGATCAAGGGCCTTTTCGACGAAGGGCACCCTAGCCTTCAGGTGACGAAAAAGATCCTCCGGGGGACCAACCCTCACCACCGAAGGACCATCATCCGGGCCTTTATCATCAATCAGCTCCTGGTGGGTACCAACAAGCGCAAGGCCTTCTCCGAGCAGAACGACGGGTTTTATCCCCCGGGGTTTTTCGTGATAAGCCCCAGCATGAAATGTAACTTGAACTGCTACGGATGTTATGCGGGCTACTACCGCAAGAACGCGGAGCTGCGCTTCGAGGAGATCGATCGGACCCTGAGCGAGGCCAAAGAGATGGGGATCTATTTTTGCGTGGTCTCGGGGGGAGAGCCCCTGTTTCACCCCCGCATATTCGACATCTTCGAGCGGCACAACGATGTGATCTTTCATATGTACACCAACGGGAGCCTCATCGACGAGGAGACCTGCAGGCGCATGGCCCGGGTGGGAAACGTGATTCCCGCCATCAGCGTGGAAGGGTTTGAAAAGGAAACGGACGAGAGGCGGGGCAAGGGGCACTTCGCCCGGGTCATGAAGGCGATGGACCTGCTCCGTGAGGCACGGATCCTTTTCGGTTTCTCCGCCACCCTGACCCGGCAGAACACGGAATTGCTCAACAGCGACCGCTTCGTGGACTTCATGATCGAGAAGGGCTGCGTGCTGGGGTGGTATTTCATGTACGTGCCCATCGGCAGGGAGCCCAACCTGGACATCATGCCTACGCCTGAGCAGCGCGGGGCCCAGGTGGAACGTTTGGCCCGGCTCCGTGCCACGAAGCCCATCTTCCTCGCCGACTTCTGGAACGACGGCCCTGTGGTGGGGGGCTGTATCTCAGGCGGCAGAAAATACTTTCACGTCAACGCCATGGGGGATGTGGAACCCTGCGTGTTCTGCCACTTCGCCACCCACAATATCCGGACCAGCTCCCTCAAGGAGGCCCTTCGGGCCCCCTTGTTCGAGTCGATCCGCTGTAATCTCCCTGTGTACGAAAACCTCCTCCGACCCTGCGTGATCATCGACCGGCCCGAGGTGGGTCGAAACGCCATCTTCGAGCACGGCGCCTATTTCACGCACGACGGGGCCGAGATCATCTACGAGGGCCTGGCCCACGAAATCGACGGCTATGCCAAGGCCTACGGAAAGATCGCCGACGGCCTGTGGGAAAAATACTTCCGGGGCAATGGCCGCTGAACCGCCGGGGACGCAGGGAAGGAAGCCCCCTTTGCACGATTTCGTCTTTCGATTTCGCAAGTCCATCCTGGTCCTTGCCTGCCTCTTGACCCTTCCGGCCCTCCTCTTTGCGGGCCGGTTGAGACTGGACCTCGATTTTTTCTCTCTCCTTCCGAGGGACGACCCGTCCGTTTCAAGCTATTTCGAAATCGCCAGGGAGGTATGGACACATGCCCCATTGATCGTGCTGGTGAAGGTCGGACCCGGGGTGAAGCCCCCCGAGGCCCAGGACCTTGTTGAGGGACTGGCACAAGGCTTTTGCCAGGTCCCCGGCGTGCGGTCCGTGGATTACCGGGCCGACCAGGGGGTGATGGATCAGTGGATTCATCTCTTCCTTGAACGCCTTACCGCATTTCTGAACCCCGAGGAACTGGCGGATCTGGGGCGGCGGTTGTCCGATGAGGCGATCGTGCGGCAGGTGGCGGAAAACCGGCGCATCCTTTCCACTCCCTTCGGCACAGCCGCCGAGGCGCTGATTCTACAGGATCCCCTGGGCCTAATGCGGGGGATACTGCCGCGTCTTACGGGGGGGGGGCCGCTGAATGCTACGGAGGTCCCCGGTTTTTTTTACAGCGCCTCGGACCGGACCTACTTTATCTTCGTTCGGTGCGAAAAACCTCCACAGGACGTGGCCTTCAGCAAGGCGCTCATGGGCCGGGTGCAACGGGTGAAGCAGGAGGCCATGGCAGCATGGCAAAAAGGGCGGGCAGGGAAGATTTCCAACGCGGCTCTTATTACTTTCGCCGGAGGCTATCCCATCGCCGTCCGGGACGAGGCCCAGTCCAAGCACGATATCAAGATGACCATCATCACCTCCCTGGTAGGGGTGTTGGTCCTCTTCGGCCTCACCTTCAGGAGGCCGGCGGTCCTCCTTTGCGGGGGTCTCACGCTGCTGATCGGCCTGATCTGGACCCTGGGCTTCGCGGCCCTGGCCTTCGGGTCCCTCAATGTGATCAGTTTCACCTTTTCCTGTGTCCTGATCGGGCTGGGCGTGGATTTCGCCATCCACGTGGCCAACCGTTTTTATGAAGAGGGCACGCAGGAGGAGGGGGGAGTGCACGCCGCCCTTGAAAGGGTCTACCGGGAGGCGGGGGGCGGCATCCTGGTGGGGGGGATAACCACGGCCCTGGCCTTTTACGCCGTGGGGATCTCCGACTTCGGGGGATTCCGGCAACTGGGGCTTCTAACCGGTACCGGGATTCTCTTCTGCATGCTGGCCATGCTCTTGGTCCTGCCGGTCTTGCTGGTCCTGGTTTCCAAGCGGAGTGGAAAGCCGGGGGCCCTGGCGGGCTTCGGTCTCGAAATACTCCTGGGTGCCGTTGGGCGCCGTCCCGGAATGGTGTTGTTCGCAGGCCTGGGATGCCTTGTGTTCCTGGGAATCTTCGGCACGAAGGTGCGGTTCGACGACAACCTGCGCCATTTCAGGCCACCGGCCGACGAGGTTTTTCTCCGCCAGGACCGGGTCAAGGCATGGCTGGGAGGGTCTACCGGCAAGGTGCTCCTGGTCGCGGAAGGCCGAAGCGAGGCCGAGGTCCTCTCCGTCGGAGCCCGCATCCGCCGGGCCCTCGAGACGGCGCGGCGCGAGGGTCTCCTGGCAAGGGTCGATTCCATCAACCGGTTTTTTCAGGCCCCGGAGATCCAGGCGAAAAACCTCTTGTATCTACAGTCCCACAGGGAGATCTTCGACCCGGTGAGGATCAGGGCGGCCTTCACCCGGGCCCTCCGGGAGCAGGGTTTCAGGGATGAGGGGCTTTATGATCCCTACCTCGATGCCCTGGCCCGGGGACTCACGCCGCATGGAGTGATCCTTCCCTCTTCCCTGAAGAAGACGTCCGCCGGCCCATTCATCGACCGTTTTCTTTACGAAAAGGGCGGATCCTTTCGCCTGGTCTGTTACCTTACGCCTTCGCGGGATCTCTGGACCCTGGATCAAACAAAACGATTTCGGAAAGGGATAGTCGGCAGACTGGAGTCCCACGGAATCGGGCCGAAGGACTACCATCTGACAGGCGCCGGGCTCCTCACAGCGGACCTCAAGGCCCTGCTGCTCCGAAGCCTTCGCTCTTCCCTTTGGCTCGCCTTCCTTTCCATCACCCTGGTCCTCTTTTTATATTATCGGAGCCTGAAGCTCCTGTGTCTTTCCGCCGTGCCCCTGGCGGCGGGGCTTGTGGCCGCCGCCGGGATCATGGTCCTGGCCGGGGTGGACTTCAACTTCTTCAACCTGGTGGTGATTCCCATGATCGTGGGCATCGGCATCGATGACGGCGTACACCTGGCCAACACCTACCGCTTCCATAAGGGGCCGGGCGCCACCGTAGCACTGGCCCTGACCGGAAGGGCCGTGGTCCTGACGTCGCTCACCACCCTCGTGGGGTTTGGGTCCATCTCCCTTTCCCACTATCCAGGGCTCCGGAGCATGGGCTATGTGGCCCTGATCGGGATTTCAGCCTGCCTCCTGTCCTCTCTCCTCTTGCTGCCGGCCCTTTTCGGCCTGCTGAAAGGCCGGGAGAAAGGCTGACTTTCCCTGGAAGAGACCGCAACGCAGCCCGGATGCTTTTCAGAACCGAAATGTTCACATCGGGTTGGATGCGAGAGTGGTCTTGCTCACCCCGGGGAAGAGCAGCTTTTTACCGGAGATGACCCAGAGGGCCTGGGCCGTCCTTCCGAAAAGGGACGCGGACCATCTGTCGAATCTTTTGGGCGGTTTTGTGGGTGCACCGGGACGGGTTTCCATGTGCGTGAGCCCGGCCGTCGCCAGGAGTCGTTTCATGGTAGAGGGTGAAAAGTCGTAAAGATGGTAAGGGGTGTGGTAGAGGTCGAGGAGACGGGCCAGCGGGCCCAGGATTCGCACGATGGGTGTGGAATGGGGCCAGCGCAGGAGGAGCACACCCCCGGGGACCAGGATATCCCGGACCTTTCTCAAGAGTCCCAACGGGTCCGTCACATGCTCGATCACGTAAAAAAGAGTCACCACCTGGAAAGAGCCGGGCTCCAGGTCCAGTTCCTCCAGGGGTTTCTTGTGGACCGGGATACCGTAGCGGCGGGCCGTGTGCTCCCTTCCTTCGGGGGACGGCTCGACGCCGACCACGTCCCACCCCCGCGCCTTCATCTCGCCTGCGAAAAATCCGTACCCGCAGCCCACGTCCAGGACTCTGGCAGGCGCCAGGGGTGAGTGCGCCTCGATGAGGTGCGCGGATTCCCGCACCACGCGACGCATCATCTCCTCCCACAGGGCGATCCGGTCGGGCCGGCCCGGGAGGTAATCATCATAACAGGCCAGGGCCTGGTCGGCACGGGGCATGGGGTCGATTCGGACCAGGCCGCAGCCCCTGCATGCCAGGTATCTCCATTTCCCCCTGGTGTGGACCGTGCGGAAGCCGGCATCTGCGCAAAGCGGGCAGGGAAAAGTCTTTTTCATGACGGTTGAGGCCGCCCCCGGCGCCCCTCGGCAAGCGCCTTCAGGTTGTCCAGGAAAGACTCCACCATCCGGTCGTGCTTGCGCCGCACTTTCAGGAGCCAGGCGGCCTTCCGGAGTACCCCTCTCGGGTTCACGATGATGGTGTGTGTGACCCGGGTCTTTCCATCCTCATCCTCGATCCGCCACATCTCGGTTCCGCCCCTGAAAAAACCGTCCAGGAAGCGAAGTCGTATTTTTTGTTCCGGAACGATCTCTTCCACGCGCGTGGTCCAGCCCAGCTTGAAGATGTGAAGGATGCGGGTCTCGAGCACCGTGCCCACCCGGTAGGGCGGCGGCGTGGCATGGCTCACTACGGTGCCTTCGGGGCAGATGGCTTTGAAATCAGCCTCGTGGGTCAGGACGTAGAACACCGTGGCCCTGGGCGCGTGGATGAGCCGTGTATGCTGGTTGATTTCTCCTTCAAAGCCCGGGTAGCGGCCGTCCGGGATCCGGTAAGGGGAGGTGCATCCGGAGCCCAGGAGCAGTAGCAGCCAGAGTCCCGCCAGAAGGCGGGACCTCAGGAGTGCCCGGGCCGGCGCGGCGGTATGAGGACGGTTTCCGCCTGTTTCGTCATTCTCTTTCCAGGACATGGTGTTTGACATTTCAGCGCAGCAGGTTATAGTTACCGTTTACAGCGGCCAATGAAAACAGGGGGGCCGCCTCAGGAAAACCAACGACGGTGGGCGCCCGGGACGCGGGGGACGCATCCCGATCGCCCCTCAGTGAATACGCCAAGGCATCCGCATTTTCAAGCTTAATTGTTTCCGGGCGGCGTGCGCACCGGGGCCCAAGGGGGGGCGCTACCGGTGTTTCGGCAGGAGGGATCGTCTTGAAGATCATCTTTTACTGGGTCCTTTATCCCCTGATCCGGCCCTTCTACCTGGCCTCCCTGGTGGTGAACACCTTTGTGCTTGCCTCATTGATCATTCTCATCTCAGTTGTGGACCGCACGGGGAACGTGGTGCACTACGTGGGCAAGTTCTGGTCCCTGATGAACATCTACCTTTCCGGGACCCGTCTCTCCATCAAGGGCAAGGAGAAGATTCGCCGGAACGGCACCTATATCGTTATGTCGAACCACCAGAGCCTGTTCGATGTCTGGGCCCTCATCGGTCTGCTTCCGCTGCAACTGAGGTGGTTGGTGAAGTCCGAGATCCGGAAGATGCCGGTATTTGGATACGCCCTGGAACGCATGGGACACATCTACGTGGACCGCAGGAAGGCGAAGGGGATCACGAAAAGCCTGGAGGAGGCGGCCTCCCGCATCCGCCAGGGGACTTCCGTGGTCATTTTTCCCGAAGGGACCCGGAGCCGCGACGGGACGCTTCAGCGTTTCCAGCGCGGAGGCGCCGTGGTGGCTTTCGCGGCGGGGGTGCCGGTGCTGCCCGTCACGGTGAACGGCGGCCGTTTCGTTCTTCCCCGTGGCACCCTGGACCTCATGCCCGGTAAGATACAGGTGGTGGTGGGGGACGAGATCGACCCGGAGGTATTCAAGGGGGACCGGACGGCCCTCCTTTCGGCCGTCAGAGAAGCAATTGAAAAGAACCTGGACCTGCGATACGGGGCCCTGATCTCCGACTGACCCTGGTACGTTTCCGCCTGGGGGCCGGTTGAATAGAGAACATGCGAAGACACGTACTCGATACCCCGGTATCCTATTACGCGATTTACCTTGCGGCCCGCTACCTGCCCGTGCCGGTCTGTCACGCCCTGGGCCGGGCCGTGGCCATGATCGTCTATACCTTTTCCACCGGGGACCGGCGTGGCTTTGCGTATAACCTGTCCCGAGCCCTGGGGCCGAACGGAGGGCACCGGAAGATCCGGACCCTCACGCGGCGGATGTTCCTGAATTACGGCCGGTACATGGTGGATTATTTTCTTTTGCCCCAGTTGCCCCCGAGCGAGGTCAGGAGGTTTTTCGGAGATCTGCGCGGTGAGCACCATCTCAAGGAGGCCCTGGACCGGGGGCGTGGGGCCATCCTGCTCTCGGCGCATGTGGGCAACTGGGAATTCGGGGGAACCATGATGCGCCTGGAAGACTACCCCCTCGCCGTGGTGGCCATGTCTCACAACACCCGGGTCACCAATGGACTGGTGAATAGATTGCGGAAGGGCAAGGGTATCGAGGTGATCGAGGTGGACCGCTCGCCCTTTTCCTCACTAAAGATCCTCAAGCACCTCCGCCGAAACGGCGTGGTGGCCATGATCGGAGACAGGGATTTCCTCGGCACGGGGAAAGCGGTGACCTTTTTCGGTGAGACGGTCTATTTCCCGGTCGGACCAGTGCTCCTGGCAATGAAGTCGGGTGCGGCCTTGATCCCCGCCTTTGTTTTACAGGGAAACAAGGGCCGCTACTTCGGCGTGCTGGAGGCGCCCATTGATCTGTGCCACGAGGGGGACCGGGCCACCGTGCTGCGAAAAAATCTGCGCAAGACCGCCCGGGTGTTCGAGCGCACCATCCGGGCCTACCCTGACCAGTGGTACTGCCCCCGCCCCATCACCGAAAGGGCCCTGCCATGAGGCTGTTGCTGGTGGCACCGGCCTGGCCCCGGGAGAGTCTCTGGGGTCAGATCGTGTTTCGTTTTCCATACCTGTCGCTCACCACCCTGGCGGCGCTCACGGGTGATGAGTGGGAAGTCCGTCTGACGGACGAAAACGTGGAGTCCATCGATTTTGCGGACCACCCGGACCTGGTGGGCATATCCGTGATGACGCCCTTGGCACGTCGGGCATACGAGATCGCGGACCGGTTCCGGTCCGAAGGTGTGCCGGTGGTGCTGGGCGGGATTCATCCCACCATGATGGAAGAAGAGGCTCGGGCCCATGCGGATGTGGTGGTCACGGGGGAGGCCGAGGCCGTATGGGCTACACTCCTGGAAGACTTTAGGGCCGGTAGACTCAAGCCCCTGTATCGGGCCCGGGACTTCGTCTCCATGGAGCGGTTCCCGGTCCCCAGAAGGGAATTGCTCAAAAAAAAGGCCTATTTTTTCACCAACACCATCCAAACGAGCAGGGGTTGTCCCTTTGACTGCGATTTTTGTTCCGTGACCTCCTTTTACGGAAGGACCTACCGCGTCCGGCCCGTGGAAGACGTGGTGGAAGAAATCGAGCAGATGGGGGGCGGGTTCCTCTTTTTCGTGGACGACAACATTGCGGGAAAACCCCGTTACGCCAAGGACCTCTTCAGGGCCCTGATTCCGCTCAGGGTCAAGTGGTTCAGCCAGGCCTCCCTGAGCATGGTGAAGGATGCGGAGCTCCTGGATCTGGCCCGGAGGAGCGGGTGCAAGGGCCTCTTCATAGGTTTCGAGTCCCTTTCCCAGGAAATGCTCCGCGCTATGGGAAAGTCCGTCAATCGTGTTTCCGAATACCGCGATGCGGTGCGCAGGCTCCACGACCACGGCATCGGTATACAGGGATCCTTTATTTTCGGCACAGACCAGGACGACACCTCGGTCTTTTCCGATGTGATGCGCTTCATCGAGGCCGCACATCTGGAGGCGGCCATATTCTCCATTCTCACCCCGTTTCCCGGGACGAGGATCCGGGATGCCCTGCTCAGGGAAGGCCGCGTTCTTCACTCGGAATGGGACCGCTACGACATGAACCACGTGGTCTTTCAGCCGAAACGGATGTCTCCCGACGCCCTCCAGGAAGGTTTCCACTGGGCCTACAGGCGGCTGTACGGATACCGCTCCATCACCAAAAGGCTGTTTCCATTCACACGGAACGGTCTTTTTTACGGGATCCAGAACTGGGGTTTCAGGCGGGCCTGGAGACAAACGCTGGGGGTGTCCCCGTGAGAAGGCCCGCCGTTTTCCCGGTCATGACTCCGATCCTGTCGTGGTTGTTCCTGTCGACCTGTTCCCCGGCTATATGCGGAGAACGCCCCGCTGGTTTGCCCCCCGACACCGGTGTGGACTTTGTACTGCGCAAGGTCAAGGAGAAGGAGGACCGGCTCAAGACACTGGAGGCCCTGTTTTTCCAGGAAAAGCAAAGTTCCCTTTTGAAGGAACCCCTCAAGTCGGAAGGAACCCTTTTCTTCGACCATGCCGGTCGCAGGATGCTCGTGCGGGTGGAAAAGCCCAGGCCCTTCAAGGTCCTCCTGGAGAAAGGCAGGGTGGTGACCAGCGACCCGACGAGCCTCGAGACGGAGGAATACTATCTGGGATCGGGAGATGTTCTGGGGGCCTATCTGGGCCTCGGGCGCTCACCAGAGGAACTCAAGATGCAGTACGATATCAGCCTCCGAAACACGGGGTCCGAGGACACCATCGCCCTCAGGCTGATACCCAAAGGGCGGAGGCTCAAGAGACGCATCCGGGTGATCGACGCGGACGTGGACCGGCGCACGTGGCTTCCCGTGCTCATCCGATATGACGACGCGC
>JAFDIS010000091.1 GCA_019307945.1 Deltaproteobacteria bacterium | reverse complement strand
TTTCTATCTCCGCGCTCTAGGCGTGTCAAGGCCAAATTGATTAAAAAATCAATCTTTATGAGATCGCGCCTTTTTCGCAATTCGATGGATCGCCCCAACGATTTCCTCCGGCGTTGCCGAAGGGCCGAAGGCCGCAGCCACGCCCATGGAGCGCAGGTCCCGAGTATCACCCGGTGTAATCACAGACCCTCCCACCATCACGGGGATTTTCAGGTTTCGCTCTTTGAGGAGTTCCAGGAGTCGGGGCGCATAGTGCAGGTATTCCCAGGAGTGACACGAGAGGCCGATGACGTCCACGTCCTCTTCCACAGCGGTCTTGACGATGCCCTGGTCTTGACGATGCCCTCCGGGATGTTGAACCGCCCTCCGTAAACCACTTCGAATCCCGCATCACGCAGGATTCGGGACACGGCCACGGCGCCCAGTTCGTGCTGGTCTGTGCCCAGGAGGCCGATGAACACTCGGGTCTTTTCCATTCCCTCTTATCCTTTAGAACGGTGGCCCCTCGAACCCATGGGGATCATAAGGTACACTGTAGGCCAGGCGGAACATGCCTGCAATCTCCGACGCCGTGGCTCCCGCCTCCAGGGCCTCGATGGTTGAGAACATGAGGTTTTCACCGGGGGATTCCGCAGCCTTGCGACAAAGCCTCAACGAAGACGCCACGTGCTCCTTATTTCTCCTTTCTTTGAAGGAACGGACCGCTTCTATCCGGTCCCAATATGGCTCGATCTTCGTCTGCGCGATGTCCTTGAGCAGGGTGTCTTCCTCTTCCGGGATCTGGTGACAGTTGAGACCCACCTTCTGAACTTCGCCTTCAGCGATCCGGCGAGCGTAGCGGGCCATGACCTCTTCGAAAAAGGCCTTGAACCATCCCCGGTCCGAAAGTTCCCCGGGATCCCCCTTGGATTCGATTTCATGGACCATTTCCCGAATCCTCCGCTCCGTCTCGTCCGTGAGGGATTCCAGGAAATATGAGCCCCCCAATGGGTCAAGGACCTTGGTGGCACCCGTTTCCAGTTGAACCACCTGCTGGGTCCTGAGGCCCACCAGGTGAGATTCGGGCGTTGGGGTCCGGTAAGCCTCATCAAAGGCGGAGATCTCGATGGCCTGCACCCCTGCCAGTGCCAGGGCCAGGGTCTGGATCGCGCCCCGGACGATATTGTTGACGGGCTGCTGAGCCGTCAAAGAGAGCCCCGAGGTGTGGCAGGTGATCACCACGGCCATGGAGCGTGGATCTTCGGCCCCGAATTCCTCCTTCATCATCCGCGCAAACAGCCTCCGGGTGGCCCGGATCTTGGCTATCTCCTCGAAAAAATCCATGCCGCAGTTGACCAGGATTGCTATACGGGGCGCGAAGCTGTCTATGGGAAGGCCCCTTTTGAGGAGTTCCCGGACCACGTGTCGAATCTCCACGAACCCTAGGGCCATCTCTTCCACCGGGTCGAGGCCCGCCTCGCTCGGGAAATATGTGTCTTCCAAGAAGGCGTGGAACTTGGGCATCTTCTCGGCGCAGAAGGCGATGGCGTCGCAGGTGAGCCTCAAGCGCAGATCAAAAGGCATATTAACCGCATACCCGCAGTCCTCCGCAAAGAAGGGGGCCTGGACCAGGGAGCCGCGAAGGTCTTCCGGGTGCACCCCGTTTTCCCGGGCCACCACGTAGAGGGCGGCAATGGCCACTACAGGGGGCAGGGAGTTGGAGACGGTGATGGACACCAGCGGCAGGTCCCGGTAGAGGTCCCGGTAGTCCTGGAGGCAGCAAAGACTGACGCCCTGAGTGCCGATGGCGTTTCGGGCCAGGGGATGGTCCGGGTCCAGGTAGGCCTGGGTGGGACTGTCGCCGATCACGTCGATTCCCATCTGGCCCTTGTCGATGAGGTATCGGAGCTGTCGGTTGGAGGTGATCGGGTCTCCCTGCCCCGACAATTCGCGGTGGATCCAGGTCCAGCCTGCGCGGGCCCGGATTCCTCGTGTAAAGGGGTATTGGCCCGGCGGCGGGAGTTTCAGGGGATCCCGGCTGTGCTCCGCGTCCTCGCGGGCGTAGAAAGGCTTGAGCGGGATTCTTGAGCGCGTATATTGCTGTTCCATGTTCACCTCGCATGCCTTTTGGGAATGTTAGAGGCCTTGGGGGCCATGGTCGCAGGTCACCGTCCGGCGCCCCCCAGGCCGTTCCAGGATTTCCTTGCGGCTTCCGAGGGAACCCGTGTTGAGAGTCATGCCCCCGTCCACCGGGATGGCCGCACCGTTGATGTAGGCGGCCTCGTCCGAGGCCAGGAAGGCAACCAGCCGGCCGATCTCCTCGGTCTTTCCCAGTCGCCTTGAGGGAATGGCGGCCAGGGAGGCCTTGAGGATTTCCTCTGGCATCTCCCTGACCAGTTCCGTTTCAATGAGCCCGGGGAGAATCGCGTTGCAGGTGATGCCGTCCCTTGCGTGCTCCAGGGTCACGGTCATGGTGAGGCCCAATAGACCCGCCTTGCTGGCTGCATAGCCCGCTTGGCGGTGAAGGCCCCCGGTGGCAGCGCCCGAGGAGATGTTGATGATCCTGCCCCACCGCCTTTCCACCATGGGGCCGATGAGAGCCTGGATCATGTGAAAGGCGCCGCTGAGGTTTACCGAGATCTCCCGCTCCCAGGCCTCCGAGCGCATCAGTTTCAAAGGGGCGATGTTGTTCACGATCCCTGCGTTGTTCACCAGGATGTCGATCGGTCCCAGGGCCTCCTGGATTTCCGCCACACCTTCCCGGACCTTCAGGGGATCTGAAATGTCGAACACGGCTGCAGCCGCCTTGGCACCCGCATTCGCCATCTCCTTCGCGGTCTTCTCCACCTCGGGGAGGATGTCCGCAACTCCCACGTGGGCGCCTTCCCGGGCCAACACCCTGGCCGTTGCACGTCCGATTCCGCGGGCCGCCCCCGTGACCAAGGCCGTCTTTCCTTTCAATCGCATTGCTGCCTCCGGAATGATGCGGAGAGGCCAAGTCTCCTCATTGTTCCTGTTCAGGGTACGCCGTGGGGCTTCTTTTCGGGCGTTCCCATGCTGTAATCTCCGAAAGGACCGTCTCTGTCTGCGATGGCTGCCTGGACGCCTTCTTCCTTGGCCTTGCGCACGAACTCGAGACCCTCGGGCGTATTTCGCATGCACCCGTCCAGGATTACACCCAGCGTTTGGGTGCTCTGAAGACCCATGTTGTCGAAGGCCTGATTCACGATGAGCTTCATAGCGGCCAGTTGCGTGGATGGGCACCGGGCGATCCTCTCGGCCCAGTATTGCACTTCCTCCTCAAGGCGCTCCACGGGGACCGCCTTGTTTATAAGCCCGATTTGGGCCGCCTCCTTGCCGCTTATGGAATCGCCCGTAAGAGCCAGGAGCTTGGCCCTGGCAAGCCCCAACCGGTAGATCCACATCCCAGTGAGGTAGGCGCCCCATACGCGGGAATAGGGCGTGCCGAAGCGGGCGTCCTCGGAGGCGATGATCACGTCTGAGAGCAGGGCCATGTCGGACCCGCCCCCCACGCACCAGCCGTGCACCCGCGCGATGACCGGCTTGGGGCTTCTCCAGATGCTCATGAACTTGGCAACGGGCGCCTTGAAGGGATTTGTGACCATCATGATGTCCCTTCCCGGGTCCCATTGTTCACTCCCCGGTTGTCCGCCCCAGTCCCGGAAGTGTTCCAGGTCCCCTGAGAAATCGAATCCCGCGCAAAAGGCCTTGCCGGCGCCTTTCAGGATGATCGCACGGACCTCGTTGTCGAAGTTGGCCTCTTCCAGCGCCTTTTCCAGTTCCTCGGGCATGGGAGGACGGATGGTGTTGAATTTTTCCGGCCGGTTCAGCGTGATGGTGGCGATCCGGCCGCTCTTCTCATAAAGGATGGTCTCGTAGCTCATGGGTCAGATTCCTCCGTATGGTCAAGGGATTGATTTCCCGCTTGCGTCCAGGGCTTGGGCGAGGAGTCTCTCGGCCAGACGCAGTGTCTTCTTGAGGAATGGATTGGTTTCCTTACCCTGGGACTTGATGTCCTCCAGTTGGACGATGCCCACGAAAAGTCCCCAGAGCACGTCCACCAGGGCGAAGGGATCTACCTTTCTCAAGAGGCCCCGGCGGGTTCCTTCCCGGATGATTTCCCTTCCGATCCGGAAGTTGTGACTCCCCTGTGCGTCCAGGGCCGAGTTCACCTCTGATTTCATTTTCCTGACGAGGCCCGCCTGCTGAAAAACCTGGACGATCCGGAAGGCCTCAGGGTCCGACTCATAGGCCTTGAAAAAGGCCTTCATCAGGTCGCGCACCAGCCCGGACCCGTCACCATACCGACCTCGGGTCAGCCTCGCCCGGACCTTTTCCACTTCCTCCCCGATCCGTGCTATGGTGGGAAGCATAAGGGAAAGGTAGAGGTCGTCCTTGTTTTTGAAATACTGGTAAAGTGTGGGTTTGCTCAGTTCCGCCTCAGCGGCGATGAGGTCCATGGTGGCTCGCAGGTAGCCTCGTGAAAAGAAGACTCTTTTTGCCGCCTCCAGAATCCGGAGGATCCGCAGTTCCTTTTCCCGTTCTCTGCGCAGCCTGATTCGCTCCCGGTGTTTTTCACCGTCATAGGCGTCTGCCTCTCTCATGCGGACACTGGACCTCGGATTTACAACCTATTTCATATTACTCTAAGTAGATTTCTTACTACTAGTAAAGAAAAATGCCAAGAAAAAACGCCCTTTTCTCATCCCTTGTCAGACAGCGTGGTCGAAAGGCAAGTATAGGCATCCCTCTTTGCGGGCCTATTGACAGGCCCCCGGACCTGACCTATACTTCCTCTCCACGAGGTGTAAGGCCGTTCGAAATCCGTTGGAATAAGGAGCCTGGGAAGGAGACGTCATGGAGATCAGAGATCGTGTGTTTGTTGTGACCGGAGGGGCGTCCGGCCTTGGAGAGGCCACGGTGAAGGCCTTTGCGGCGCGGGGTGGGAAGGCCGTGATCCTGGACCTGGCCGAAGAGCGCGGCCGCATGGTGGCCGACGATCTGGGTGATTCCGCCATATTTTGTAGGACCGATGTTACTGATGAGGCGAGCGTCTCGGCGGCCCTGGATGCGGCGATAGAGGCATTCGGCGCCGTTCACGTGGCGGTCAACTGCGCAGGCGTTGCCACGCCGGCCAAGGTGATCGGAAAAGAGGGTCCGATCGAGCTCTCTGTTTTCGAGAAGGTTGTGCGGATCAACCTGGTGGGGACCCTGAACGTGACTAGGCTCGCCGCCCTGAAGATGCTGGAAAACGCCCCCGCCGAGGACGGCGAAAAGGGAGTGGTGATTAATACGGCGTCGGCCGCCGCATACGAAGGCCAGATCGGACAGGCGGCCTATGCGGCTTCCAAGGCGGGCGTGGTGGGCATGACCCTCCCCGTGGCCAGGGAGTTCGCGGAATACGGCATCCGCGTGGTGACCATCGCGCCGGGGCTTTTCGACACCCCCATGATGGCGGGACTTCCGGAAAAGGCGCGGGAGTCGCTGAACAAGATGGTGCCCTTTCCGAAAAGAATGGGAAAGCCCGAGGAATTCGCGGCACTGGCCGTGCACATCGTGGAAAACGCCATGATCAACGGCGCGGTCCTGAGGCTCGACGGTGCCATCAGGATGGCGGCCAGGTAGGAAAGAGAGATTTCCCGGGCGCCCCGGTTTCTTTATCTTCCCTTGAACTCCGGCTTGCGTTTCTCCAGGAAGGCCGTCATCCCTTCGCGGGCGTCTTCCGTGGCCGCAACCCGCAAGAGGGCGTCACAGAGATAATCGAGAGCCTCGTCAAAGGGCATGTCCGACATGACACGGAAGGACTCCTTGCCGATTCGCATGCCGATGGGGCTCTTGGACGCCAGATTATCCAGCGTCTCGGCCACCACACGATCCAGGTCGGCGGGGTCCACGGCCTTTGTGATAAGGCCCATTGCCTCGGCCTCGGGCGCGGGGATCCTCCTGCCCGTCAATACCATCTCCGTGGCCTTTTTTCGGCTCACGTTGCGGTAAATCAACGCCCCGATCATCATGGGCCAGATGCCCACGTTGACCTCCGGGGTACTGAAAAAGGTGTCGTTTCGAGCGATTACGATATCGCAGGAGAGCATGAACCCGATGCCTCCCGCAAGGCAGGGGCCATTGACCCTGGCCACCAGGGGTTTCCCGAATCGGGCCATGCGTTTCATGAGCCCCGCATAATGCCTGGGCCCTCCTGTCTTGTCGTTTTGTTGTCCGGAGAAGGTGGCTCCGAGATCCGCCCCCGAGCAGAAAGCCTTTTCGCCCACGCCGGTGACGCAGACGGCGCGGACCGAATCATCCCCATCCGCCCTGTCCAGATATTCATGAAAGGCCTGGATCATTTCCTGACTAATGGCGTTTCGCTTGGCTTCCCGGTTGATGGTCAGGGTCACCACCCGGTCCTTTTGTTCATAAAGAAGGTCTTGGGTCATGGGAACACCTCCTGAAAACGATTGATCCTCATGAGAGAATTATGGTTAGGCCGGAGCAAAATCCGTCCTCCGGATCGCTGAAGCTTCACCTGCTCTTGGCCCCGTTGAGGAACACTTCCAGCAGACTTTCGGCGATGGTGTTTCTCTGTTTGTCTCCCTTGATTTTCTGGCCGGCCAGGACCATTGTCGAAATGAAGGAGTCCAGAGCGCCCAGGAAGATGTTGGTGAGATACCGGGGCTTGTAATCTGATCGAAGCAGGCCTACCTGTTGCCCCTCCGCGATCACGGATTCGGTCATGGAAATGAATTTCTTGAAGCGATCCAGGCGGTCCTTGGTGAGGTTGGCCGTGGATCGGGAGATCTCGGTGGTGAAGATGTTCACCAACTCCGGGCTGTCCTGGTAAGTGCAGAGGTGATAATCTACGATTTTTCGGAGCTTTGTTTCTACCGGCATATCGGTTCCCAGGATCTCGTCGAAACACTGAAAGAGTCCTTCCCACCAGCGGGCGATGATGGCGTCGAAAAGGCTCTCTTTGTTCTTGAAGTAATGGTAGATCAGACCGTAAGAGATGCCCGCCTGTTTGGCGATGTCCGACATCCTTGCCTTATGAAACCCCTTATTGGTAATGATCTTGAGCGCCGCCTCGAAGATGGCCTCTTCCTTATCGATTTTTAGGAGGGGCGATTTTTTTGACATGGCGTGAGGTTAATAAAAATTTGATTGACTTGTCAATCAAATTTTAGTGTCGCTTCCGCCGAAACCGTTTCGCGTCCCGCAATGGCGTAGGGGGTCTACACCGTCGAAGCCTTGTGAAACCCCATTCTGCCTGAGGGATCGGCACAATTATTAATAACCATCAGAATGAATCCATTGCGGACCGGCGAATATTATTTTTCAGGGTGGGTCACGTTTGGGGCGACCCTGGGGTTTTAAAGCAACTTGTGAAGAAGACCGAAAACTATTTTTGAGCTTTTCATAAATAGACCGCCCGATTCAACATGCAGATCGTCAGGAAAATCCCTTGACAATTGTCGACAATATTAATAGAACCAAAAAATCATAGCGATTCATGTTCGGGACAAAAGGTGGCCACCGGTTGATCCCGATTTTGGGGCTGAGTTCAGGTGGCCGGAGCCGTGTTTGACCCTTTCTATCGGGCGTTTGGATGTTTCAGACGATGCTTAGGACCCCAACAACCTGGTGGATCCCAGATTTTGGAAACACCCCTACATCGTTGGGTTTTCTGTTCCCTTTTTTCGATGATCCGCTACGCCCGGCAATAGTTGGGCGGAGCCCCGCTCCCGGCCCGGAGCAGAAAGAAGTCGAGTTGGTGGCAGGCGGTCTGCGTGATTTTCAGGATGACCTTTCTCCCATGGGAAACAATCTTGGCGGCCATGATGGGCACATCGCCCCTGTAGTGCTTGCGGATTTTTCTCACCACATGCCTTGGCATCTTCTCCACCGTGTCCCCATGATTACAGTGGGCATCGCCCCGGCGGAACACCGCATCGATCACAAAGCCCCTCCAGGTCATCTGCAAGGGCTGGAATCCTTTGACGCCCTTGTAGGTCGGACGCACCCCGTGGCGCACCACTGCCTCGCTGTTGTCCATGACCATGCTGTCCACCTGCCTGCCGCGCTACGGCGCAGGCACGACGCCCAGGATCACCACCTCGGGCGATGCCAAACCAAGGCGCCACACAAAGAGCCGCTGCAGAAGGTGGCGGAACAGGTAAATGTGCGGCCACCAAAACGACCCAAAGAACCGTTTGACCGCGTGGGAGGAAAGCATGCTCTCAGGGGCAGTCTCAATGGCACCTGCATAGCCCGGATCTCGGGCCAGGGCATCAAAATGAACCAGGTGCCTGCTGGTGCCGTCGAGGAAAAAGCAGAAGAGTTGCTTGAAAATCTCGGTAACCGGTTGCCCCTTGCGGCTGCGTCTGAGGGACCTGAAGAAGGTCTCCAACTGGGGATAAATGCCTACGTTGCGCAAGTACCGCACGAAGAGACTCAGGCCGCCTCGCCCGGTCAGGGTCTCCGAAGTGACCTCAACTCGGTCGATGATGCTCTTGCTTTTTGCTGCGGATATGATAGATTTCTTCATGATTGCGTCCCATCTGTTGGGTTTTTGGTGTGCCATACAACGAATGCCTCACAACCTCGTTATACCACACACTTAGCCCATAAGTTGGGATTTTTTCACCTCAGAATCGATCAGGTTCGGGGATCATTTGTTTCGCTGGTTGCTCTTTTTCTCGAGCCCCCGCCGCCCTTGTCATGGGGGCTTCATTCGTACCTCTCACCCGCCTTCCCCAGGGGGACAAGCTACCCCCTCGGAAGACAATGCCGGTGTCCGTATCGGTGGCTTGCAACGCCGGGCGGATCCCGCCTTAGGAAAGGAGACTGCCATGAAGACCTGCTTTCGCATCACCGTTCTGTTATCCCTTGTCTGTTTGTTTGTTTTTCCGTGCCCAACGACCCATGCCCAATCCAAAGTAATCGAGATCGGGGCACCCATTCCGCTGGGTGGAGTAGGGGGAGCCTATGTGGGGATCGGTTGGGGCTACACCGACTGTCAGGCGTACATCAACGAAAAAGGGGGCGTACGGGGACACAAGATCGCATACCTGCTGGAAGACAACCGCTGGAGCGTTCCCACGGAAATCGCCGTCATCAATCGGCTGCTCACCATGGAACCTAAAGATCAGCTTTTGCTCTTTTGCGGAAATCTCATCACCGGGACCCTGAAGGCCATGAGCGACAAGATCAACAAGGAGGTCCGCATTCCATCCATAAGCCTTTCCTACTCTGTGGAAATGTTCGGCAAGCAGGGCGGACCGGCCAAGTATCCCTACTACTTTTCCGTGGGTCCGGACTATTCCCAGCAAGTGGGACTCCTGCTGCGATACATCAAGAAGGTGCACAAGAAGAAATCCGAACCTCGACTGGCCGTGGTTTACTCCCCTACGGAGTATGGGCGGGATCCCCTGGCTGACCTTAAAGAAGACGTCAAGAAGTTGGGGATCAAGATCGTGGCGGAGGAGGAGATGGCCATTACGGCATCCGATGTGACCGCACAGGTCCTCAACATCCGAAAGGCCAAGCCCGATTACATCCTCTGGCACGGGTTCCTTCCCGGCATGCCCGTTTCGACCGTTTTTCTGAAGACCGTAAAGCAGTATTTGCCCAAGGTCCCCATTCTGGGCACCCACTATCAGACGGTCATGGGAATGATCACGGCGGGAGGGCCAGCCGCCGACGGACTGATCGGGGTCAGCACCTCGGTCATGTGGCATGAAACGAACAACCCTTTCGTGAAGCTTGCCCATGAGCAAGCAAAGAAAAGGGGCAGGGAAATTCCTGTAGGGGAAGAGAGCAACTATATCGGAGGTTGGATGCTCGGACTGATGGGTGCTCATGCCGTGGATGTGGCCGCCGCTTCCGGTGACATGACCCGTGAGGGCGTGAAGAAGGCTCTGGAAGCATCCACCTGGGATTTCGACGGCATGTACGAGGGCGCCACCTTCTCTTATGCTTCCCACAAGGTGCCCATGGCGAGGATCTTCAAGGCTTCCTATGCCCAGAAGAGGTGGAACGCCATGACGCCGTGGCTCAACGTGGACAAGGAATTGAAATAGACAAACCCTTCGGAGAAAGATCGACATGATGGATTTTCTCCAGTTCTTTTGCTCCGGCCTTCTCAACGGGCTCGTCTACGCACTGCTCGGCCTCGGATTGGTGTTGATTTTTCGGGCCTCTGAGGCCTTCAACTTCGCTGTGGGCGAGTTCCTCGTGGTGGGGGCCTTTCTGTTTTATTTCTTTTACTTTAACTGGGGTCTTCCCCTGCTCATCGCCCTTCCCCTGGGTCTGGGGGCGGCCGGTGTCTTCGGCGGCATCGTAGAGCGAAGCGTTATCAAGCCCCTCATGGGAAGGCCCCATCTGTCCATGACCATCATCACCCTGGGGCTGTCCAACATCCTGGCAGGGGGCCTCCAGGCCACCGTGGGCAGCAACCCTTACAATTTCTCCGTTTCTCTCCCCGACCTGACGCTGGACCTGGGGCCCCTCATTTTTCCCTCGACGAATGTCTGGGCGGGCATTCTCTCCCTCGCCTTCTTCACAATGATTCTCCTCTTTCTTTACAAGACGCGCTGGGGGCTTGTCATCCAGGCCACATCCGAGAGTCAGCCGAAGGCCCTGTGCTTCGGGATCAACGCCCAATCCGTGCTCCTCCTGGTCTGGGCGATTGCCGCCGCCTGCATCGGCGCATCGGGAATCGTCATTTCCAATCTCGGTGCTCTCTCCTCTCAGATCTCCGTCGTGGGCCTCAGGGCCATTCCCGTGGTCCTGATTGGCGGTCTGGACAGCATTGCCGGCGCCTTGGTGGGGGGGTTAATCGTTGGAATCGCGGAATCACTGACGGGAGCATACCTTGAACCCGCCGGTCTCATCGGGTTCAAGGAGGTGGTTCCTTATTTCGTTCTGCTCATTGCCCTCTTCATCAGGCCTTACGGCCTCCTTGGGAGGGTAAGGATCGAGAGGGTCTAAAATTGCTCAGTGTCGAAAACCTGCGGGTCGTCTACCAGGAAGTGATTTCCGTTCTCCAGGGGGTTTCTCTCAAGGTGCCCGACGGAGAGATCACCGTACTCCTGGGGGCGAACGGGGCCGGCAAGACCACCCTGCTCCGGACGATTTTCGGGCTCCTCCCCGTGTACGACGGCAAGATCATCGAGGGGAACGTTTTCCTCGACGGGGTGTCCCTCAACCGTTTCCACTCCTCCGTCATCGTCAAGAAGTACAGGATCACGTACATTCTCGAGGAGCGTCCCGTCTTCTGGTATCTCACAGTGGATCAGAACCTTAAAGCCGCCGCCTTTTCCCGCCCCAACAGAGAAATTTCAGGGGAAATCGCCAGGGTCTTGAAAATTTTCCCCAAACTCGGTTCCCTCATGAATACCAAAGCCGGGTTCCTTTCGGGGGGCGAGCAGCAAATGCTCACCATCGGAATGGCGCTCATGACCAAGCCCAAGATCCTTCTCCTGGACGAGCCTTCTCTGGGCCTTGCCCCTCTCATCGGCCGGGAGCTCTTCGGCATCATCCGAAACCTCAACCGTGACGGTTTGACTATTTTTCTGGTGGAGCAGAACGCCCATGCCGCCCTTTCCGTGGCCGCCAGGGGGTACGTGATCGAGGGGGGAAGAATCGTCCTTGACGGGACGGCCCAGGAGTTGATCCACAACAAGGACGTCCGGGAGTTCTATCTGGGCGTAGCCGGGGGTGACCAACAGAGGTTTCGCGACGCGAAGCGTTACAAGAGGAGAAAGCGGTGGCTGTAAATCGGACAATCCTGGAAATTTCAGGGCTCTCCCTCCGTTTTGGAGGGGTTGCGGCCCTGAGGGACCTGTCCCTCAAGATTGAAAAGGGAAGCTTTTGTTCCATCATCGGTCCCAACGGTGCGGGGAAGACGAGCCTCCTCAACTGCATCAACGGTCATTACAGGCCTAACGCGGGCCGGATTGTCCTGGAGGGACAACCCATCGAGGGGCGCCGTCCCCACTTGATCGCCAGCCTGGGGGTGGCAAGGACCTTTCAGCGAATCGAGCTTTTTTCTCAGATGACGGTCCTGGAGAACGTGAAGCTAGGCAGGCACTTCCTCATGAAGGCACCGGCCTGGAGCTGCTTTCTTCGGCTTCCGGCCATGGTGCGGGAAGAGTTCGAACACCGCCGTGAGCTTGAGGAGGAAGTCATTGACTTCCTGGGACTCTCGGGGGTTCGAAATCAGATAGTGGCCAGCCTCCCTCACGGAGTCAGAAAGCGGGTGGACCTGGCCCGTGCCCTTGCCATGCGCCCGAAGCTTCTCCTCCTGGACGAAATCATGGCCGGAATGAGCATCGAGGAGAAGGAGGACGTGGCGTCTTATCTCATGGATGTGCACAGGGACCGGGAGGTCACTATCATATGGATCGAGCATGACCTGGCAGCCGTCATGGAGCTTTCCGAACATGTGATCGCCCTCAATTTCGGGGTCAAAATCGCGGAGGGGGCACCGGAGGAGATTCAAGCAAACCCGGCCGTGATCGAGGCCTACCTGGGAAGCCCTGAGGAGGAACAACTCTTCTCATAAAAGTGGGACAGGATATGTTTCTGATAAGCGGGACCGGCTGGGCTGGAGACCAGTCTAATCGAAGACAGAAACTCGAATGCCGTTGTCCGTTGACCGACAAAAGGTGTGTTCCAGGTAGTCGGTTTTCCCGATTTGACGATTTGACCACTCTCATGAAGTTTCATACGAGGACTTGGAAGATTAATGGCATCGGACACCTTGACAGGACTTCTCGCAAAAAGGGCTAAGGAGCATCCCGCCCGGATGGCCCTCCGCGAAAAACGCTACGGCATCTGGATCCCCACCACCTGGGGCGAACTGTGGAAAAAATCCGCCGCTTTCGGACGATTTCTGAAAGCCCGGGGACTTGAGGCGGGAGAATGCGTCATCGTACTCGGGGACAACAAGCCCGAGTGGCTTATCGCGGAGTTCGGAACCCTCGCCGTGGGAGGGGTCATCTGCGGCATTTATCCCGACAGCCTCCCTGAAGAAGCGAAATATCTGATCGAAGCCTCGGATGCACGCTTTGTCGTCGCCGCCGACCAGGAACAGGCCGACAAGCTTCTCAAGATCTGGGGCGACATCTCCCCTAGGGTATCGTCCATCGTCGTTTGGGACTCCCGGGGAATGAGCCATTACTATGGGCAGTACCCGTTCCTGCTCCGATTCGAGGACTGCATCGAGGAAGGGCTCCGGGAAGGACCGGTTCCGGAAGGAGAGATCGCACCCTCCTCGCCGGATCAGATCGCCATGATGCTCACTACCTCCGGGACGACGGCCAAACCCAAGCTGGCCCTTCTCACCCACCACAACCTGCTTTTTCTGGCGCGAAGCTTCGGGCAGGTCGTTCCCATGGATGACTCGGACGACATTCTTTCCCTGGCTCCCATGGCGTGGATCGGGGAGCAGCTTTACAACGTGGTCCGTTTCCTCGACTGCGGGTTTCGATACAACTTCCCGGAGGAACCGGAAACCCTTCAAAAGGATCTCCTCGACTTGCAGCCCACCTATTTCGGCGGGATCCCCTCCATGTGGGAGAATATCGCCTCTACCATTCAGGCCTCTATCGACAACGCCGATTTCTTGAAAAGAAACGCTTACGGCCGGGCGATGAAGCTCTGTCAGAAAGGGGTGGAGAAGGAGCTGGCCGGTGAACGCCCCGGTTTCTGGAACGGGTTGCTCAGGCACTTGATTCGCTTCCTCATCATGCGCCCCCTGACCAAACAAGTCGGCCTGGGGAGGGTGAAGGTGGTCATCACCGGCGGGGCTGCCATATCTCCGGAGATCTTCAAGTACTTCCGGGCCCTGGACATCGATATCAGGCAAATTTACGGCCAGACGGAATGTACGGCTATCGCCACCTGCCATCGAGAAGGAGACGTCCGCCCCGAGTCGGCAGGTGTGCCCCTTCCCGGAGTCAAGGTCGAAATCAGTGAAGACGGGGAAATTCTCATCGGCGGAGATGGAGTGATGGTCGGTTACTACAAGAACCCTGAGGCCACCAGGCAGGCCATTACCCCCGAAGGGTACCTAAGAACGGGAGATGCAGGCTTCATAGACAAGGCTGGCCATCTTTTCGTCTTCGACAGGCACAAAGACGTGATGCACCTGGCCGACGGGACCCGCTTCGCCCCACAGGATCTCGAGACACGTCTCAAGTTCAGTCCCTATATTCGGGAAGCGGTGGTCATCGGTGAAAATCGTCCCTATATCACGGCCCTCGTCAGCGTCGATCTCGAAAATGTGGGCAACCGGGTCAAAAAACAAGGGGTGGCTTTCACCACCTTTCATGATCTTTCGCAGAAGGACGAAGTCTACATGCTGGTTCAGGAGGAAATCGCCAGGCTCACGGCGGCCTTCTCCGATGCCATGAAAGTGAAACGATTCGCCAATCTCATCAAGGAGCTCCACCCGGATGACGGCGAGCTCACCCGGACCCGGAAGGTGAGAAGGGCACTTGTCTACGAGCGTTATCAGCCTTTGATAGAGGCCATGTACGGAGGCAGGGACGAGCACTTCCTCGACGTCCAAATCCGATTCGAGGATGGACACGAGGCCAACTTTTCCGGCCGTGTGAGAATTATGGAGGTCAAATGAGACGAGGTTTTTCCTATCAGTACAACCGCTACTTCGCTTCGTCGTCCCACTCAAGTTACGGCGAAGCCGAGGGGATCTTTCCGACTCGATTTCAACGGTTCTGGTTTGTCGTTTTCGCGATCATCACCCTTTTCATCCCCTTCGTGTCCAACGAGTATGCCCTCTATCTCCTGAACCTCTGGATCATCGAGGTGATTGCAGCCGTCGGGCTGAATCTCCTCACGGGGTATACCGGCCTTCTTTCCCTGGGCCATGCCGCCTTCATGGGTGTCGGGGCCTACACAATGGCCCTCCTGACCACTCACTTCAACCTTCCCATACTTGCTGTTCTCCCCCTGTGCGGGGTCACGGCCTCCGTGTTCGGCGGCTTGATCGGGGTTCCTTCCTTGAGAATCAAGGGGTTCTACTTGATGGTCGCCACGGTCGCTTTTCAGTTCCTCATGGACTACGTGCTGGTCCACTGGGAGAGCGTAACGCGGGGCATCCGGGGCATCGAAATCCCTACACCGGTCATTTTCGGCTTCCCCCTGAAGAGCAACTTCTCCTTCTATTTTTTCAGCCTCGCCATTGCCGCCTTCATGGTCTGGGGCGCCAAGAACCTGGTTCGCTCCCGGGTGGGCAGGGCCTTCATGGCCGTCAGGGACAACGACGTCTCGGCCCAGATCGTCGGAATTCCGGTCTTTCGATACAAGCTCCTTTCCTTTCTGATTGCCTCCCTTTACGCCGGCGTTGCGGGAGCGCTCTGGGCGCTCCTTTATCGGGGCGCGGTGCCTGAACACTACACTCTCATGCCTTCCATCGAATACCTGGTCATGATTCTGGTCGGGGGGGTGGGGAGTCTGGTGGGCACCATTTTCGGGGTGGGCTTCATTCTCCTCCTTCCGGAAGGATTGAACCTCCTGGTGAGCTACCTGGCACGGCTCGTCAATCCCGACCTGATGGTCTTCCTTGCCCCTGCAAAATCGATCCTCTTCGGGATCCTGATTGTGATCTTCATCATCTTCAAGCCCGAGGGCTTGGTGGGGGTCTGGCGGCAATTGAAGGACTACTTCAAGATCTGGCCTTTGCCTTACGTATCCAGGTAGTTCCATCCAATGGCCCTTTTTCGCAGTCCGTCCGAGGCGGACAAGCCTCGGCGTCAAGCCGCCGCACACCCACGGGCGGACAGGTCTGCGGGAGTCCTTGTGTGGGTAAGCGTCAGAGGAACCCATCTGGTATTGTGTCTGTAGCGTGCTATGATGATCGGCAGGGGACGAAAAAGTACCCCCGTGTTCCTTGACCTATGTTCGACAGTCATAGGTGGTGTCCATCCACGAAGGTGTAACGATCTGATTTTTTGACAAAAAAAGCGCATTTTAAGGTGGACAAATCCTCCTGCCTGTTGTTATAAAGAATGTACAAGCAAGCGAAATAACA
>JAFDIS010000090.1 GCA_019307945.1 Deltaproteobacteria bacterium | reverse complement strand
TGGTCCTTGTCATCATAGAAAATCTTTCGTTTCTCGTTCCCCCGCGAAAGCACATGGTAATATGCGCCCTCATACTGGATCCTCCAGGGTCTGGCCACTGTTGTCTTGCCCCCCATTTCAGGCTGCTTACGCCCACATACCACAAAATAAATCACAAATCAAGATGTGACCCCATATTCCCACCAGCGCCCGAAGGGCCTCGAGCAAGTCGTCCCTGTTCCGATCTATCCGTTCGAACACCTTGTCCAAAACGCTCTCTGAAACGCCCATGGCACGCCTCCTTCCAGGAATGATCCGCAATGGTTCAACCGGCCGTTGAAAAACCACCGCGGCCTCGGACGCACAGGTCAATCTCCGGCTGAAAATGCACGCCGGCCCCGTTTAACCTCCCTCCGTCTCCCGCCTCCATATGTGCCTTTCACCACTTACGCTCGCCATGTCTTTCAACGACCGGTTGAACTCGAAGGAAGGCTACATCAAGGAGCATGCGAAGTCAAACCGTCCCCTTCGGTGGTCCCCGGGGCAAATCCATTGACACCCATGGGAAAATCGGCTACCCAACATATGGCTCCCCAAGAGAAAAAGGACAGCGATCTCATGCCGCACATACGTAATTTCAGCATCATCGCACACATCGATCACGGCAAATCCACCCTGGCCGACCGCATGATCCAGATGGCGGGCCTTGTGGAAGACCGAGTCTTCCGGGATCAGATCCTCGACACGATGGACCTCGAGCGTGAGCGGGGAATCACCATCAAGAGCCACACCATCACCCTTCCTTACACGAGCCGCAAGGGCGAGGTATTCGCCCTGAACCTGATCGACACGCCGGGCCACGTGGATTTCTCCTACGAGGTCTCCAGGGCGCTGGCCTCCTGCGACGGGGTGCTCCTCCTGGTAGACGCCTCTCAAGGAGTCCAGGCCCAGACCCTGTCCAACCTCTACATGGCCATGGAGCACGACCTGACCATCATCCCGGTGATCAACAAGATCGACCTGCCCTCGGCGGACATAGACATGGTCATGGAGCAGATTGACCGGGAACTGGCCCTCGAGCCCGACCTGGCGGTCCTCTGCTCCGCAAAGGACGGTCGCGGGGTGGACGATGTCCTGGAGGCCATCGTGGAGCGCATACCCGAACCTGCGGGGGACCCTGCGAACCCGTTCTCCGCTCTCATCTTCGATGCCCACTACGACCCCTTCCGCGGGGTGATCGTCAGTTGCCGGGTCTTCGAGGGCAGGGTGCGGCCAGGAGACACCATCCGATTCATGTCCAACGGGGCCGCCTACAAGGTGGAGGAAGTGGGGATTTTCCGGCTGAGCCGGGAGGCGCGGGATTCTCTTCAGGCCGGCGAGGTGGGTTACATCATTTCCGGGGTCAAGACGGTGAGCGACACGCGTATCGGGGACACCATCACCCTGGACGAAAGGCCCGCAGAGGCTCCCCTGCCGGGCTTCAAGGACGTCAAGCCCGTGGTGTTCTCTTCCCTTTACCCCATCAGCTCCGAGGACTACCCCTCCCTCGTGGAAGCCCTCGAAAAATACAAGCTCAACGACGCCGCACTGGTCTACCAGAAGGACTCTTCAGCCGCACTGGGGCAAGGGTTCCGCTGCGGGTTCCTGGGCCTGCTTCACCTGGAGATAGTGCAGAAGCGGCTGGAGACCGAATTCGGACAGGCCTTCATCATGACCGTGCCCAGTGTCCAGTACCGATTCACGCTCCAGGACGATAGCGTCATGATAGTGGACAATCCTCAATACTACCCTGATCCGGCGAGCATCCGGGAGTCTGCCGAACCCTACATCCGTGCCACCATCATCGCGCCCGAGCGCTACCTGGGGGCCGTCATGAAGCTCTGCCTGGAGCGCAGGGGCGAAAACTCCCGGTTCAATTACCCCGCGCCCGGCCGCGTGGAGATCCTCTTCGACATGCCGCTGGCGGAAGTGATCGTGGATTTCTACGACAAGCTCAAGACCGTCACACAGGGGTATGGGTCCTTTGACTACGAGCTGATCGGCTACAGGCCCAGTGACCTTGTCAAGCTGGACATACTGGTCAACGGCGAGCGGGTGGACGCCCTCTCCCTCCTGGTCCACCGGGAACGAGCCCGGCCGTGGGCCCTCCAGGTCTGCAAACGCCTCAAGGACGAAATCCCCCGTCACCAGTTCAAAATCGCCATCCAGGGCGCCATCGGCGGGAAGATCATCGCGCGCTCGACCATCAACCCCTTTCGCAAGGACGTGACCGCCAAGTGTTACGGAGGAGACATCACGCGTAAACGAAAGCTCCTGGAAAAGCAAAAGAAGGGGAAAAAGAAGATGAAGATGGTGGGCGCAGTGATGATTCCCCAGAGCGCCTTCGTGGCGGTACTCAAGTCAAGGGATGAATGAGCTGCAGGCACCAGGACTCTATGTGCACGTCCCTTTTTGCAGGAGCAAGTGCCCTTATTGCGACTTTTACTCCGTGACGGATGCTTCAGGCGTCTCCCGGTGGCTGGAGGCCCTTCGGATGGAGTGCCGCCTTGCGCCGGAGAACGTGGGGCCCTTTGATTCCCTTTACGTGGGAGGCGGCACACCTTCCTGCCTCCCGGACTCGGACCTGGAACGCCTCGTCCAACTCATCAGGGATCACTTCTTGTTTTCCGAGGACACGGAATGTACCCTCGAGGCCAACCCGGATGACCTTACGGTCGCGAGGTTGAAAAGATTCCGGGAGCTGGGCGTGAACCGCCTGAGCCTGGGGGTCCAGTCCCTGAATGACCAGGAACTCCTATTTCTGGGCAGGCGCCACTCTTCTGTTCAGGCCGAAAGGGCGATGGGCTGGGCCCGGGAGGCGGGCTTTCTCAACCTCAGCGTCGACCTCATGTACGCTCTGCCCGGGCAGGAACCGGGGGAATGGGAAAAGACCCTGAAAAGGACGCTTCCCTTTTCGCCGGAACACCTTTCCTGTTACCAGTTGACCCTGGAGCCCCACACTCCCCTGGGCCGGATGAAGGAAAGGGGCGAACTTGCACCGCCGGCCCCGGAGGCGGAGGAGGAATTTTTCCTGCGCACCGCGACCTTTCTCGAAGAACGCGGGTTCCTGCACTACGAGGTTTCCAACTACGCCTTTGGGGCAGAGCACCGCTGCCGTCACAATCTGAAATACTGGACCCGCTCGCCGTACCTGGGCCTGGGGCCTTCGGCCCATTCCCATCTTGGGGAGGAGAGGTGGTGGAACCTTCAAGACATCAGCCGGTATTGCCGGGCCCTGGAAAGAGGAAAGGCCCCCGTCGCAGGGAGGGAGAGACTTTCCACCGAGCAGCAACGCCTAGAGGCGATCATGCTGGGCCTTCGGACCCGGCTGGGAGTCCCCCTCGACCTGCTCTGCCCCGGGGGGCGAGATGCCCACGTGGTGGAAAGACTGAGACAGGAGGGAGTGGTGGAAGTCCGCGATGCAATGGTCTTTCCCACCACACGTGGCCTGCTCTTGGCAGACAGCCTGCCCCTGCTTTTCCCGGGTTCGTAAGGGTCAATCCCCACTTGGTTCCATTTCCTCGCCGGCCGCCCGGATCTTCAGAGTCCCCTTGGTTTTCCCTGTTGCAACTCCCTTGCGATTCTGCCATGCTCTGGGCGCTTTTCCAGGAGGCTACTCCACCTCCCCGGCTCCGGAGGCTTCATTGAAACAACGTTATTTTTACGGGTACAACATCGTGGCCGCGGGGCTCTTGACCCAAGCCGTGGCCATCGGGGCCTCTTCACCTCTACGGGGTGTTTTTCCGTGAGTTTCAAGGGTTCGGTCATGCGGGACAGGAGCATTTACCCGATCCCCATGGAAATACCCGAAACCGCAGCCGTTACTTCAACAAGCACAGTCCCGGCTTACACCCCCCGGAGATTCTTGGACTCAGCAGCCAAAACCTTTACGGCCAGGGGGAAGCCGACGCAGATCAGGGAGGTCTTGAAAAAACCTCTTGACAAGTGCGAAAAGGATGCCTATAATGTTTGACAATTCATGATGGCTCGCCCTCATGGGCGAGCTTGTTTCGTTTTGAGTAGTAGTACCATTTGTCAAGAGTGGCCCTACCTCAAGTTTGGAACCGTGATCATTTTAACGAAAGGAGGGTGTCACCATGGCGAATGGAACTGTCAAGTGGTTCAGCGACCGCAAAGGCTACGGCTTCATCGAGCAAGAAGACGGCACGGACGTGTTCGTGCATCACTCGGGTATCAACGGAAACGGCTTCAAGTCTCTCAATGAAGGCGACCAGGTAACTTTTGACGTGGAGCAGGGCAGAAAAGGTCTTGCCGCGATCAACGTCACCGTAATCTAGTTCCCACGAGGAACATTTTTTGAAGAGCGCCCCCGGAAACGGGGGCGCTTTTTTTCGTTTTCCCTCACGGCCCAAATCCCTTTCTTCAAATGGCAAGGAGTTCTGATCGCTCAGTTTCATTTTCATGAAAATGCCGGAAATGAGGCCCCGTTCCTATGACAGCAGGATGGACAGAGGGTCGGCAGGGGCCGTGTTCGAGCCTTGAAAGAGGCGGTGGCCCTTGAAGTAGCACCGTCGAGCCGAGTCCTTGAAATCGGCTGCGGCACCGGGGAACTTGCGGTGCCGATAATTAGGAAGGAGCTGCAGGGTCCTGGGTTTTGACCTGAGTCCTTCATGTGGTGGAGACGGCCCTTGAGAAGATCCGCTCCGAAAACTTTAAGCGGAGCTTTTCAGTGGTTCGGCATGGCGTTGAGGCCACGGACGGGCTTGGTGACGAATCTTTTGACGCGGTGGTTCCCGCACTGGTTTTCAGTGAACCGGCCGCTGACGAAAGACACCCTGCGCTTGGCCACCCGGGAGCGCCGCGCCTCACTTGAACCCCATGGCGAGCCGGTAGATCCAGTTGCCAAGGACAAGGCAGGATAAGAAAACGACCATCCAGGAGGAAGAAAACCTTTGCTTGCGAAGCCGCTGCGCCTCCACCCCAAGACCCGCCACACCGAAGAGACTCCATACGAACAGCACCGCCACGCCCACGAACAACAGGGCCCCTAAGGGGCAGTTGTGAAGAGCTGTTCCCCATTCCCCTCGGGCCATGGCCCAGAATGCGCGCGTGTACCCGCAGAAGGGACAGGGATACCCGGTCATCTCCAGGAAGGCACAGGAGCGAAGCGGTAGCCACTGGAGCGGAACCCACCGGGCCAGAGCCAGGACCAGACCCGAGACCAGGCAGACAGGCACATAACATCCCAGAGGATCGGTGGTGAATTCTCGGCCGACAACCTGACTCACGCAGTCCCCTCGGACTCGGGAGGTTTCGGACCGGCCCCCGAATCCATTTCCTCGGCAGCCTCGGGGACATCGGCTGCACCCCCCCGGAACACATCACGATACGCCACGGCGATCACGCAGGCCTGCACGGGGGCCGTCAGCACCACACCGATCCCGCATAGGATGGCGCCAAGGCTCCCCACAATGCCTACGACCACCGAAAACCCCAGGAAAGGAAAGAAATTGGTCTTCACCTTTTCATAGCTTTCCACGGATGCGGCCCAGAACCCCTCGTTCCGGTCCACAATCAGGTAGGGGGCGAACATGAGAAGTGTCTGTACGGCAAAAACAAGCGCCAGGGAAGCCACCTGGCCCACGCAGGGGACCAAGGCCAGGAGAAAGGAGGCGATGAAAAGGGCCAGGCCCCACACCACGACGAATAGAAAGCTCTGCAGGAAGTAATTGAACCCCTTGAAAACCTCCCCCACCTCGGGGCGGGGTTCCCGCCGATCCCGGAGCCCGAGGCAGATAAGGATCATACCCGCCATCATGGGGCCCAGCAGGATTCCCAGGGTCACCGCGCTCAGTACCACCGCGATCAGGGAAGCCAGGATCAACAACCCCAGGTTTTCCTTGTACAGATTAAAACCCTTTTCAAACCATTCTCCGAACTTCACCTGGACTTCAGTGGACCCGATCTCTTCCATGAAGCACCTCCTTGGGTCAAAAAGGGTGGGCAACGGCGGGGCCCATCAAGCGAGGATCGCGGCACCCGCATGGCATGATGAACGGAAGGGTTGACGGCAACCCCCGGCGCTGACCCCAAAAACCGCGTCAGAGCCGACAAGACGAAGGATCTCTTTTCCTGGGAGTATAAGGAACCCCTAAAAACGTGTCAAACGATTTGGCGTCCACATCTTGCCCGCGCTTGCTACGCTTTCCAACACCTCCTCACAGTCTCTTGACCCGCAACATGTTGGTGGTGCCCGCCACCCACACGGGATGACCCGCGGTGATCACAACCAGATCCCCCTTTTGCACCTGCCGACTCTCCAGGGCCGAGGCAGCGGCCTTTTCAATCATGTCGTCCGTGTCCCGCGGGTCTGCGACCAGCCTCGGGCTGCACCCCCAATAAAGAGCGAGCCTCCTTACGGTCTCGGGCCTTTGGGAGAGGGCGATGATGGGCCGCTTGGGCCGGTACCGTGAGATATGCTCTGCGGTCTTACCCGACTGGGTCGTGGCCACGATGGCCGCAGCGTCCAGGTGGTCCGCCAGTACACAGGAGACATGCGCCACTGACTCGCCCACATCCTTCCTGGGCATGAGGCTCAAGTATTTTCCGTGGGGATATTTCTCTTCGGCGCTTCGTACGATTTCGCTCATAAATTGGACGGCCTCGACCGGATAGGCCCCGCTTGCGGTCTCTTCCGAGAGCATAACCGCGTCCGTTCCATCAAGCACCGCGTTGGCAACGTCCGTGGCCTCCGCGCGCGTGGGCCTCGGGGAATCCACCATGGATCTAAGCATCTGCGTGGCCGTGATTACCACCTTTCCCATCTCGTTTGCCCGCCGGATTATTTTCTTCTGTATCAGAGGAACATGGGCCAGGGGGATTTCCACCCCCAGGTCACCGCGGGCAACCATGAGCCCGTCGGCCGCTTCCATGATCTCCTCAAGGTGGTCGATGGCCTCATGCTTCTCAATCTTGGCGATGACCGGCGTGTCAAGGCCTTTAGCCGTAATGATCTCCTTGACCCGGGCAATGTCTTTCGCTTCCCTCACAAAGGACAGGGCCACATAGTCCACGCCGTTTTCGAGCCCGAAAAGGAGATCCTCTCTGTCCTTTTCCGTCAGGGACGGCGCCCGGATGGTCCCTGTGGGAAGATTGATCCCCTTGTGGGAGGTCAGCACCCCGCCCGTGATCACCTGGCAACGGATGTCGCCACCCTGGATATCCCGTACCTCGAGTTCCATGAAACCGTCGGCCAAGAGGATTCGATCCCCCACTTTCACGTCTTCCGCGAGACCGGGGTATGACACCGAGACGCGATCGGCTTGCCCCCGGCTCTCCTCCCCGGTCAAAGAAAAAGTCTGGCCCGCCTCCAGGCGGATACCGGGCTCCGGCACGACACCCACGCGGATTTTGGGTCCCGCCAGGTCTTGAAGGATCGCCACGGGCCGGCTCAACGAACCCGACACCTCACGAATCATGCGTATCTTTCCACCGTGCTCCTCGCGTGTGCCGTGGGAGAAGTTGAGCCGGGCCACGTTCATCCCCGCCCGAACCAAACGTTTGAGGATTTCCTCCGAGTCGCTCGAAGGCCCGATGGTGCAGACGATCTTGGTCTTTGGAACCGCATCCTTCATGGCGAAACCTCATTTGGGGGGCATCCTGCAAGATGTTTCGGGGGTGTTCAGCAGCAACTGCTCCCGCCCCTTTTTCCCAGGTCCCTCGGCTCCGCAATACAGCAGCAGGAGTTATCCCGGCGTCCAAGGGCTGAATTGATGACCGCGGCAGCGCATCCCACGCCCGCTTGCACGGAGAGGGCATCGGCAGGGCAGTTCACGGCGCAGGCCCCGCACTCCATGCAGGCGTCCCTTTCACGGATGTGAACCTTCCCGTTATTCATGACAAAGACCTCGTGGGGGCAGACAGCCACGCACATTCCGCATCCCACGCAGGCCTCTTCGTTAAGCTGAAGTGTTACCACGTCCTTGAGATAAATCAACCGGCCCACTTGGTCCTTCCTCGTTTATACCGTGAAGCGGGACCCGAACCAGAACCCGAGCCCGATCACGGCGGTTGCGATTTCTGCGGGCACGGCCCAGCGCATTTCTTTCTTCACTCCGGAGAGGGAAGTGAAGGTGGAGGCTCCCGTGAAATTCATGGCCAGATATGCCACCACAGCGCTCATGAGAAAGACCAGGCCGAAGGCCTCGGCCCACGCCCCGCAACCCCCCAGGGCCACATAGACCAGGGCGCTTGTGAACCCCAGGGTGAATCCCTTGGTGGAGAAGGCCCTGCCTGGAAGCCACGGCAGGAGGATGGGCACCAGGACGGCCCCCGCCAGGATCGCGGTTAGCAGGGAAAAGGCCGCGACAAGGCCGTGTGAAAAAGCATTTTCCCAGAATCCCCCCGTCCCCCCCAGGCCGCCCAAGAGGAAAAAGGCCGGGGCTGCAAGGAGGCCGATCTTGAGGGCCTCCACCAGTTCCACCGGGATTAGAACGATGCGTTCAACCAAAGGAAAGGCCTTTCTGCGCATGTCCGGCGCGGCCTTCATGCCCTTTTCAAGAAATCGAGGGATATCCTGGGCGCGCACGGGTCCGTAAATCACCCGGAACCCTGAACGTCGCTTCACCTGGTGAGCCGAAACGCCGGCGGCCCCCAGTTGCGGGATGATCAGGTCCCTGTGAGAGACCACGCGGGAAAGACCGCTGGCCTGAATCCTTCGGACCAACTCATCGGTCCCGAAGGTCCCCTTGCCCGCAGCGCACCAGACATTGATCCCTTGCGTGTCCAGGACCAGGATCCAGGCATCGCGGCCCGGCAACGCCCTGCGCAGACAATCGAAGCTCATCTTGTAACTTGCGGTCACCATGACGTGGGACCGATCGTCCGGCCGACCCAGGGCGTAGAGCCCCGGATCCACGGTATATCGCATCCGTCCCACGCCCAAGCGTGCCTTGAAGGTCCCCCAGTGATCCGAAAGCGTCAGGACGGAAGAAACCACGGGAACGGCTCCTGCAGGGGTCTCCAGGGTCCCGATCACGAACGGCTGATCCGTACGGGGAGGAGGAGCGTCTGCGGGGGCGGGGCAACAGGAGATGTTCTCCCCCTGAGATTGCCCCGGAACCTGGACGTTTTCAGCAATGCTCACCAGTGGCTGATGAGTGATACCTTTGTCGGAATTTTTCGGGTTCATGTGGGAGATCCGCCGCCTCTCCAAATTTTCCAAGCTTCATGACAATAAATTAAAAATAATGCTAGAATGCCCTACTGTCAATCGTCCGTTCCCCTTGAACAAAAAAAGGAGCATCCACGTATATCAAACCCCCGGAGGAATGCTGTGAAATCCGTCAGACCTCTCCACTATTTCATCCGTCTTGTACCCGATCCTGAAGCACTCACATTTACCGGAGAAACGGAAATCCACCTGGAGACACAAGACCCTTTACGAGATCTTATCCTGCACTCGCTGGATCTGGACATCACCGCCTGCCGCGTCTTTCGGGATCCCGCCTGGGAGGACTGCGAATATTTCACTGATCCGCAAAGGGAAACGCTCACCCTCCGCTTCCCCTCGGAGCGGTCTGGAACGATCCGGGTGAGGATCATTTACGGGGGCCGCATCAACCGGAAGATGGCGGGCTTTTACAGAAGCACCTACCGTGCCGGGGATCAAGAAAAGATCCTCCTGTCCACCCAGTTCGAGGAAAGCGATGCCAGGAGGGCCTTCCCCTGCATGGACCATCCCTCCATGAAGGCCACCTTTGACCTGGAACTGGTGATAGACGAGCATCTGGAGGCCGTCTCCAACATGCCTGTCCTGGAAGTCTCGCCGCTGGAAGGGGGAAAGAAACGGATCCTGTTCCAGCGGACGCCCAGGATGTCCACATATCTCCTCTTTTTCGGGGTAGGCGAATGGGAGTTCCTGAAAGGAGAAGAGGGTGAAAGGACACGGCTTGCGGCAGTACGGGGCATGGCCCGTTACGGGCACTTCGCCCTGGCGTTTGCATCCCGGTGTCTTTCCTATTGCGAGGAGGCCTTGGGCGTCCCCTACCCCCTGCCCAAGATGGATCTGCTGGCCGTGCCCGACTTCGCTTTCGGCGCCATGGAAAACTGGGGGGCCATCGCCTTCCGCGAAAACCTCCTCCTGAAATTCCCCGACACCACTTCCAGGGCGGGCCAGGAGCGAATCTGCGAGGTGATCGCCCACGAGATGGCCCATCAGTGGTTCGGCAACCTGGTGACCCCCGCCGACTGGAAATACCTGTGGCTCAATGAGAGTTTCGCCACCTTTTTTGCCTATGGGGTCCTGGACCACTTCTTTCCGGACTGGGGGGTCTGGGAGCACTTCATCCTGGAGCAGACTGCCACGGCCCTGGATCGGGACGCCTTCTGGGAGACGGTGCCCATTGAAATCCCGGGCGGTGAACACGTGGTGATCAACACGAGCACGGCGCCTATCATCTACAACAAGGGGGGAAGCATTCTAAGGCAGGTGAAGGGGCTCTTGGGGGAATCGGTTTTCCAAGAGGGAGTGCGGGCCTTCCTCGAAAAATTCCAGTACCGGTGCGCCGCGAGCAGCGACCTGTGGGAGACACTGCAAGAAGTCTCGGACCGACCGGTCACGGGCCTCATGAAGGGATGGATCGAAACAGGGGGCCACCCTCTCCTGGAGGTGAGACGGGAAGAGGGCGGATTGGTCCTGCGCCAACGCCGGTTCACTTTCCTCCCCAACGAGGATGAATCCCTTTGGCCTGTTCCCCTTTCCGTCCGCATGTTTGATGAAAAGGGCGGCTCCCGGGTCAAGCGACTCCTGATCCGCGAACGCGAGGCGAGGATTCCCCTGGAACCCGGGACCTTCTGCTTCAAGCTGAATGACCATGCAGAAGGCTTCTACCGGGTCCGATACCTCGAATCCTCCAACCTGGATCGGCTGGCTTCCCTGGCGGCCCGGAAGGTCTTGAGCCCGACCGATCGCTGGAATCTTCAGGACGACTTCTATGCGCTGGTCAAGGCCTGCGACGCGCCCCTGGAATCCTACCTGGATTTCCTGGTACACTACCGCGAGGAGAACGCCTACCTGCCCCTTTCCGGGATCCTGTCTAACCTGCAGGAGGCAGCCCTGGTTTATGCGGGAGAAAGACAAGAACGAATACGCCGACAGGCGGAGCAAATCCTGCGGGCGGTCCTTCAGATGACGGGTTTCGACCCCCACAAAGACGAGCCTCAGGCCCGGGCCCTCCTGCGGGACCGGGCCTGGTATGCCGCTGCGGCCTTTGGCCTCCAGGAGGCCGAGGCTCAGGGCCTTGAGAGATTCTCCGCATGGAAAGCGGGGGAACCGCTGCATCCGGACATCGCCCGGAGCGTGATGGAGGTGGGCGCCCTTTGCGGGGGCCGGGACACGCTCACGTGGTTTGCAGACCGCCTGGAGAAATCCCCCAGCGAGCACGAACGCCTCAATATCCTGACGGCCCTGGGCAGGTTCCGGGACCCGGAGACCATCCTGGCGGCGCTGCGTTTCACCCTGGACTCGGTGCCCGATCGCAACAAGTTCGTGCCCCTTACGGTGATGGGACGAAACCCGGAGGCGATCCCGCTGCTGTGGGACTGGTACAAGGAGAGCCTCCAAGCCCTGGAAAATCTCCACCCCCTCCATTACGAGCGAGTGGTGGCGGCCCTGCTCCCTTTGGGGGGCCTAGGCCGGGAGGAGGAAGTCCGGGAATTTTTCGAGGAATACTTCAAAAACAGGGACAAGGCCCGGGCCGCCATCAGGCTGTCCCTGGAAAGGATGGAGGTCTACTCCAGGATGCGGGAGGCGGGGTGAGGCAGGAGGAACCGGGGAAGGCACAGGCACAGGGGGACGTCATACTTTCATGCTTTTCTTCCTTTGCACGCCCCACCCATTGCGTTCAACGACTCTCAGACGTCCGTCCGGATCGGGCGGCACTTTCCCCCTGGGCGTCCCAGGTGTGGTGGATATGAATCGCAGGGCCCCCGGGAACTCCGGGGGGCCCCCGTACCTGCTACTTGCGGATCCACCGCCGCCAGGCAGGAACCGCTCTTTCCCTTGCGGGACGCTTGCCTGGCAGTTCCACCCTCACCTGGTCGTTGGGACCCAGGTGATCGTTGTCCTGGGCCAGGTGCCCCACGAACCGCCGCACCCAGGGCTTTTCTTCCCTCTCTTGGTGGGAGGAGGAGTCTTTTCCGGACCAGAACGAGTCCTCGTATCGGGCACGCCACGAAAAACGACCCGCATCCAGCGACGAATCCCCCCGGCTCTCTTCCCGGACCCCCTTCTTGCCGAACACCTCGAAACGATCTCCGGAAAGTTCCCAGGGCCTCGGGGTGTCTGCGGCCTCTGCCCAGGGGCTCTCCCCCCGCAACTGGGGTGCCGGCAGGGCCCCGGCCCTGGGCGCAATGGCAAATTCCTCGCGATACAGGGCCGCCGCCTCGCTCACCGCATCCATTGCGGAGAGGGTTTGGGTTTCCTGCGCCGGGCCGGCTTCGGTCATCACAGAAGCTGCGACGTAGGTCTCCCCCGCAGGCGCCCCTGCCTCTCCCGAAGGGGCCCCTTGGGGTTCCACCACCACGGTGGCTGTATCCTCGGGCTCCGACAGAATTCCCATGCCCTCGGTGACCGGGGCGCCGCCGCCGGGTTCCGTCACTTCCACCGCCAAGCTGCCCGCATCATAGGTGCCGTCCTCGTCCGTGGCCCTGGCCGTGATTACATAGGAATCCCAGCCGATCTTCCCAAAATTAGAGGAAAATATGGAAAGATCATCTCCGTCCACATCACCGTCTGCGTCCAGGTCTCCCGAATCACCGCTTCCCGCCTGGTAGTACACCATGAACGAGGCAAAATCCTCCCCGTCCACGTCTCCGTCCGCGTCCAGGTCCCCGGCCCAGGGCTTGGGCGCCTCGTAGATGTGCGTGATTGAAAGGGGGTTGCCCGGTACAGGCTCCACCGTGCCGTCGCCCCAGGAGACGATCCACCCCAGAATGGTGTCATCCCCAGGATCCGAGGAGGAAAGGTTCAGGGTGTAGACCGCACCCGCTTCCGCTGTGGGCGCACCCGAAAGCCCCAGGGTGGGTGATTCGTTTTCCACCCGCACCCGGAAGCTCGCCTCATCCCACAGGCCCCCTTGGTCTTCCACACGCACCGTGACCAACGAAAGCTCAGGGCCGTCTGTAGGCGTCCAGGTCAGGACCCCGGTAGCGGGATTCACACTTGCCCCCGCAGGGCCCGAAACCAGACTGAAGGTCAAGGTGTCGCCTGGATCCGGGTCCGTGGCGGGCACGGCGTAGTTCAGGGTCTGCCCCTCTGCCACCGTGATCCCGTAGGAGGCATAGCCGATCTTGCCGAAGTCCTCAGAAAAAAGAACGAGGTCTGCTGCGTCCACCGTGCCTGAGTGATCCAGATCCCCGGCCAGACCCTCCCCGCTCTGCCCGTAGTTTCCGAGGAACGCCACAAAGTCCGTGCCGTCCACGTCTCCGTCTGAGTCCAGGTCCCCGGCCCAGGGGGTCACATCGTCGATGGGACCCAGGGAAGGTGCCTCGTTCACCCCGTAAACATGAAGCGTCACCGTGGCATCGGCGCTCGTCAGGGCGTTGGTCCCTGTGCCGTCCGGGTCGCCCCGGTCCGTCACGCTGAAGGTGAAGGCGTCATCGCCCACATAGCCCGCATCCGGGGTGTAGAACCAGTTGCCCCCCGCCCCCTGTGCCAGTGTGCCGTGGTCGGGCCCGGTCCCCAGGGTGAAGGTCAGGTCCCCCCGGTCCGTTTCCACGTCTGTGGCCGGGAGCAGCACCAGGGATTCGCGGCCTTCTGGCACGTCCATGACGAGATCCTGCGCCTGCGGCGCGTCGTTGACGGGCGTCACCATAAAATCCACCACGCCTTCGTCCGTGCCCAGCTTGCGGTCGTCCACGCGGAAAGTGAAGGAATCCAGGCCGTTGTAATCATGATCCGGCGTGTAGGTCACCTCGTAGGTGCCGGGCTCAGCCCCCGGCACAAAACTGCTCAGGGTCCCGTGGGAGGGACTCGCCGCAATGCCGAAATCCAAAGAATCCCCATCAGGATCGGTCGCCCTGAGGGTGATCACCGCAGATCCGTCCTCTGCCACCTCCACGGCCTGGTCCACGGCCTCCGGGGGCTGGTTGGCCCCCCGCTCCACCTTGAAGTAGTAGACGTGATCGTCCCCGCCCGTGCCGTCGGAGTTTCCGTCCAGCGCGTTTCCGGCGGTATCATAGATCGCCTTGGTCCCCGAAAGCGTCAGGCGGTAGACGCCGTCGGGCAGGACACCTTCCCCGATTTCCAGTACGAGCCGGGTCTCGGGGTAGGAGTAGGCCGGGGTTAGCGTGTAGATCGTATCGTTTCCATTATTGAAAATGGGCGTGGGATCGGGACCTGCCTCTCTCAGTTCATAGTTGGCCTGGCTGTTGGCGCTGATTCCGTCCAGGGATTCGGAAAAATCAACCAGGAAGCTTCGGAAAGCCAACGCCGTGGTCTCCGTATCCGGCGGCGCTGCGGAAACCGGGAGTCCGCCCAGTTCACTCTGGATCCCTGTGACGGTGGGGGGCACGGAGTCTCCCGAATCCCCCTGGAACTCGAATGCGCCGATATCGTAATAGGTGAGCCCAGGCGTCGGGGCCCAGGTCACGGAGTTCGCACTGACGAGGTCGGCCCTCGCGTTGTAGGTTGAAAGCACAAAGGTGTAGCCGTTTCCGGCCGAGACCCCGATGGTGGGTGTGAGTCCGGTGTTCCCTGCGCCGTAGTCGAACCGGAAGGTCCCGTCATCAAAAAGGGTCACCGAAACATTCACATCGCCTCCGGTCTCCGCGTTCCTGGCCTTCCACCGGATCGTCACCTGGCCCGGGGTCCCCTCGTCCACGTAGATGTCATAGGAGGTATCCCCGTACACATAGGTGTTCAGATTGTCCCACAATGGAGCGATGCGCACGTTTCGCTTCAGGGTTTCCACGGAGTTGGCATCGCTCCACGCGTTGTCCGGCCCTTCGAAGTGGAGGAACCCGTTGCTGGAGACCTGGACCTCTGCATATTCCTTCCCATAGAACGGGAAGGCAAAGGGCAGGGCGTAGGTCCATGACGAGTTGTCGGAACGCCAGCTCTTTGCGGTTCCCCCCTCTGTGAAAGCGCTTGCGCCCGTATCCGTCTCCACGAAGAGGTCCCATCCTATGCCCTGGTTGGGGGTGGAGGGGTCGTCATGCCGGGCCCTGCCCAGGAGATCCGTCAGGACCCCTACGTAGGCGTCCGCCCGGTCGATGGCCGGGGAGTAGGCGGTGATATTGAAGTTGTCGTCCGCGCCGCTCCCTTCGATCACGGGGAGCCCGCCAAGGACATTGTCCGCGCCGTCGATGTCCAGGAAAAGGGGATCGCCGGTTGTACTGTGTGCATCCTGGGATGCGGCCGCCTGCCACGACGCCAGATCCGAGGTTACCGTCCCCAGCCAGTTGCCTACGTTCCCCGTGTCCCCCGGGCCCCTGTAAAAAAGGTTGTAATCGCTTTCAAAGCCGCTCGCCGTGGTCACGAAATAGGCCTGGCCCGTATCCACCCAGAAGATATTGTTGCGGGAGGTCAGGTTCGAGGTGCTGCCCGAGACCCTGACCGCGTCCCCCACGGACTGGTAGATGGTATTGTTCACCAGGCGATGGTCCGAGCCGTAGTCGAACCAGACCCCCTGGTCCGTGTTTTCGTAGATCAGGTTGTTCGCGATGTCGATCTGAGAGGCGTAGGCAACGGCCTTGATACCCACCTTGTTGGAGTAGATCACGTTCCCGCTGATGTCGGCCCTGCCGCCGGAGTAGATCCCTTCTTCCGTGTTGCCGTAGATCCGGTTGCCCCGGATCTCACCGGACCCTTCGATCCCCCTGGTGTTTCCGTACACCTCGTTGTCCGAAACGATGGCGCCGCCGGGCTGGATCCCC
>JAFDIS010000089.1 GCA_019307945.1 Deltaproteobacteria bacterium | reverse complement strand
GGCCGAAATCTTCAAGAAGGCGGCCCTCAAAAAACCCTTCGAGCACACCCTGAGAACCCACCCCGGACAAGGACCCCGGGCCCTGATGTCCTCCATCGGGGGCTGAACAGTCCGCAGCGCCCCGGTGCGCCTCTGCCGGCCCACGCCTCAGCGCCCCTTTCCGGGGTAATAGCGTGGTAGAATCCGGCCCCCGCCCCGTGACGTGCCGCAGACCGTTTCCGCATCAGAAGGTAGGCCGTCCACAGGGTGAGCACCCGCCACGTGTTGCGGACGAAACCCAATTCCTCCCACCGTCTGGAAGAGACCACCACGCCGCCTGTCCCGGCGTAGCCTTGGCGGAGTCGCAAGATTGCAAAGCCGGGAACCCGCCCGAAGGGTGAGGAGTCCGAGCGAAGCGCGGACAAACCGGGGACCCATCCGCAGGATGGGGAGTCCGAGCCCATAGGCGAGGACAAACCGGGGACCCATCCGCAGGATGGGGACTTTGTCACCCGAAGGTGCAAAGAAAAAAGGCATTTATGGATAGACTAGTTGAACCGGCGGCTTCTGTCAAAAACGGCCACTGTCCCCCTTCGAGAACAACCATCTTTTTCCTTGACTTACAGTTTAACTTACAGTATTAAGAAAGGGCGGTCATTCCCCCGGAAGGAATCGAGGAGAAAGGTGCATGAAACTGACCCCCAAGCAAAAAAGCTTCCTTGCATATGTCTCCCGCTACATGGATGACTGGGGCAGGGCTCCCAGTTTCGACGAGATCTGCGCCCACTTCGGTTTCCGCTCCTACAACACGGTGACCACCTACCTCAAGACCCTCGAAAAGAAGGGGTACATCCGCCTCCCGGCACGTAAGAACCGGAAGCGGGCCATGGAGGTGATCCGGCCTGCCGAGACCCGCCGCTTCGAGCTGCCCCTCCTGGGAAAGGTGGCGGCCGGAAAGCCCATCGAGGCGGTGGAAGACCGGGACGTCATTGAAGTCCCTCCCTCCTTGGCCGGGAGGGGGGACCATTTCGTGCTCCGAGTCCAGGGTGATTCCATGGAGGAGGACGGAATCCTGGACGGGGACTACGTGGTGGTCCGGAGACAACCCACGGCCGAAAACGGTGAAACCGTGGTGGCCCTCATCGACAACGAGGCCACCGTGAAAAAATATTACCGGCGAAAGGACCACGTGGAGCTCCGTCCCGCCCACCGGGGGATGTCCCCCATCCGGGTCAGGCCCCGGGATCTGCGGATCGAGGGAAGGGTCGTGGGCGTGGTCAGGTACTATCGTTAGGCGAAACCCTATGTACCCAGATCCTTCCCAAGAGGGATGAGGAACGAATTCCCCGAAACAGATGCGGTACCGTCACATCGTGCATATCCATATCCCGGCCTTTCCCATTACCGTGGCCCGTGTCGGCCGCCCCGAATTGAGGGACAGGCCCGTGGTGGTGGCCCCGTCCCGATCGGAAAGGGCGCCGGTCCTGTGCGTGTCCCCCGAGGCCCGGGCTGAAGGAATTTTCAAAGGAATCCCTCTGTTCAAGGCCATCAAGCGCTGCCCCGGGCTGCGGATCCTTCCACTCGACCCCACGCTGTCGGAAAGGGCGTTGGGGGACTTGGGCCGAATCGTCTCCCACTACACACCCCTGTGGGAGCCCGCCCGCCCCGGACATCTGTACCTGGATCTCACCGGGACCGAACGGCTGTGGGGAAGGGTACGAGACACGGGCCTGCGGGTCCGGAGGGAAATCGGAAACCGCCTCTCCCTGCCCGGCACCGTGGGGGTGGCGGGTAACAAGCTGGTCTCCAGCATTGCATCTCGGGTCATGCCCGGGGAGGAACTGCTGGACGTGGTGCCCGGCCGGGAGGCCTTTTTCCTGGCTCCCCTGCGGGTGGACCTCCTGCCGGGAATCGGACGGGACCGAAAAAGGACCCTCATGGAGGAACTCCGGATCGTCCGGATCCGGCAACTGGCGGCCCTGGACATGGACAGACTCCGCCTGATCTTCGGCCGCCGCGCCTTTCTGATCCACCAGAGGGCCCTGGGCATCGATCCCACCCCCGTCCACCCCGTTTCCCAGGAACCGGTGATCGGGGAAGAAAGAGTCCTTGACCGGGACGAAAACGACGATCGGGTCCTGCTGGGCACCCTGTACGGCCTGGTGCAGGAGTGTGCCTTCAGGCTGAGACGCCGCGGGCTTTTGCCTCGTCGGGCCATGTTGCGGATCCGGTACGCAGACCAGGTGGAAACCACCCGGCACCTGAAACTGCCCTATGCCCCCTTGTGCGACCAGGACCTGTACGAATTCCTGGAAAGGCTCTTTTTCCGTGCCTGCACCCGCCGGGTGGCGGTCCGCTCCCTGGGAGTCCGGTTCCGGGATCTGGCACCTCCGAGCCGCCAACTCTCCCTCTTCCACGGGACAGGGAACATCGACCCCGGAAAAGAGGCACTCACCCGTGCCCTGGACCGCATCCGGGATCGTCACGGCCCAGGGGCCGTACGATACGGAAGGGCGGTCTGAAGGGTGGTGAGTCCCGATGACGCATTTCGTACACCTCAACGTCCATTCCCACTATTCCAGAGGCTGGGGAACGGCCTGCGTGGAGGCGCTCTGCGCGGCCGCCGCCCGCATGGGCATGCGCAGGATCGCCCTGACGGACACCAACGGTCTTTACGGAATGATTCCGTTCATCCAGGCGGCCTCCGAACAGGGCCTGGAACCCATCGTGGGCAGCGAACTGATTCAGGGCCGGAGGCGGGCCCTTGCCCTGATCAGGAACGCCGGGGGGTATTCCAACCTCTGCCGCATCCTTTCGGACCTGCATTGTCACGAAAATTTCGACCTGCCACGCTCCCTCCTGGAAAACCGGGAGGGCCTGATCGTGATCTCGGATGACTTCAGGCTCCTTCAGACCCTGAAACGTGAGGGAAGGAAAGACCTCTTCGTGGAGATGTCCCCCGGATACGGGATGGCGACGTGCCATGCCTTATCCCGCAGAACCGGGATTCCCCCGGTGGCCACGAACCGGGTCTATTTCCTTGAAAAAAAAGATTTTGCGCTTCATCGCATCCTCAGGGCCGTGGCCATGAACAGCAAGCTTTCCCGCCTGAGGCCGCATCAGGTCTGCAGGGAGCACAACTTCCTGAACACACCCCGCGCCATGACGGATCAGTTTCCCCACGCCCCGCAGGCCCTGTCCAACACCGTGCGAATCAGCGAGGCCTGTCTCCGGACCTGGAATTTCCAGGACGTGATCTTTCCCCGTTTTGAAACCATGGATGATCGGGAGGCCTTCTATCTGCTCCACCAGGCCACTCTGGAAGGGTGCAGGCGACGATACGGAAAGATCACGGACGCAATCCGCAGGCGTATCGATCACGAGATGAAAATCATCAGGCAAAAGAACTTTGCCCATTATTTTTTGGTGGTGGCCGACATCACCCGTCGCGCCCGTGGGTCCTGCGGCCGGGGCAGCGCGGCCGCCTCCATCGTGGCGTATGCCCTGGAGATCACCCACGTGGACCCCATCCGGCACAACCTCTTCTTCGAGCGCTTCCTGAACCCCGGCAGAAGGGACCCCCCGGACATCGATATCGACTTCGCCTGGGACGAGCGGGACGAGGTGCTGGACTACGTCTTTTCAAAATACGGTGCCCGCCGCACGGCCATGGTGGCCAACCACAACACCTTGGGCGCCCGGGCCGCCATACGGGAAACGGCCAAGGTCTTCGGGCTCACGGACGAGGAGATAGGACGCGTGACCCGCAAGATAGGATTCGGATGGAAACTGAAAGAGATCCGGACGGAACTCGCACGCCACCCCAAGATGCGGGACATGGACTTCCCGGAACCCTGGGATGAGATCCTTCGGGCAGCAGCCCGCCTGGAAGGCTGCTTCGACCATCTATCCACCCACTGCGGCGGTGTGGTGGTGGTCCCCGACGAAATCCGCCGCTACTGCCCGGTGGAGATCTCCGCCAAGGGGCCTCAGGTCCTGCAATGGGACAAGGACGGGGTGGAAGATGCGGGCCTGGTCAAGATAGACATCCTCGGAAACCGAAGCCTCGCCGTAATCAGGGACGCACTCCGGCAGGTGGAGGAAAACCACGGCCGCAAAATCCGCTACGCCCGCCTGGACCCCGTGGACGACCGGGAGACGGTGCGCATCTTTTATGAGGGAAACACTTTCGGGGTGTTCTACTTCGAAAGCCCGGCCACCCGGCGGGTCCTCACGCAGGTGGGAGACTCCTTCGACTTTGAAGCCTATCGCCGCATGGATCACTTCCATCTCAACGTGGTGGTCACTTCCATCATAAGGCCCGCATCCAACCAAAGCATCCGCACCTGGATCTCCAGACTCCGGGGTCGGTCATGGCGACCGCCGCATCCCCTCCTGCGGCCGGTGTTGGAGGAAACCCTTGGGGTCATGGTATTTCAGGAACAACTGAGTCAGGCGGCCATCCATCTGGCCGGCTTCGATCCGGCGGAGGCCGACGATCTCAGGAAGGTGGTGAGCAAAAAGCACCGGCAACGACGGCTCCGAGACTTCCATGCCCGGTTCGTGGAAGGGGCCCGCAGCCGGGGCGTGCCGCCGAAGGTGATCGCGGATACATGGGAGAAGATGATGGGCTTTGACGGATACAGCTTCTGCAAACCTCACTCGGCCAGCTACACCCTGGTGGCCTACAAGTCGGCCTATCTCAGGGCCCACTACCCGGCCGAGTTCATGGCCGCAGTCATCTCCAACGGGGGAGGCTATTATTCCACCTTCGGGTATCTCTCGGAGGCCAGGAGGATGGGGCTAAGGATCTTGCCCCCCGACATCAACCAAAGCCGGATTGCCTACACCGGAAGGGGGAGAGAAATCCGGATAGGTCTCATGCAAATCAAGGGCCTCTGCGAGGAAGCCCGGGAGGCCGTGGTTCATGAGCGCATGAGGAACGGACCCTTTTCGTGCTTCGAGGAATTCCTGGACCGGGCGGGCCCCAAGATACGCCTCCAGGATCTCCGTGTCCTGATCAAGGCGGGATGCTTTGACGAGCTGTGCGGCAAAGCGCACCGTCCCGCCCTCTTGTGGCGGGCCCTTAGGTTCTACGACCACCGGGAGGAGGGACAAAGGACGCCCAACCTTTTCTTCCACCCCCGGCGCACGCCCCTTCAAAATGAGAAGCGAAGAAAGGATCCGGAGGACCCCGGCGAGACGCCCCCGGGCCTTGCGCTGAAACAGGAGATGGAGACCCTGGGATTTCTTTTTTCGGTCCATCCCCTGGCCCCCCATGAACGAAGGCTCGGCGGGGTCCACCCCGTCCCCGCCCGGGACCTCGGCCGGTGGGTGGGCCGCAGGGTCACCACCGTGGGGTGGCAGATCACCGGGAAGACCGTACATACCAAGGAGGGTGAACCCATGAAGTTCGTCTCCTTCGAAGACCGCACCGGAATGTACGAGGCCGTGTTTTTCCCAGGAGCATACCGCCGCTTCTGTCACATGCTAAATGCAGAGCGGCCCTATCTCATCAAGGGGCGGGTGGAAGAAGACCTGGGCGCCATAAGCGTCAATGTAATGTGGATCGATTTTCTGGACGGTGGAAGAAAAAAGGGGAGCAGGCACGAAAATATCCGAAACGGCACGCCCTGGGGGCAGCGGTGCGGCATCCCGTTCAATAGGCTGGAAGACTCGCCGTAATCCAGGCGGGCTCGCGGACCTTCTCTTCCAGCTCTTTTTCGAGACGCTTCAACAGGGCCAGGGCGGTAGTGACCGCCACGCTAACCCACAGGGCCGCACGGCCCCCACCCCGTGACTTTCTCCAGCGACATTCTCGACTGAAGAGGCGCTTCTTTATCATGACCTTTCGTCCCCTTCGGCATCCTATTTCATGTATCGGCCGCCGGAGCTTCGAACTTTAGGCCGTCCTCGCCCGGGGACCCCTGATCAGCAGGCGACGGATTTGCCCTTTTCCTTTGAGCACGCCTGTGTTAATCGTAGCCTCCGGGAAGCACAAGGGAAGATAAGACTGAGGAGGACTGAGGAAGACTGTACCCATGGAAAATATCGTGGAAAAATTCAAGCCGCTCTTTTCGCCCCGTTCCGTGGCCTTTGTGGGGGCGTCCAACAGACCCGGGAAATGGGGGTCCATCATCCTGGGCAACCTCTTGGGCGCGGGCTTCGAGGGCCGGGTTTACCCGGTCAATCCGAAAGAGAAGACCATACAGGGTCTCAGGGCATACCGTGCCCTTGCCGACATTCCCGACCGTCCAGACCTGGCGGTGATCGTCGTGCCCCCGCCGGCGGTGAGTACGGTCATCGATCAGTGCATCACGGCGGGTGTGAGGGCCTGCGTGGTGATCACTGCGGGTTTCGCCGAGTTGGACGAGGCCGGCGCCAGGCTTCAGCAGGAGATGGTAGAAAAGGCCCGGGCAGGCGGGCTCCTGCTGGTGGGGCCCAATTGCAACGGGATCATGAGCCCGCCCGAGAAGCTCCACGTGGCCATGCCCCCGGTCTACCCCCCGCCCGGGCAGGTGGCCATCGTGGCCCAGAGCGGAAACGTGGCGACCTCCATCGCACGCCGGGTAATGAAAAGGGGATTCGGGGTCAGCCGCTTCGTCAGCAGCGGAAACGAAGCGGTGCTGCACTGCGAGGACTATTTGGCCTACCTGGCGGATGACCCCAGGACCCGGGTCATTCTGAGTTATGTGGAGGGATTTCGCGACGGCAGGCGGTTCCTGGAGATCGCCGGGGCCGTGAGCCGAAAAAAGCCGATTGTGATCCTCAAGGCCGGGGGAACCGAGGCCGGCGCCCGCGCCGCCATGTCCCATACCGCGGCCCTTGCAGGCTCGGACGCCACCTTTGATGCGGTGTGCCGCCAGGCGGGTGTGGTCAGGGCCCGGGACATGGACGACCTGGTGAATATGGGGGTGAGCTTCGTCCGTCAGCCTCTGCCCGGTGGAAGACGCGCGGGAATAATTACGGCCGGCGGGGGATGGGGCGTGCTGGCCGCAGACGCCTGCGTGCGTGCGGGGCTGCAGGTTCCGGCCCTGCCTCCCGAGACGCTGAGCGAACTGGACACGTTTCTTCCGCCATGGTGGAATCGCGGAAACCCCGTGGACCTGGTGGCGGGGCTCCAGAGGGAGCATCTGTGGAAGGGCCTGGAATGTCTCCTTCGGTGCGACGCGGTGGACGGGATCATCCTGCTGGGCATCATGCCCGCCCTTCCCATCAAGCCCCTGCCGCCCAGGCCCTCACCTGAGGTGATAGAGGAGCGTCAGGCCGACCTCCTGGCAGCGGCGGGAGAACTTTTCGACCGATTCATGGAAATGGCCCATGACTTCGGCAAACCCGTGGTGGTGGCCTCGGAGTTCCCGGTCCATTCGCCGGACCTGGAGATTCACATGGCCGCCAGGCTGGGGGAAAGGGAGCATGTCTGTTATGCAAGACCCGAGGATGCGGCAACGGTCCTTGCGGGGCTAGCGGCCTATGCCGAGAACACCCGCCATCCCCGGCCGACACCCGGTAGGGTGTTGAAAAAGGAAGCGATCTCCGGCGAGGCAAAGCAGAACGTGGCATGAGAAGCGGAGTTTATATAGCAGTAAATGAAAATTTTTTCAGCCGAATTCCAGGTTGATCATAGACAAGGGAAATGGTTTTTCAACACGGCCTGCCGGAGATTGACATGTGAAACCGTGTGAGGCATTTGTATGGGAGCAGGACCGAGCCGTTTTACGCTGAGCGCGGCGCGACCGTAAAGGGAGGAGCCCATGGGAAAAGGAGATCGAAAAACCAAGAGGGGAAAGATCTGGCGCGGCACCACAGGCAAGAAACGCCCCAGAAAGAAGAAGAAGGACAAGGAAGGGTGAACCGCTCGCCACGGCGTAGCCCGCCTCGGCGGATATGGACGCCCCCATGAGCCGCTTAACCGAGGGAAACTCGTGGAAGAGATCAAAGTGCACCCCCAGGCAGCCGCGCTCCTGGAAGAGCTGGCGCGGGGAGGCGGAGCGCCTCCCATCCAGGAACTCACTCCGGAGCAGGCCCGAAAGACACGAAATCCGCTTTTCATCCGTCTTGGCGGGACAGGCACGCGCCTGCACCGGACGGAGGATCTGGAAATAGAAGGCCCTGGGGGGCCGATACCGTTGCGTATCTACCGTCCCGGACCCCAGGAAATCCTGCCGGTGGTGGTCTATTTTCACGGGGGCGGGTGGGTGATCTGTAACATCGACACCCACGACAGTCTCTGCCGTTTCCTGGCCCACGAGACGGAAACCCTGGTGATCTCGGTGGGATACAGGCTTGCACCGGAACACAAGTACCCGGCGGCGCTGGAGGATGCCTACGCGGCGATCCGCTGGGCGCACGAGAGCGGAAAAAGAGTTGGAGCGGATCCGGGCCGGATCGCAGTCGCCGGCGATAGTGCGGGCGGGAACCTGGCCGCCGCCGTAAGCCTCATGGCCCGGGATCGCGGTGGACCGCCCCTGCTTTGCCAGGTGCTCATGTATCCTGTCTTGAACGTCTCGCGGCTTGACACGGGCACCTATCAAACATACGCGGACCGATTCATCCTCACAGCCTCGGCCATGGACTATTATCGAAAACATTATGCACGGGATGAACAGGACTTCCTGGATCCCTACGTCTCTCCCCTGCTGGCCCGGGACTTGAGAGGCCTGCCGCCCGCCTTCCTTGCGGCGGCTGAACACGACGTGCTCACGGACGAGATTGCAGCCTATCACGAGCGGCTCCTGGAAGCGGGGGTACCTTCCGCCTACCGGTGCTACGAGGGGATGATTCATCCCTTTTTCAGTTTTCTGACGGTGTTTGATACCGCCCGCCATGCCCTTTCGGATGTGGCGGCTCACTTGAAAGATCGTTTCTCCAACGCACCGCCGGTCTGACCTCACCGAAACCGGCAAGGAGGTTCCCCCCGACACGGTGTGATTCATGATGGGAGGTCCGAGATGTCCATGAAAGCCATGGTCCTCAAGAGACTCTGCCGGCTGGAAGAAGAACCGCGCCCCTTGGAGAAAACGGACCTCCCGGTCCCGGAACCGGGGGCCGGGGAGGTCCTTATCCGCGTTTCCGCCTGCGGAGTATGTCACACGGAACTGGACGAAATCGAGGGGCGGACCCCGCCCCCCCGGCTCCCTGTAATTCCCGGCCACCAGGTGGTGGGACGGGTGGAGGATATGGGCCCCGGAGTGACCCGGCTCGAACACGGCGAGCGCGTGGGCGTGGCCTGGATCTACTCGGCCTGCGGCCGCTGCGCCCATTGCCTGGCCGGCCTTGAAAACCTCTGTGAGGATTTCCGGGCCACCGGCAGGGACGCCCACGGGGGCTATGCGGAATACATGACGGTTCCCGAGGCTTTCGCCTATCCCATCCCCGAGCCCCTCTCCGACCTTCAAGCGGCCCCCCTCCTTTGCGCCGGGGCCATAGGATATCGATCCCTCATGCTCACGGAACTCCAGGACGGTCAGCTCCTAGGCCTGACCGGGTTCGGAGCCTCCGCCCATCTGGTCCTGAAGATGACGCGATTTCGTTTTCCCCAAAGCCGCGTTTACGTGTTTGCACGGAACGGGCGTGAAAGGGCCTTTGCAATGGAATTGGGGGCGGCCTGGGCCGGAGATACGGCGGAACCCTGCCCCGAACTGCTGGACGCGGTGATCGATACCACGCCTGCCTGGAAACCGGTGGTGGAGGCCCTGGCGAATATCAAGCCGGGCGGAAGGCTGGTGATCAACGCCATCCGAAAGGAGGCGGGCGACCGGGACTACCTGATGAAACTGGACTATCCACGGCACCTGTGGATGGAAAAAGAGATCAAGAGCGTGGCCAACGTCACCAGGAAAGATGCCGTCGAGTGCCTGGAACTGGCCGCCGCCCTGCCCCTTCTGCCCGAGGTACAGACTTATGCCCTGGAAGATGCGAACCTGGCCCTTCAGGAACTCAAGAGGGGCGTAATCCGCGGGGCCAAGGTCCTGAGCATCGGTTCCTGAAAGGCCCAATCCGCCCCTGGGCACACTTGAGCCGTCCCCTTTCTCGCCGAAGGTGCCTATGCGCTGCGCCATCGTCGCCAACCCCGCCGCAGGGAGACTCTCCCCAGAGGGGAAGCTACGTGTCCTTGAGGAACCCGCCGGAATCCTGGGCGCGGAAGTCTTTGGGCTGGACACTGTTTCGCCGGACGATTTCGCCCGGTGCGCCAGATTCCTTTCCGAAACCCACGACCTGCTGGTGGCGGCAGGCGGGGACGGCACCATCCTTGAGGTGATCAACGCAGTGGACACCCGCCGGACCACCCTCGCCTACCTCCCCCTCGGGTCGGGAAACGGCCTGCGCTATGCCCTCCATTACCCGAAACGCCTCACCGAAGCGGCCCGGCGTATCCGTGAGGGCCGCACAAGGGCCTATGACCTGGTATTATGCAACGGTGGACACAAGACCCTTTTCGGATCCCTGGGCGTGGAAAGTGAAGTCCTGAGGCGAACCGCGACCCATCGAGCCAGGGGAATTCCGGGCCTTTGGGCCTACGGTCTGGGCACTCTTGCGGCCATGCTGGGAGGATACCGCAGAGTGTCTGCGGTAATGCGGTTGCCCGGGGAGACGATCCACGAGTCCCGTCTGCTCAGCTTGGTGGTGGCCAAACTGCCTTACTACGGATTCGGGTTGCGCGTGATCCCCCATGCCCGCCCGGCCGATGGAAGGATCCACCTCCTGGCAGTGGCCTACCCTCTGGCGTGTGCCTTCCCTGCGGCGATTCTTTCCTCTGCCATCCTCCTCCCACTGGGAAAATACCGAAACCCCACGGAAGTGCAAGTCGCCCTGGACCGCCCCCTTCGCTTCCAGTCCATGGGGGAACCCGGACCGGTATCGGACCGATTTACTTTCAGCGTACTACCGGGGGCCCTCCGGATGCGGTGTTGAGGCCGGAGAGCCCGGGCCTGCCTTTTCCCGAGGTGCCAGGAGTCCGGGCACTTGCAATTCACGCCCCCTCCGTGTACCGTATGCCGATTACATACCCCCGCCCTCCCGCGGTGGAACACGGCGATTTACCCGATCTCACACCGGGACCGCCCTTGGGGACCCGACTGAATAAGGAGGCGAGTTTGGCCTGGCAGCCGTATCATTCCGTATGGTTTATCCTGGGTTTCGGCTGGATCGCTCTTTACCTGGTCCGGATGGGCATTTCTCCTGTATTGGGACTCATCATGGAGGAGTTTCACCTCTCCCATGCTGCCGCCGGTGCCCTTTTCAGTGTGATCTTTTACTCATACAGCGCGATGCAATTGCCGGCCGGCCATCTGGGAGACCGGTTTGGAAGAAAAAAAATCCTTGTGGCGGGTACTCTCCTTTGGTTCTTTCTTTCCCTGGCCACCGCGGCGGTGCGTTCTTTCGGGATGCTGGTGGTGGTGCGGTTCCTCACGGGTATCGCCCACGGCATCTATTTTGGGAACGACCGGCCGACCATTATCGCCCATACGCCGAAAGAAAAGATGGGAAAAGGACAGGGGATATCCTTCATCGGGCTGGCGTTGGGCTTTTTCCTGTCCGTTTTCCTCGCGGGTCTGATTGCGGACGCCTTCGGCAACTGGCGATGGGTTTTCGTGATTTTCTCACTTCCGTCCCTTTTGGCCTCGTTTCTGATTCATCGATATATCCACGAGCCCGACCGTGAGCCCTCCGGTCCCTCTGAAACCGCTCCCCATTTCCGTCGTGCATTCACCGACGGCAACCTGTGGCTCATGTATATCACCGGGTTCGTCATGCTCTACGGTTTCTGGCTCGTAGCCACCTGGATGCCCGCCATTTACAGGGAAATCGGGGTGACCGACATAACCACAGGTGCCCTCCTGTCCGGCGTTCTGGGTCTCATGGGGATGGCGGGGCTTCTGGTATCGAGCATCCTCACGGACAGGCTGGCCCTTCTGGGGTACGGCAGGAAGGGATTCGTCTCGGTTTGCATTCTGGTCTGGGCCCTTCTGATGATGGCCACAGGATATGCCGTGGAAAACCATCCCTCTCAAATCCTGATCAGCATCCTTTTCCTGTCCTCCGGGCTTTTCGTCTTCGGCGTATGGCCCCCTTACTACGCCCTTTTGAGCGAGCTGGTGCCCCAATCCATCGCAGGGACCACCTTCGGACTGGCGAACCTCGTGGGCTTCCTGAGCGCCTGGGTGGCGCCCTGGGTCACGGGCTGGATCAAGGACACCACGGGCTCCTTTTCCGCGGGTCTCTACCTGGCCTCGGGTCTTCTCGTATTGGTGGTTCTCCTTCCGCTGGCGATAAAGCAACCCCGAACCGCCCGCCAGGCTGGTTGAGAGCCCCGGAACCCGCAGGATATGGGCGAATGGGACCTCAAGGGGATCTTCAGCGGGCGTTCCCCGGGGTTCATACCCCTCCCCCGGCGGGACCCTTTTCCCCATTCGAAATGGGTTGAAACCGGGCCCCAACTTTGGTATACACGCGGTTCAAGTGAAAAGGAAATTTTTCACAAGTATGCAACGCTTCCGCTCGCTCTCTCCTTGTTCACCATGAACGAGGTACCTTGGGGGAAAACACCCCATTGGTCTTCAGCCTGGATTCAGGGGATATGCCCCGTGGGGAGGGAGCGGCCAACATGAACAAGGCAGCGGAAGGACGGGAGGTCCCAAAATGAAGACAATCATCATAAAAGACCTCATGGTGCCGCTGGAGGAATACGCCACCGTCTCCGAAGACGCCACGCTCCAGGAGGCTGTCATGGCCCTGGAGGCTGCTCAGGAGAAAATCGACCGGGAAAAGTACAAGTATCTTCACCGCGCCATCCTAGTGTTGAACCGGAGCGGCAAGGTCGTGGGCAAAATCAGTCAGCTTGACGCCTTGAAGGCCCTGGAGCCCAAGTACCGGGAGATCGGCGACCCGGACAAGCTGGCCCGGGCGGGTTTCAGTCCCGCCTTTCTCAAGATCCTGCTCGAAAAACACTCCTTTTGGGACAGCAGCCTGGCGGATATTTGCAGAAAGTGCGCCAGGCTCAAGGTCAAGAACTTCATGCATACACCCACTGAGGGAGAATACGTACGGGATGACGCCACACTGGCCGAGGCCCTGCATATGCTCGTCATGGGGCGTCACCACTCTCTGCTGGTGGTTCGAAACTCGGACATCGTAGGCATACTGCGGCTCACGGACGTATTCGTGGCAGTATTCGACATGATGAAGCAGTGCGAGACCTGATGCCCACCTGTCTCGCCCTCACGCACCTGATACGGTAAACGGAGGAATGTCAAAGTGAGTCATGATATGGAACAGACGGCCGGGGACGGCATCCTGGCCAACAAGCTGCTCTGGATGTGCATCGGCGTGGGAGTATTTCTATTGATCGCCTTTATCATGCCCACCCCCCCATCACTCATTGAAACAATCGAAAAATACGGCTTCGCCGAGAAACTCATGGAATGGGAGGTGGCCCACACGACGGCCGAGGCGGCCCGCAAGACCCAGATCGTCCTGGGAATCATCCCCATGGCCGTCATCTTTTTCGCGACGGAGGCCATTCCCATCGGTCTGACGGGCGTACTCATGCCCACGCTGGCCTATTTTTTCCACCTTCTGCCCCGAAAGATGATCGGCAAGACCTTTGCGGGAGATGCGCCCCTCTTTCTCCTGGGGGTCCTTGCCATGGGAGTGGCCGTGGTGGACGTGGGACTTCACAAGAGGCTGGCCAGTTGGCTCCTGGGGTGGACCAGGGGTTTCCTAGTTCCTATCCTGGTGCTGTGTATCAGCATGTCCGTGGTGGGCTCTTTCATATCGGCCCACGCCATGTGCGCCTTTATGACGCCGGTCATGGCGGCGGTATATTTCGGTGCCGTGGCAGCCGGAAGCCGCGGGGGCACGGTGGAACATGATCCTGCTCTGGCGAAATTCCTCCTCTTTTCCCTATGTTTCGCCCTCAATGTGGGCGGTGTGGGAAGTCCCGCCGCAGGCGGCCGAAACGTAATCATGATGGGCTTCTGGAGCGAATACAAGGTGCCCATGGATTTCTTCACATGGATGAAATACGGTCTGCCCATGGTACCCGTTCTGGGCCTCCTCGTGGCCGTGTACATGCTCGTGCTGTTCGGCCGAAAGATCAAAACGCGGGACCTGACACCGGGTCTGGCGGCCATCAAAGAGGAGACCCGCAAGATGGGGAAAATGACGTATGCCGAATATGTCACTTTGGGCATGCTTCTCCTGATCCTGGCCCTCTGGATCGTCGGGGGTGAGGAACTGGGTCTTGGGGGGCCGTCCCTTCTCGCCCTCCTGATCCCGGTAATCTTCAAGACCACGGACTGGAGAAAAATCTTGGCGGGAATCTCCTGGGATGCATGGTTCATGTACTGCGGAGCCCTGACGCTTGGCGCCTTGCTCAAGGAGTCGGGAGCGGCCATGTGGCTTGCTCAGAGCGCCCTGAAGATCTTCAACACCGTGGGAATGAGTTCGGGTTTCGGACTATGGGTGGGGATGTCAGCCCTCTCGGGACTGATCACAAACTTCATGTCGGATGCAGGGACCACCGCCCTGCTGGGTCCCATCGTGATTCCAATGGGTATTATGACCGGCGTGACCGGGGAACCGTGGGCCGTGGGACTAGCCGTGGCCTTCGCCACCTCCTTCGCCCACTTCCTGATCGTAGGGACCCCCAACAACGCCATTGTGTACGGACTGGGTGTATATCCGGATTCCGGGGAAAAAATGATCCACCCCATGGATTTTCTCAAGTACGGTTTCTTCCTCTGGCTTCTTTGCATGGCCGTGGTCTGGATCATCGGCTTCCTGGTGATCTATAATGTGATAGGCTTCCCGGAAGGCATTTTGGAAACGGCGCGCAGCGTCATGGAATCCGGGGCCCATTAGTCCTACAACGCAAGTTTGTTGACGTCACTCTTGTCCAAAAACGGATTTTGAGCTGAGGGGCGCAGCGATACGCTGCGTCCCCTCCAGCGGTTGGTTAGCGATTCTTCCGCTTTAATGGTAAAAGTCTTATTCGACTCTTTCTTGCGTCAATGATTATCAGTGCTCCTTGTTCAAGTTCCTTTTCTGCTTTTTTCAGTGCCTTGATAATAATTTGGCTCATAGTTTGAGGACGGACATCCTCCGACCTTAGTTGTATTACGCTGGGGGAAACTGCTCTTGTTACATGCAGAAGAGTTCCAAAATCGAGATCGTGAGTAAAGACAACATAGTTATGTGTGCGAGCCCACTCCATTATTTCCATGTCGGAAGCAGTAAGAGGCCCTATGGTACTCCAATGCTTGGTCTCATATTCCTCTTTCTCTAGAAAGGGAATCCATGAAGGCGAGAGGTTTACATCCAAAAGAATGTTCATGAGGCCTCTATTGAAAGATCATATTCTTCGGAACGCCACGTTGCATAAGCAAGGGCAGCTCTTATATCTTCTTCTTCTAGGTAAGGATACAGTTCAAGGATCTCTTTGAAAGACGCCCCTGAAGCAAGAAGGCCAGTTATTGTTCCCACGGTTACTCTCATTCCTCTTATGCAAGGCTTACCCCCCATTACATTAGGATCGATTGTAATTCGATCAAGGTCGGGGAATTTCATACCATTCACCTCTTTTCTCTGGGGTAATTGATTCTTAAAAATATCGCTAATGGCCGAGTTGACCGGCAGGTTCTCCTGGATAACGGATGAGGAGCATCTGGTTATTGAGGGGGTCCTGCCGGTCGAACGATTGGTTCGCGCAGCGCAGCGGACCAAGCGTTTGACGCAGTCAACTCGGCCGTTCGCGCCGCTTCGCGGCGCGAACGTGGGCATAACCTGCTGAGATTGAGCGCAGCGAAATCTCAGTCAGTGTTAATGCCATGGTTATAACTATAAATATGATTAGGCGGCATTAGATTTAAGACCGTGCACCTCTTTGTCAAGACGATTTGCAAGCGAATCTTCTGTGACCTCGAGATCGTACCGGGTTT
>JAFDIS010000175.1 GCA_019307945.1 Deltaproteobacteria bacterium | reverse complement strand
AGCGCGGCGCGGACATCAAGGCGGTGGCCGAGATCGCCGGATCCAGGGCCGACACTCTCATGCGCTTTTACCAGCACGTCTCCACCGAACTGCGCCGCCAAACCGTGGCCAAAATCCCGCCCCTTAGTTATACAAAATATAGCCAGAATCCAAAAAAATAGGCCGTCGTGATGACGGCCTAACTAGCTGATTTATTTGGTGGAGATGATCGGGATCGAACCGACGACCTGTACGTTGCGAACGTACCGCTCTCCCAACTGAGCTACATCCCCACGAAATCCTTCCTCGCACGGCCTTGAGCCAGACGGGCGCGAATGGCCAATACTATAACGCCGACGGCCTTGAAAATCAACGATTTATTGTCCCGGGCGGCAAAGGGAGACGCCAGTCGCCCCTGCGTGCGGAGTCAAGTTCAGCCTGTGCTTCTATGCCTTTTTGCCTTTGTTCCCCTAACGATACTTGATCATGATCCGATCATGCTTCCGGAGGACCTGTTGTACCTCGTTCAGTTTCTTGCGGGCCGGGTCGAAGTTGGGGTTGTAATACAGGGCCTTTCGAAAAGCGTCCCTGGCTTCGAAGAGACTCCCCATCTTGAACTTCACCACGCCGTAAAGATATTGGACACCCCATCCGGTCACATCCCCATTGAAATAAAACATGGCACGCTGCAGGTATCGAGACGCCCGCACATAATTCCTGACCGTCTTGAGGTAGAACTGCCCCGCATAAAGCGCATAGGCCGTGTTTTGGGGATCCATCCGCAGGGCCTTGAGGATCTCGGTCTCCGCCCGGCTCTTCCTGCCCTCGGCCAGGGCCACCTTATACCTGTAATGGGCAATTTCGGCCCGAAAGGGCTTGACGGCGCCGAACCATAGGACACCTATGAGCACCAGAACCAGGAGGCAGATCGCCACACCGGCACCCGGCACGCGTTTGCCTTCCGTCCACGAGGCGAGACCCCTGTTGCGGAGGTAGAGGGCTTCCAAAAGCCCCAACATGACTGAAAACATGAACAGGGTGGGCGTGATCCGGAACGGAAAAAAGAACAGGGCCGCCATCATGGCCGAGACTACGGCCGTAAAGGCCGCGGCCGACAGCACACGCTCTTCCACCGGCACTTCCGGGTCCTTTATGACACGATAGCCGTGGATCATCACCGTTAGGAACAGACCCACGAGGGCTACGGCGGAAACCAGACCGCCGTCGTTGAGGATCTCCAGGTAATCATTGTGAACCCGCCTGGGCTTGGGCTCCACATAGTCTTTGAAATATGTGGGGTCTTTGCGCTGGATTTCCGCCTGGGCATGATAAACCCGGTTTCGGAAAGACCAGAGCCCCGTTCCGAAAAAGGGGCTCTGCTTGAACAGCCACCAGGAGGCCCGGAAATATTTGGCCCGGTATCCCAGGGTCTCTGTTCGCGCCACGCTCTCCGGCTCAATGCGCGCCCTGACACCCTGGGAGGCGGACAGCCACGGTCCCCCACCGACCAGGAGTGCCAGGATTCCGTAGAGGGCGATGCTTTTCCAGTGTTTCTTTATGGCAAAAGATGTGGGAAATCCGGAAACGCTCTTGATCAGGCACAAAAACACCGGAAACGCAAGAACAAATCCCAGCCACGAGGCCCGGGCCCGGGAGGCGAGCAACGCGCCCAGGAGGAACACGAAGGCTGATCCTGCCACCGCCCTCTTAAACCCCCTGGTGAGGATGAGCATACCTGCCGCCGCATAGGCGGGAAACAGGAGGTAGGCGCCCAGGTAATTGGAGTTGCCGATGGTGCCCATGATCGGCGCCTTCCCCGAGGCCCAGGAGAAGATGAGAAAGACATGGTGAAACTGGAGGCATACAACGAGGCCCACCGCGACCCCTGCCCCTACCGTCACTGCGGCGAGCCTTTGGAAACCCTTGCTTTCCAAATGTACGGACACCATGTACAGGATGAGGAGGCAGGAGGTGTTCATGAGAAACGCGATCTTGGTGTGGTAGGGGTTGTGGGTGTAAAGGAGGGAGAAGGTATTGAGGCCCGCCAGCACAAGGATCCAGGCGGGGGTTGCGGACCCGGCGACGGTGACCTTTCGACCCCGAAACAGGCCGACTCCATGAACGGCTGCGAGGACCGCGGCCCCGGTGAGCAGGAGCACGAACTTGGGGGTCTTAAAGGCGTTGTCGATCCCCTTGGGGAGCACCACGAGGGGCACGAGCAGGGTGAGAGCCGTAATCGTCCAGACGGCCAAGCGGGGGCCTGTGGAAATCTCTTCCTTTGGTTTTTCGGCCATGGAATCGTGTATCGCGCGAATGTGTCGTCAGTCCGCCCCCAAGGGGGCCTTTCCAGGGCACCCTATCACATAGGGCGACTCGCTGAAAACCCACAAAAAGGGGGACAACCATGATTTCATAACTTTCTCCTTTTTCCTGGAATTAGATTTCCATCGTTCGGCGAAACCCAAGAGAAATCATATGGGCACCTTTTCGCAATAACTTTCGTTGCGCTTTGCGTAAGGGGCATTGTCCATACAGGGGAAAATGTTATCAATTCATGGACGTTCCCATTCTTATGATTGACTTCCCGGCTATTTGCAGCTATACAAACAGGTTATGCCCCCGTAGCTCAGGTGGATAGAGCACCAGATTCCTAATCTGGGTGCCGCATGTTCGAGTCATGCCGGGGGCACCATTTTTTCTAGACAATGGGGTCGCTACGGACCTTATTCTCTCCTGGAACCCCTCTCCCCTTTCCGCGGCCCGAAAGGCGCACTGAGCCGCCCTTTCTCCGGTTGGCTCAAATATAGATCTCAGGTTCCTTTCTTTCACTGAAATCGGCGGCCAGCCACTCCCTGATCTTTTGAATCGCAGGCGCATCCAAGATCCTTGCGCCGGTGGGGCAATTCTTGACGCAGGCGCAGCACAGGATGCACTTGAGCCCCTGGGGTTGTACGCGTTCGTCCACGGTCACGGCCCCAACGGGGCAAACCGCGGCGCACATACCGCAAAGGAGGCACAGCGCCTCGTCGCTTCGAGGGGCACATCAGAGGGCTTCTTTGGTTCGCGATGCGGATAATTGCCGGGAACTTGCAAGGGGGAAAGTTCATTGAGACGGGTTATAGATCCCAGTTTCCGGACGACCGTCTTCCCGAATTCCCGGGCCCTGTCCATATCCCGCGCATCGGGCCTACCGGCGGCCAGCGGTATTTCATCGACGGAAAAGGAATGCTCGCCGATGAAGGCTGCGGCCGCCACGGGCACAAACCGTGCTTCCTCTGCCAAATTGCGCAGTTCCAAGAGGGCATCCTCGAAGGCCCGGTTCCCATAGGTCACCACGAAAACCGCGGGGGTCCGGTTTGCGCGGATCCGCTTGAATCTTTCCACGGCCGCCAGCGGTACCCGTCCCGCGTATACGGGCGTCCCGATGATGGC
>JAFDIS010000088.1 GCA_019307945.1 Deltaproteobacteria bacterium | reverse complement strand
TTACAGAAAAGGGCCTTTGAACTGCTGGGACTGTTCCCAGTAAAGTGAAATCCATTTAATGCCGATTCCCTTTGAAGTCAATAGGATACAGTTTTGCTACTGAGGGAACTTCGGGTTAGACATGACCCCTGGACTTTTCAGAAAGATACGGCTCGTGGACCTGGGGCTGATGGACTACGGGGCATGCCTGGATCTGCAGAGGCGTCTTCACCGGAAGCGGGCCCTGGGCGGGGAAGGAGACACCCTTCTTGTCGTGGAGCACCCCACACCGGTCTTCACCTTGGGAAGGAATGCCGACAGGAACAATCTCTTCCTCTCGCAGGATGCCATGGAACGCAGGGGCATCCGCTGCTTCGAGGTGGAGCGCGGCGGGGACGTGACCTACCACGGCCCCGGACAACTGGTGGTTTACGCCATCCTGGGGATGGAGAAGGATGAAAATGTCCTGCCACTGGTTCACACCCTCGAGGAGGTGATGATCCGGATCCTTGAAGGTCTGGGTCTTGAGGGGACTCGTGACCCCCGAAACCGCGGGGCGTGGGTGGACCGGCAAAAGGTGGGTTTCGTGGGACTCGCCGTGCTTCGAGGTGTCAGCATCCACGGAATGGCCCTCAACGTGGACCCGGACATGGACTTTTTCGCGGCCATGAACCCTTGCGGGATGCCTGACGTGGAAGTGACTTCCATCGCTCGCCTGCTCCAAAGACCGGTCGGCATGGAGGAAGTAAAGTCCCTGTTGCCCAAGGCCCTCCAGGAAACCTTCGGCCCCGGCGTGATCATGGCCCCCGGCGATTCACGCCACCCTTAAACGTCCACCCCGACACAGGGGCAGGGCGGGATCGAGGGGGGGGGGAGAAGTTCGGCCTTTGTCAACAAAGCGCCCCCAACGCCCCGAAGACCCGGTCACGATCGGCCGATTCCACGTATGCACAGGGGCGAACGTCCCATCCGTCCCAAGAAAATTTAGATTGCACAACAAGCGGAAAAGACATATTTTTATGGTCCAGGGCGGAGACGTCGCCGGCAGGCCGCGGCGCAGAGCCCCATTTTTTATTGAAGAGTTCCAGAGGCCCGAACGCAACATGAAAAAGATCATCAAGATGCGCGAAATGGCGGACAATCAGGAGGGCATCATCGCGGGCGTATCGGCCAGGGGCGAAATGGGAAGGCGCATCCGCGAGATGGGACTGGTGCCTCACACCCCCATCCAGATCCGCGGGCGGGCGCCGCTCAAGGACCCCGTGGCCGTCAGGGTACGCGACTTCATACTGACCCTCAGGAACAACGAGGCGGACCACATCCAGGTGGAAGTGGAAGTCCCGGATCCGCCTGCACGAGGTTGACGCGTGAAGAGAAAACTGACCATCGCCCTTTCCGGCAACCCCAATGCCGGCAAGACCACCGTGTTCAACGCCATTACCGGGTCCCGTCAGCACATCGCAAATTACCCCGGGGTGACGGTGGAGAAAAAGTTCGGCACGGTGCGCCATCGGGGCCGCGAGATCGAGGTGGTGGACCTGCCCGGCACTTACTCCCTGACAGCCTATTCCCTCGAGGAAATCGTGGCCCGCGAGTTCCTCGTCAACGAAAAACCCGACCTGGTGGTGGACATCGTAGACGCCTCCAACCTTGACCGCAACCTGTATCTGGCGGTCCAGTTCATGGAACTGGGCATCCCGTTGATCATCGCCCTGAACATGGTGGACGTGGCCGAATCCAGGGGCATCCGGGTGGACGCGGCCGAACTGGAAAGACTGTTGGGTGTGCCGGTGGTGCCCATGGTGGCGCGATCCAAACAGGGAATCGAGGCCCTGCTGGACAAGATCCTGGAGACCGCGGACAACAACCCTGGCTGGCGTCCCGCGGTGCTTTCCTACGGCATGGACATCGACCAGGGGATTGCAAGGATCGAGGAAATCATCGAGCAGTCGGAGGTCTACGACCGGAAATACCCGGCCCGGTGGCGCGCACTCAAGTGCATTGAAGGCGACCGGCAGATCCTGGATCTGCTCAAGAAAGATCCCGAAAGAGGCGAACGCATACGGAGTATCTGCGCCCACACCTCCAAGCACATCATCGACACCCTCCAGGATGACCCCGAGGGCCTCGTTGCCGACCATCGCTACGGATACATTGCAGGCATCACGAAAAAGGTTGTGAAAAGGAAGATCGAGTCGCGCCTCAATCAATCGGACAAGATCGACCAGGTACTGACCAACCGGATCCTGGGCCCCGTGATCATGCTGGTGATTCTTTACCTTATCTACCTCTTCACTTTCACGGTGAGTGAGGGCCCTGTGGGTTGGCTGGAAATAGCTTTCGCTCGTTTGAAGGAAGCCGTCGCCGCCATACTCCCCGAGGGTCCCATCCAGTCCCTGGTGGTTTCAGGAATCATCGACGGCGTAGGGGGGGTCCTGGGTTTCGTGCCCCTGATCATGTTCATGTTTTTCGCCATAGCCATCATGGAAGATTCGGGCTACATGGCCCGGGTGGCCTACATGCTGGACCGCATCTTGCGATGGTTCGGCCTGCACGGGAACTCCGTCATCGCACTGATCGTGAGCGGAGGGATATCGGGCGGCTGCGCCGTGCCGGGTTGCATGGCCACGAGGACGCTTCGAAACCCGAAGGAACGCATCGCAACCCTCCTGGTGGTTCCGTTCATGAACTGCGGGGCCAAACTCCCGGTCTACGCCGTGCTCATCGCGGCCTTTTTCTCCGGGGACAAACCCAGGATGATGTTCCTTCTCACCCTCCTGTCCTGGGGTTTTGCCCTGTTTGCGGCCAAGGCCATTCGCTCCACGGTCCTGAGAGGACCTAAGACGCCCTTCGTCATGGAGCTTCCGCCCTACCGGATGCCGACACTCCGGGGCCTTGTGATCCACACCTGGGAGAGGACGTGGCAATACATCAAGAAAGCGGGCACGGTGATCCTCGGTATTTCCATTCTCCTCTGGGCCATGATGAGTTATCCGGGGCTTTCCGAGGAAAAGGCACGTCAATTCCAGGAAAGCCGAAACGCAGCCATGCAAGACCTCCTGGAAAACCCTCACATAAAAGGCTGGATTCCGGAAGGTGAAGGAATCATGGAACTGAGCGGCCTTTACGAATCCTTCAGCAGGGCGGCAAAGGAAAAGGACCAAAGGGCGCTGGCCCGGTTGAGGAGATCCCCCCTTACGGCCCTGGTGGAGGCGGCCTACTTCTTGGAGACGGGGCATTCCACGGGGCGGGTGCCCGATCCGGACCTGCTGAGGGCCGCCGGGTCCCTGGTCCGGTTTCGGGAGGAGATGAGGCGTCTCGACGCTCTGGAGCAGCAGGCCGCTTTGCAGGGGAGCATCGCCGGCCGAATCGGACGAAAAATGGAGGCGGTCACAGGCATCCTGGGGTTCGACTACAGGATCAATGTGGCCCTCATCGGGGGATTTGCGGCCAAGGAAGTGGTGATCTCCACCCTGGGCACGGCCTATTCGCTGGGAGAAATCGGAGCGGCAGAGGGTGGAAGCCTCTCTAAAAGGCTCAGGGAAGACCCCGAATGGAATCCCCTGGTTGCATTCACGTTCCTGGTGTTTATCATGCTCTACGTGCCCTGTTTCGTAACTGTGGTGAGCATCCGGAAAGAAAGCTCGTGGCGATGGGCCTGCTTCTCGATAGCCTTCAACCTGGTGGCCGCCTACACCGTAGCGCTGCTGGTCTACCAGGTGGGAAGGCTCCTGTCCCTGGGCACGGGATGAGTGGGGGGGCGGCCCTGCGGCTCATTCGGCCGATGCGTACCGTTCTTCGCGCTCCCGGTCCCACATCAAACCATGTGCAAGGAGTTTGTCTCTGATGGAAAGAATCCCATTTACTAGGGAAGGACTCGAAAAAATAAAGGCGGAACTGGATCACCTCATGAACGTGGAAAGGCCCGCCAACATCCGGGCCATCGAGGAGGCCCGTTCACACGGCGATCTTTCCGAAAACGCCGAATACCACGCCGCCAAGGAACGGCAGTCGTTCATCCAGGGCAGGATCAACGAACTTCAGGATGTCATCGGCAGGGCGGAAGTCATTGATCTGGACGAGGTGCCCCCGGACCGGGTGGCCTTCGGCCGGACGGTCCTGCTCTACGATCTGCAGACCGAAGAGGAAGTCACCTATCAACTGCTGGGACCTTATGAGTCCGAGCCGGAACAGGGGAAGATTTCCGTCACATCCCCCCTGGGTCAGGCCATGCTGGGAAGGGAGGAAGGAGACGAGATACGCGCCAGGACACCCGGCGGTATCATGGAATTCGAAATCATCGAGATTCGATGAGGGATCCATGGAGACGGTATCTACGGACCACGTCGTGAGGGTGAAATTCGCCATGAAGACACATTACCGGGATGGAAGCGTTTCCGAGCGCCCGGCCGAAGACTACACCTTCATCTTCGGTGTGGAACGGCAGGCCCCTTCACTTGAAAGCGCCCTGGAGGGACGAAAAGTGGGCGAAAGACTCAACGTAAGCATCCCCGCCGCGGAAATTTACGGGGAGCACGACCCCGCCCTGGTCAAGGAGATCCCCCGCAAGGGTTTGATCAAACAAAGAATCCGCGAGGGTCAGTATTATCGGCAGATGAAAAAGGGCTGCCTCGTCTCATTCAAGATCCTTGAGGTCCGTCCCCGGTCGGTGGTGGCCGATTTCAACAAGCCCATGGCCGGCATTTCCGTCTCCCTGGACGTGGAGATCATGGATATCCGAAAGGCGGGCCGGGAGGAGATCAACGCCGCCATCGAATCGCAGGTCAAGCGAAGTATCGGGTGCGGGTAGGCCATGGCGGCAAGGATCTTCATTCACGGCCTCGAGAGCGGAAATCAAGGCACCAAGTCCGTCTATTTCAGGGAACACTTCCCCGGCATGATCATTCCGCTGTTCACCGGTGACCTGGACTCGAGGATGGCCGAATTGCGCCGGGTGCTGGCGGGGGAGACGCAGATACGTCTCGTGGGCTCCAGTTTCGGTGGCCTCATGGCTACCCTGTTCTGCCTGGAAGCCCCTGAGCGGGTGAAACGATTGATCCTTCTGGCACCCGCCCTCAACCTTGCGAACCGCGCGCTTTTCAAGGACCGAACCGTTTCGGTACCCGCATGGGTTTACCACGGCAGGCAGGACGAGGTGATCCCTCTGGCAGAGGTGGAATCCATCGCATCTAGTCTTTTCGAGATCCTTTCGTTTAACGCGGTGGACGACGACCACTTCCTCCATAAGACGTTCCGGACGATCGATTGGTCGGGCTTACTGGCCTGACGGGGGCCTCGCCGATGGTCTTGTGTTAAGCAATGTTTGGTGCCCTTCCCGGGCCCATTGGGAATTTCAGCCATGGACGAACGCCACTGGAAAGAAAACCTCAAGATCTCTTTCATCTCCTTCCTGATCTACTGGTTCACCCGGCTCTGGCTGGGTACCGTACGCGTCCGAATCCTGGATCGCGGACTCTACGAGGCCCTTTTCGTCAGAAACGAGGGGAAGGGAAATGTGGTGGTTGCCTCCTGGCATCGGCATGCTTTCTTCATTGTCTACTTTTTCAGGAAACTGGACAACGGCGCCATTATGATCAGCCGAAGCAAAGACGGAGAGATCACCGCCCGGGTGGCGAGCCGATTCGGCTTCACCCCGGTGAGGGGCTCCTCGTCCAGGGGCGGAAGGACCGCACTCATGGCCATGGCGGATTACCTGAATTCAGGAAAGGGTCAAAGGCGATTTTGCGGCACGCCGGTGGACGGCCCCAGGGGGCCCGCAAGAAAATGCAAGAAAGGTATGCTCGTCCTGGCCCGGGAGACCGGTTCGTTCTTCGTTCCCATGGCGTGCTCCGGAACCAGGGTCATCACCCTCAACACCTGGGACCGGATGATCCTTCCTCTACCTTTCAGCAAGGTCATGGTGGGTTTCGGAAAACCGTTCAAGATTCCGCCCGACACCACGGAGGAAGAACTGGAAAGCTACCGCCTCAGGGCCGAGCAGGTCCTGGACGAGGTGACGGAGCGGGTGGACCGAGAGGCGGGTTACGCGGGGTAGGGATCGGGTCCCCGGCGGGAGCGAGGTCGCCGCGGTTGAAGCGGCGTCCTTTCCCGCGCGGAGTCATAAGACTTGAATCCACGAAAAACAGCCTACGGGGTGTTTTCAGGGTTGACAACTTTCCTTGTATTGTGGTAACCGTGCCCGATCTCTTTGTAAGATCCGGTGTCGGAGGAAGAACCGCCGTGCAAAGGCACGATCACATTATCAGCATTATCGGCACGATCGGGCGCCTCGTCGAGGTCGCGCTCCTCGTCGTCGTGTGCGTCGTCGTCGGGATCCCTCCGGGAGGCCTGATAATGTGATCCGCTGAACATACCGTTTCAAGAGAATCCGTTATCAGGCCACCTGATAACGGATTTTTTTTGGTCCCGCGCCGCGCCGCGGGCATTCCTAGGAACAGGAGGTGCCGGTGCCATGAGACTCAAGGGTACACAGATCTTGAAGGAAGTGTTGAGAGAAGAAGAGGTGGAGGTGGTCTTCGGACTCCCGGGCGGAACCGTCATAGACATATATGACGAGCTGCTGGGTTCGGAGATTCGGAACATCGTGGTCCGACACGAGCAGGCGGCGGTTCATGCCGCTGACGGCTATGCCCGGGCCGCGGGAAAGGTGGGAGTCAGCCTGGTCACATCCGGCCCCGGTGCCACGAACACTGTCAGCGGAATCGCCTCCGCATACATGGACTCCGTCCCCCTTGTAGTGCTCTGCGGACAGGTCCCCACATACCTCATCGGAAACGACGCTTTCCAGGAAGTGGACATCTCCGGCATCACGAGGCCCTGTACAAAACACAACTACCTGGTCCGGCGGGTGGAAGACCTGGCCCGGATCCTCAAGGAGGCGTTTCACATCGCCCGGTCGGGACGACCCGGTCCCGTGCTGGTGGACCTGCCCAAGGACGTGATGTGCGCCCGTACCCGCTACCGGCCCGTGGAGCGCCTGGAGCTCAAATCATACAGGCCGGTCTACGACCCGAAATGCAAACCCCTGGCCAGGGCCGTGGAACTCATCGGGCGGTCCAGGCGTCCGCTGGTCCTGGCGGGGGGCGGGGTCCTTCTCTCGGGGGCTTCCGCGGAACTGCGGGCCTTTGCCCGCAAGATCCGTGCCCCGGTCACCTCCACACTCATGGGACTGGGTGCGTTTCCAGCCTCCGATCCCCTGTGGATAGGCATGTTGGGCATGCACGGAACCCGAGCCGCCAACATGTCCACGGCGTCCTGCGACCTGCTCATCGCCGTGGGGGCCCGCTTTGACGATCGGGTCACGGGCAAGGTGGACGCCTTCGCGCGGCAGGCCGAAATCATCCACATCGACATTGATCCCACCTCGATCCGCAAGAACGTGCCCGCGACCGTTCCCATCGTGGGTGATTGCCGCGTGGCGCTTCAGAAGCTAAACCGCCTGCTGGCCCGAGACAACGGGTCGCCTCCGGAATCCCGGCAAGCATGGCTTCAGGAAATTGATGCCTGGAAAAGGGGCCAAGTCCGCTATCGGAGAAGGGAAAACGTGATCAAACCCCAGCAAGTTATCGAAGAATTATTCCGACTCACGGCGGGCGAGGCGATCATCACCACCGAGGTGGGCCAAAACCAGATGTGGACGGCCCAGTACTACCCCTTTGATGAACCCAACCGACTGATCACCTCCGGCGGCCTGGGCTGCATGGGATTTGGACTTCCCGCGGCCATCGGCGCCCAGGTTGCCTCCCCCGACAGGCTTGTTGTGGATGTGGCGGGGGACGGGAGCATCCAGATGAACATACAGGAACTTGCCACGGCTGTTCAGTACGGCCTGCCCGTCAAGGTGGTTATCCTGAACAACCGCTATCTGGGCATGGTCCGCCAGTGGCAGGAATTGTTTTACGATAGGCGCTACGCGGGGACCCCTGTGGACGTGGCTCCCGACTTTGTGAAACTGGCGGAGGCTTACGGCGCCCAGGGCCTCAGGGCCCTCACCCCTGACGAGGTGGTGCCGGTGCTCGAAAAAGGACTTTGCAGTCGCAAACCGGCCTTGATGGATTTCCGGGTGGCCCGGGAAGAAGGCGTATACCCCATGGTGCCCGCAGGGGCCCCTCTCACACGCATGCTGACCGCCCCGGGGGAGGAAGACCTCCTCGAGGGCCCGGCGAGGAGGGCATGATGAAAAAGGAGGAAGCGAAAAAACAGGTACTCTCCATCCTGGTGGAAAACCAGCCAGGAGCCCTTGCGAGGATCGCAGGCCTTTTCAGCGGCCGGGGTTACAACATCGAAAGCCTGGCCGTTGCCCCCACCATGGACGCGGCCGTATCCCGCATGACGATCATGACGCGCGGTGACCACGCCGTGTTGGAGCAGATCAAGAAACAGCTCAACAAACTGATCAACGTGCTCAAGGTGGTGGAGGTGAGGAAACGCCGGTCGGTGCAGCGGGAACTGGCGATGGTGAAAGTGACTGCATCGGCCGAAGACCGCACCGAGTTGATGCGGATCGTAGAGATCTTCCGGGGCCGGGTCGTTGACGTAAGTCATGAATCCTACACTGTGGAGATCACGGGAAAAACGGCGAAGATAGAGGCCTTTCTGGAACTGGTCAAGCCGATGAAGGTCGGGGATGTGGCCCGTACGGGGCCCATCGCCCTCAACAGAGAACCCCTATGAGGAGGAAAGGAACATGGCGAAAATCGATTTCGGCGGTGTGTTGGAAGAGGTGGTAACGTCACGGGAATTCACGTTGGATATGGCCCGTGAGGCACTGAAGGACGAAACCGTGGCCGTCCTGGGCTACGGTGTCCAGGGGCCGGGACAGGCCCTGAATATGCGGGATAACGGCATCCGCGTCATCGTGGGCCAGAGGCAGGGCACGGCGTCCTATCAGAAGGCGCTGGACGACGGGTTCGTGCCCGGGGAGACCCTTTTCCCCCTGGAGGAGGCGGCCCAACGGGGGACAATCGTCCAGTTTCTGGTATCCGATGCGGGTCAGGTGGCCACCTGGCCCCGGATCAAGCCTCGGCTCAATGAAGGAGACGCGCTCTATTTTTCGCACGGGTTTTCCGTCACCTATAAGGAGCAGACCGGGGTGGTTCCACCGGAGAACATCGACGTGATCCTTGTGGCTCCCAAGGGCTCCGGGACCACGGTGAGGACGAACTTTCTGGAAGGCAGCGGCATCAACGCAAGCTTCGCCGTCTACCAGGACTACACGGGCAGAGCCCGGGAGCGGGTCCTTGCAACGGGCGTGGCCATAGGCTCGGGGTACTTGTTCCCCACCACGTTCGAAAAAGAGGTCTACAGCGATCTGACGGGCGAAAGGGGCGTCCTCATGGGGGCCCTTGCGGGTCTCATGGAAGCGCAGTATAATCTCCTGCGGAAACACGGGCACAGCCCCAGCGAGGCCTTCAACGAGACGGTCGAGGAGTTGACCCAGAGTCTCATCCGGCTGGTGGCTGCAAACGGCATGGAATGGATGTATGCCAACTGCAGCACCACGGCCCAGCGGGGGGCACTTGACTGGCGCCATCGATTCCGTGATGCCGTAACGCCCCTATTTGAGGACCTTTACCGAAGCGTGGTTTCGGGACATGAAACAAGTATCGTGCTGGAGGCCAACAGCGCGCCCGATTATCGGCAGAGACTTCAGAAGGAGCTGGAAGAAATGAGCAATTCCGAGATGTGGCGCGCGGGCGCCGCGGTGCGCAAACTGCGTCCCGAAAATCGCGGCGGGCCCTAGCAGGCATTTTTCCCGGGCCTTCCCGCCCAATTTCAGCCCGTCTCTTGTTACCCAGGGGAGATCCAGGTGAAGGGAACCGGATGTTTTTTTGCACTGCTCCAGGCGCTCCTGCTCCTGGCTTGGGCCAGGCCCTGTGTCGCGGAAGTGAAGTTGCACAGCCTTCCCCATCAACCCAGGCAGGGGGAGGCCTTTCTCCTGCAGGTCCTGTCGGACTCGCCCCTCGGGTCCGTCACCGGATCCTGGCGGAACCGGACGATCCACTTTTTCCCGGGTCCTGACCGGCGCAGGTTCGAGGCCATCCTGGGGGTTGATCTGGCCCAGGCCCCCGGCCGATCACTGGTGCGAGTTGAAATCCGGACGACCGGGGGAGACAGGCGCAGTCTCCGGACGCCCCTTGATGTGCTTCCGGTGGATTTCCCGGTGCAGCGCCTGACCCTTCCCCGGCGCATGGTGACCCTGTCCAGGAAAACCCTGGACAGGGTCATGCGGGAAAAGGCCCGGGTCTCCAGGCTCTTTCAAGACCTCGACACCAAAAAACGATGGGGTGCGGGCTTCATGCCGCCACTTCAGGGGGCCGTACTTTCCCCCTTCGGGGCCCGCAGGATCCTCAACGGGGAACCACGCAGCCCTCACTCCGGGGTGGACCTCAAGGCCTCAGAGGGCACCCCTGTCCGCGCATCGAGCGACGGGATTGTAGCCCTGGTGGCTGAACATTATTTCGCGGGCAAATCCGTTTACCTGGATCACGGCGGGGGCATCGTATCTATGTATTTTCACCTCTCCCAGGTGCGGGTCCGGCAAGACGATCGGATCCGCAAGGGAGAGGTGATCGGCCTCGTGGGCAAGACAGGCAGGGCCACCGGGCCCCATCTTCACTGGGGCGTCCGTGTGGCCGGAAGCCGGGTGGACCCCTTCTCGGTGGTAAAAATCTTCCGGGAGGAAGCCCTTCGTTGACAGGAGCATCGGGGAGGAGTCAAGTCCAGGGTGAATATTCCTGTCCGACCCCTTTTTCCACCCAAGGCCCATGGTCCCAATTACGTGGAAATCGACCCGCGACGGCCGCGGTTTTCGGCCCGCCCCGGCCGCCCCCCATTCCTTTCCTTGACAAGGAGATCACCGGATATCTAAAATGAGCGTTCAAAATTCCCCTTGCCTCTCCCAGATCGCATGAACGAACCGATGACCACCGGCCCGCCGCGAGATGAAGCGGTGCCGCCCCCGGAGAGAGCGCCCGGGAAATCCCCAAATCAAGGATCGCATTTCATGATTTCAAAACGCACGGAATTAACCACCGAGTCCGGTCGCTCCCCGTCACTTCCCTTTGCTTCCGACCTGATCTCCGGCCTATCCAAAGACACTCCCCGGGTGGACAGGACACAACTGATCAACAAGATCAATTTCCTCCACTTCATGGGGGAATCCCTGGGCGTGTTGATTCACCACCCTGCATCCCAGGACCGGGTCCTGCTGCGGGCGATGCCAGGGCCCTGTGCGGGAGAGGAAGTCTCCTGCCGATGGACCGCCCCCTTGCCTGCGGGAGGTTTTCCACCCACCCTCCGGTTCCTTTACCTGATGCTGGATTCGGGCAAATCAATGATCCTTGTGCCGGCGGAGATCTTCGAATTCCGGAACGACGGATTCAGTGTGACGCTTCCCAAGACCGGCTTTGTCGTGAGTCACCGCGCGGTAATCCGGTATCCCGGGAGCAATGTGGAGGTGGAGCTTTCACAGAACGGGTTTCGGGCACACGGCCGCATCGCCGACTTCAGCGTTTTGAGTTGCCGCGTTCGACTCAATGCAGAGGCCTGTCACGCCTTGCATGCTTTTGATCCGCGAAAGGCCCTCGCGGTTCGCATGGGATCGGGAGACGAGGCCTGCTTTGAGGGAACTTGCCGCTGCTTGCGACAACAAGGCGACCCCAAGAGCCGGGAAATAGTCCTGGCCTTTGAAGAACCCAATCGAAAAGTGTTCGCCGAGAGCCCCGCGCGAAATCCGCGGCAAAGGCTCGTCCCCTGCGCCACGGTGACCTTCACGCATCCCCTGCTCAAGAAAAAGATGGAGATGGAGGTGTTCGACATCTCCACCGCCGGGTTCTCCATCCTTGAGATGGATGACCAGGGCATGCTTTTCCCGGGACTGGTCATCCCGAATCTTCGTATCAACGGCGACGGGGGGAGCGCCTTGCGGTGCATGGCCCAGGTTATCTATTCCCGCCGGGAAAGTGAACGGGAGCGGCGGTCCGGCCTGGCCATCGTCGACATCGACATGGAGTCCTATACCCGCCTGGCCCAACGGCTGGTCCGCGTGATGGATCCTTATTTCAACATCTCGGGCCGACTCGATCTCAGGGAGATGTGGGATCTTCTCTTCTCCTCCGGGATCATTCCTCCTCAAAGTTACGAACGTCTCGGAAACCACCTCCAGGCGTTAAAAAAGACCTACCAGAAAATTTACGCCGACAGACCTCAGGTGGTCAGGCACTTCACCTACCAGAAGAACGGGCGGATCTATGCCCACATGGCCATGGTTCATGCCTACCCGCGCGCCTGGATGCTCCATCATCATGCAGCCCGTGGTCACGAAGAAGGTGGAGCAGCCCTGGAGGTGCTCAAAGAGGTCGTCTACTTCCTCAACGACATGCGCCGCTTCCGCTTTGCGAATCTGGACTACACCATCTGCTATTTCCAGCCGCAAAACGCCCTGGCCGATCAGGTGTTCGGCCGATTTGCCAGGAGCTTGAAAAATCCCAGGGCATGCTCCATGGACCTTTTTTCCTACCACCTTTTCCAAACCACCGAAGCCTCGACGGGCCTCGGGAAGGGTTGGTCCTTGCGGAAAAGCACGAAAAAGGATCTGACCTTGCTCGAGAAGACCTACGAGGAACGATCGGGAGGGCTCATGCTGGAGGCCCTGGGCCTGCCCAGGGCACTTCCCGAGGCCGCAACCCTTGCCGCAACCTATGCGCAGAACGGGCTGATCCGGGAGATGGAAGTCTACAGCCTGAAACAGGGCCGGGATCCGAAGGCGATTCTCCTGTTGAACCGCTCGGACCTGGGTCTCGACCTGTCGGACCTGCTCAACGGAGTCAAGGTGTGGGTGCTGGACCCCCACACACTTTCCTGGGACATGGTTTGTTCCGCCGCGGCAAAGCTCCTTCGCTCCCGGAAGATTCAGGAAGCCCCCGTACTCTGCTATCCGATGGACTGGGTGGAGGCCCAAGAGGCCCCTTATGAAAGACAATACCTCTTCTGGGCCCTGGGGAGCCGCCCCGGTCATGAGGGCGGAGACGCCTTCATGGACTTCATGAAACGGAAATTCAAGCTTTCTCTTGAATGACCCTTTAGCCGTGGGGAGGCCCCTGGAGCTTCCGCCGGAGGGCGCGGACAGACACGCCTGAGAGCACCTACCCGCGGACGAACCGAACCCGCCCTATTCCCTGAAACCCTCCGGGACCGGCCGACCGTCCACATAGACCCTACCCTCATGGTCCAGAGCGAACCTCCCGCGGGCGATCATCTCTACGGTTCGGGGAAAAATCTTCCAGTCCCCCACTTCCTTTAAGCGCTCCTGGTGCGCATCGGCCACCTCGTCGAAACGCACCCGGTCTCTCAGTAACTCTTCCAGCGGCTCCGGCAGGGACACGGCCAGTGGTTCGGAGACCATCAACAGCGGCCCCGTGTCCACGCCCTCATCGGTCCAGAGGGTCGAGGACCGCAGGCTCTTCTCCCCGGCCTCGATGGCATCATGAACGGCCCGATCCCCCACGAACCGCCGATTTCCTTCGGGTGTCAGGATGGAGAGGTCCGCCGGGTGGACATTCACGCAGCGATTCAGGGTGATGTAGCTCATATAGCCCCCCAGGGCGATTACATCGATCTCGAAGGCCCGGACCAGTGTGCGCGCCACCTCGTCATAGGCCTTTCGGGCGGCTAGGCCCTCCGGGGTCTTAACCGTGCGCTTGACCCCCCGAATTCGGTGAAAGGCGCGGGTGTCGTAGCTGAAATAGGGAAGCCCGTGCTCCAAGGCGATCCGCTCGCCGCGGCAAGCGCCGTCGGACCGATCGCTGAAGATGAAAATCACCTGGAAAGGAGAGCCTCCCGGCTCGGCCTCGAGGCCTTTTTGATGCTCCAGGAGCTTGACGATATTGGTCCCGGAGCCTGACATGAAGGCCGCCACACGCATGGGTCTTCCCGCCCGAATGGGATCAAAAATCGGTCGAACAGCCATCTTATCCCTCCACATGTGCAACCCTTATCATAACGGTTCTCTTTCTCCTGCAGTTAACCGAAAACCTTCAATTTCAACGGGTTATCCCTGCCTGCCGAAGCCTCGGCGCAGGCAGGAAAGACCAGGCCGCTTCCGATGAGGTGGAAGCGCATTGAGTCATATTTCTGGTTTGCCTTGTCTGCATTCCCCATCTCAGAGCTCTTGTCATAGAATACCACAGCTCGCCATTGATGCCCGCCTACGATTCAATTCCGGCTGTTGATCAAATTGACGATCAGTTTGACCATGGTCTCCTTATCCGCAGGATTGCTCTCTGCGATCATCAGCGTGATGGCCACCAATGCGTTGTCGGCAATCCGCTTGGAGCCATCTTCGCGGTAAAGGGCACGGTTCTTTTCCATAAACCAGAGAAACAACGCCGCAGCGATGCGTTTGTTGCCGTCCACGAAACTGTGGTTTTTGACCAGGAAGTCAGGAAGTACAGCAGATGGGCGGCCTTCTCCTCTAAGCTGGGATACAGGTCCCGCCCGTCATATGACTGCATGATTGTTTGGAGCGAGCTTTCCAGGCTGCCATCTTTCTCCTTGCCGAACAACGCAGACGCCCCAAAGGTCTTGCGAAGCTGGGTGATAATCTGCATGGCCTCGCTGTACGACACACCCCCTACCTTGTCCTTGCGAACCCGTCTGACGCTTATGCGTTGATGATCGTAATCATCCAGCAGATCCAAGGCATAGGCGTAATCCGTAACAACCCGTAATAGCGCCTTGGCCTGGTCCGAATCCACCTCGTAATGGTCCAGCACCCGCTCCACCAGTCTGAGTGACTGTCGTAATTCCCTCAGTCGGCGCTGATTGAGAGAATATCCCTTGAGCAAGTGATCCCGCAGGACATTGGTGGCCCAGATACGGAACTGGGTGCCGCGCCTTGAATTGACGCGGTATCCAACAGAAATGATCGCGTCGAGATTGAAATATTCGATTCGGCGTTCAACCTGTCGCCCGCCCTCCTCTTGAACTGTTGCAAAAAATGCAACAGTTGCCTTCCGGCTCAACTCACCGGTTTTATAAATATTTCTCAGGTGACGAGAGATGACGGACTTGTCCCGTTCAAACAGCCCGGCCATCTGGTTGAGGTTGAGCCACAGGGTTTCACCCTTCAAACGCACATCCAGGGCTGCCAGCAAAGTCTTCAGTACTCCATCCCACCGTCGGCGTTCGTAGTCGGAAAAACGCTTTTCCTCGTCATTCCGGGTCGGAGCGGATTCGAGCTTGGCGCGAAACTGCTGGATGAATGCCGCCACCCCCTTCTTGTCGAGCACTTTCACAACCCCACGCTCAAGGTCGTGACAGAATCCGTAGGGGTCGTCCTCCATCCAGGATATCAACGATATTGCGGTCTCGTCCGGATCAAAATTTGCACCCTGACGCGCTTTGATCCAACTTTGAAACAGTTCCTCAACCAGCATGCCGAAATTACCGCTCGAGTCGTCGATCTCATCGGCTTTTTCATGGCAAGCTGCGATGAAGATCTCGTACAGACGCGCTGCTCGTGTCGGCTCTTTCCGGATGATTTTACCGATGTCATCCGCAACACCCTGCACATCCTCCAAAAACGACCAGGCGGCATTATAGGGAATGAAGCGGCCGGGAGACAGTGCCGCTTCGATGGCCTTTTCTATCGGATCGACCTGTTTTCGCTTCACGGGACTCATGGTTTTCCTTTGATTGTCACTCGACTTCTCGATCCTCCCAGGCGATTTTTGCCTTCACTTCGTAGATGAGAAACCGCGCTCCTTGGTTGTCGGACGGGTTCAGCCAGAGCATCTTCTCAAATATGTGCGCCGCCTCGTCAAAGCGCTCAAGACGCCAGAGACACAGTCCATAGCCGTGCATGCAGCGCAGAAACGGACGGTTGTCGATAAGGCCCCACGGCAGCACGCCGGTAAAGTCGTCACCCAAGGACAGCTCGCCGATGCGCAAACCGACTTCGTAATGCCGGATGGCATTTTGCGGCCGGTGATCAAAAACAAAATTGCCCAGATGCGA
>JAFDIS010000014.1 GCA_019307945.1 Deltaproteobacteria bacterium | reverse complement strand
GCAGTGTGAACCTCGTGCCCGTCGCGGTTCAGCAGAAGTTGCAGGCTTTCCCGCATCCGGGGCTCGTCGTCCACCACCAGTATCTTCGTCCGTGTCTCCATGACCATCGCCCCCCGCTTCCCGCTCAAAGACTAGCCCTGTTTCCCTACCGGGATCTCGATTCGAAACCGGGTGCCTTTCCCCTCCTCGCTTTCGCACACCACCGCGCCACCCATCTTTTTCACCAGGTTGTGCACGATGGAAAGACCCAGTCCGCTGTGTCCGGCTCCTTTGGAGGTCACGAAGGGCTCGAAGAGCTTCGATTTGACCTCCTCCGGGATCCCGGGACCGTCGTCCCGGATGATTATCTGGACATAGCCTTTCGCGTCATCCTGCTCCAGCGCTTTGGAACTGCGGCGCGTCTCCAGGTAGATGTTCCCTCCCCGGCTTTCCATGGCCTCGGCGGCGTTTTTTACCAGGTTGATCACCACCTGCTTCAACCCGTCTCGATCCGCCATGACTGTCGGAAGAGAGGGGTCCGGATCCAGGTGCAGAGTCACCCCCACCCTCTGCTGCAGGGAATCCCTGGTGATCTTGGCCAGGTCCTTCAGCAGGCGGTTGACATCGACAGGTTCGGGGGGTCTGGTGCCGCTGCGGGAAGTGAAGGCCGTGAGACCCGCAAGAATGCCCGCAACCCGGTCGATTTCTTCGTTCAGGATTCGGATTTCTTCCTGCTCGATTCCTCTCTCCGCCAGCTTCATCCCGAGGATCTTGAGATAGTTTTTCATTATGCCCAAAGGGTTGTTGGCTTCATGCACCACCTTGCGGGCCATGGCCTCGGCCGCCTCCAGCCTCTCCACCTGGATCCTGCGCCACTGACGCTCACGCAATTGCTGGGCGTAAAGGGCCAGGGACGCCTGGCTTACGAACATGTGCAGGAGGGAAAAATCAAGGGCCAGTTTGCGGAACTCTTTTTCCTTCAAGCCCAACACCACTACGCCCACCGACTCACCGTGGGCCGAAAGGGGGATGCATACCATGCCTTCGACCCCCATGAAACGGATGAGCTGGGCGTCTATGATCACCGGTGCCTCGTCTTGGGGGCCTTCGAAGCTGTTCAGGATCTCCTCCCGGCGCAGACAGGAGACCAGAAGGCTGCGCTCGGAAGAGACGGGAACCAGCAGGCCTTCCACGAGGGCGGATCGTTCCTCCTCCACCACGCCCCGTCCCACCAAGGCCTCCTTGTCCGGGTCGTGGAGGAAGAAAAAGAGATCCGTGCAATCGAACAAGATGCGGAACCCCTCGTCCACCACCCGGAGGATCGCCCGCTCTTCATGGGCCTGGAGCAGATTCTGCAACGTGCCCAAAAGCAGAGACATGTCCTGAACCCGTTTTTCCAGCGCGGCGGCCTTGAGCTGGTCGTTTGTATCATCACCCGCCGGCGAGGATACTTCGATCTGCAGGGATCGCGCTACCTCCTCAACTTCCTTCTCGGCTCGCGCACCCATGTCGCTCACCTGCTCCGCCGTTAGGCCGAACAGAACGCCCAGGACCTCCGCGGCCCTGCTTTCAGACTCGGCCGTGGGCGGCTGGGAGAGCACGTTGGCGGCGAAGACGATCCGGACCAGGGGAAGGGCGTCCATGACACGTTCCAGGGATTCATGGTGGTAGTAGACTGCATCCGCCACGAAGGTGGGCAGGCCCCAGCGATCCAGGAGCCACCCTCCGGCCTGACAATGGGTCGCCCCGAGCTTGCTCTCGGCGGCCAGGCGGAGTTCCTCCCGGGATTCGTACCGCTCCAGCAGTTCCTCGTATTCGCGCGGGAAATTAGTCCACAGCACCAGTTTCCCCAGATCGTGAAGGAGGCCTGCGAGAAAGGCCTCTTCCCCGTTAGCATACCCCACCCGGCGCGCCAGGTCCCTTGCCAGGATTCCGCTTTTGAGCGAGTGCCACCAGTACCGTTTCAGGTCAGGCCCTCGGCCGGATCCCCGGGCGCGAAACACCTCATGCACCGAGGCGCACAGCACCATGTTCCGAACTGCATTGGTCCCCAGCAGGGTGGCCGCCTGGGCGATACCTTCCACTTTCCGGCGCAGACCGAAGTAAGTCGAATTGACGACTCGCAGGATCTTTCCACAAAGGGCGGGATCCTTTTCGATGATTGCAGAGAGTTCGGCCACGCTGCCCTTGGGGTCGTTGCACGCCTCGAGGACCTTGAGCAGGATATGAGGAAGCGAGGGCAGTTTCTTGAAGGCCTTGAGTGTCTCGAGGTCGGGTCGTTCTTCTTTCATACGTATCCCCTGTGGCTGCGGGCTCGGCAAAGGCAGATCCAACGATGGCCCGCGTTCAGATAAGATGCATGCTCCATGCCAAAGCCCTCAGCTCGACCTGCTGAAAATTTTATTCCGTTATTTCAAAACGTTGGAATCAGACATGCCACTTTGCCGGTATGAGACAAAACCAATGTGGGGCAAAATCCCCAATTCCGTGGGCATAAGCCCCACCCCGACGGGAGATTCCGGGATTGCCGGTGTCGGCCCGGAACCTGATACCAGGCGATTTTCATCCGCCAGCCTCAGGGACGGCGTGACCCACGGATCCCGGGAATGAGAGGGAGGAGGGAAAGGCGATCCGGCGACGTTGGGACCAGGCCGCAGCCCAAGGATGAAGCGATCCTCAAAGTCTCTTTTTCCTGTATCGGAAGGTGTCCCGGCTGATCCCCAGGAGTCTGGCCGCACGGCTTTCGTTGTCTCCCGAAAGCCTCAGCGCTTCTCGAAGGTACCGTCGCTCGATCTCTCCCAGCAGGCCCAGGAGGTCGAAACCCTCGGCGGAGAGCGGCGGCAGATTCCACCGCTGTCCCGGGCCGGCATCCCCTCCGGCGCTCGTTACCCGTTCCAGTCCCAGGCCTTCGGGGGTGAGCAGCGGCCCTTCCCCCAGAAGCACGCCGCGTTCCACGAGATTCTTCAGTTCCCTGACGTTCCCGGTCCAGTGAAATCCTTCCAGGGCCTCTCTGGCCTCTTCCGAGAAACCGAGAAAGGACTTTCCGAATTTTTCGTTGAACTGGGCCAGGAAATGTGTGGCGATGGGCATGATATCCTTGCGCCGCTGGTTCAGGGAAGGGATTTCGATTCGTACGACGGCCAGCCGATAATAGAGGTCTTTGCGGAAGCGCCCTTCCGACATCATGGCCTCCAAGTCACGGTTCGTGGCCGAGATGATCCGGGTCCTCACCTTTCGGCTGCGCGTACCACCCACTCGGTAGTATTCTCCTTCCTCCAGAAAGCGCAGGAGCTTGGCCTGGGCATCCATACTCAGGTCTCCCACCTCGTCCAGGAAAAGTGTCCCGTCGGAGGCCTCTTCCACCAGCCCGCTCTTGCCCGAGGCCTCCGCCCCGCTGAAGGCCCCTTTTTCGTAGCCGAACAATTCGCTCTCTATGAGTTCCCTCGGGATCGCCGCGCAGTTGACCGAGACCATGGGGCCTTTGAAATGAGGACTTCGATAGTGGATGGCCCGGGCTATGAGTTCCTTGCCGGTTCCCGTCTCGCCGAGGATCATCACCGCGGTGTCCGGGCTGGCCGCCACCTTCCCCACGATTTCCATGATATCCTGGACCGCATCGCTCTCGCCCAGGAAACATGGGACGTTTTCCTTGAGATAGCGTTCGTGGAGTGACTGGATCTCCTTTCTCATGCGTACCGACTCCAGGGCGTTTCGGACGCTCAGGAGCAGCCCGTCCATCTGCAGCGGTTTGACCACATAATCGTATGCTCCCAGTTTCATGGCCGATACCACGGTCTTGACGTCCTCGTAGGCCGTAATCATGATGACCACGGTTTCAGGGCTGCGCTTCTTGATGGCCCCCAGCGCCTCGATGCCGTCCATCCCGGGCAGGCCGATGTCCAGGAGAACCAGGTCGGGGAGGCCTTTTTCCATGGCCTCCAGAGCGAGTTCCGCCGAAGGAAAGGCGGCCACCCGGTAGTCATTGCGCAAGGCAAGGGCGATTCCTTCCCTGGCCACGTCTTCGTCGTCGACCACGTATACGTCATAGTCGTTCATCGCGGGTTCTTCCTTCGTTCGATGGGCAGTTCGATCCTGAACAGGGCGCCTCCCCATCGGCTTTCGCCCACTGAAACGGATCCGTTGTGGTCCGTGATGATCCTCTGAACGAGGCTCAGCCCGATCCCGGAACCATCGGAGTTGGTCGTGAAAAACGGGTCGAAGATTTCAGCCCGAAGACCCTCCGGCACCCCGGGACCCGAGTCGGAAATGTCGATCAGGATGGATTCCCCTTCAACGGCGGTGGCGATCTCCAGGGAACGAGGGCCATCCTGTTGCTCCATCGCCTTGTGGGCGTTGTTGATAAGGTTCAGGATCACCTGCTCTATGAGGTGGGGGTCCGCGTAGCACCGGGGAAGAGGCTCCGAAAGAGAGGTGTCCAGCCGCACTCCTCCCTTGCGCAGGGTCACTGCGGACAGGTTCACCGCATCCCGAACCGCTCCATTGATGTCCGTAAGCCTCATCCTGGGGACGCTGGGCTTTGAAAAGTCGAGGACCCGCTTGATAACGGATTCGATCTTGTTGGATGCATGCTGGATCTGACCGATGATCTGTTTCATCAGGGCCAGACTCTCGGGATCGGGTTCTTCACGTTCGCACAAGTTTCCCAGCGAGTAAAGATAGGTGTTGATGCCCGTCAGCGGGTTTCTGATTTCATGGGCTATGCCGGCGGCCACGCGGCCCAGAGACATCATTTTGTCCTTTATGGTCACCAGATGTTCCAGTTCTTTGGCACGAGTGACATCCACGGTGTTGACCAGGATCGCTTCCCTGCCGCGGTAAGTGAAGAAACTGGCCCGGCACTGGACCCACCTCATGTCGGCCTTGCCGGGGGAGTCGCCCGGGGGGAAAAAGCGGAAATCGGTTTCCAGGACCGGAGCCTTGCGACAAATCAGGGCGTTGTGAAACCCCCTTACCTTTTCCCGATCGTCCGGGTGGATGAAATCGAGTTCTCCCCGCACCAGGAGCCGCGGCAAGGGACCAAAGATTTTTCTCTGCTCCGGGTTCTGGAAGACGACCCGGGCGTCCTGAATAATGGAAATTCCGATCAAAGAATTCTCCACCACTTCCCGGAAACGCTCCTCGCTTTCCCTCAGTGCCTCCTCTGCGCGTTTTCTATCCGTAATGTTTTCGGAAAAAACTATGATTCCCCCGATGCGGCCTGATTCGTGCTTCCAGGGGTAGAGTTCTCTGCGGACGAATTCCACCCCTCCGTCCCGGCCGGGGAAGGGCTCCTCCTCGTGTTTGATGATCTCTCCCTGAAAGCAGCGTCCGTACTCCTCTTTCCATCGTTCAGGGACCTGGGGAAAGACCTCGTAATGGGACCGGCCGATCAGGTCTGCATGGCCCCCGCCGTATTCCTCCAGCCATCTGCGGCTGTAAGCCAGATGTCTCATTTCGCGGTCGAACATGGCCACGGCTGCGGGGGTGTGGGCCACGAAGAGCCGCAGCAGTTCTTCCCGTTCGCGCAACGCCTCCTCCGCACGCCGCCGATCCTCCTCCAGGCGCTTGTGCTCCAGGGCGTTGGTGACCGTCTTTACCAGTTCTTCGTACTGGAATGGTTTCCTGAGGTAATTGTAGGCCCCTCGCCGAATGGCCTCCAGGGCGGATTCGATGGACGCATGCCCCGTGATGATGACCACACGTGTCCGCGGACTGTTGCGACAGAGCCGATCCATCACCTGGAAACCGTCCATGTCCGGAAGACCGATGTCCAGCAGGACAAGATCAAACGACTCCCGTGACACCCGCTCGATGCCTTCCCTCCCCGTTGCGGCGGTATGGATATCGTAATCCATGCCCCCGAGGAGATCTCGAAGGCTTCGGAGCATGAGCGGTTCGTCGTCCACGATCAGGATTTTGGGGGTGATGGGCACGCCTCCTCCCCGGGGATCAGCCTTCCGTCTGCGCGGGTCCCCTCTGCTTTTCCTCTGCGTTGGTCGAAAGCCACATCAACAAAAATATCGGAAAGATAGGCTCATTCCTTGATCTTCTTTTGTAGACCCTGTCACGTGATTCCTAAGGAGCGCGGAGCCGGAAGGAAGCTCGCCCTGAGGCCGGGCTGAAAGGAAGCGGAGAGAATCCGGGGGGCGCGCAGGGGGAAGGACCCCCGGGGGGTGCTCCTGGTCTCCCTTTCCGGTGACGCAAAGGCAGGGCCCGGCGCAACATGAGGAGCCCCCCCGGCTCTTCCAGCAGGCTGTTAGAAAACCGCTGCGCTTGTGGATGATCAGGTCAAAATCCGGCTCAAAATACTTGTTTATTTTTTGCCTGAATTGATCGTTTTAATTCGGCAAAAGGTTGTCAATCTGTCTCGCCTCACCTGCATTCGCTGCGTTTTCGATACCCTGCTAGAACTTGAAACCGATTTCCACGAAAGGGCCCGCGAAAGTCACTTCGGCTTCCACGTCCTCCTCGTCGATCTTGATATCCTCGTACCGGTAACCCCCGGCCGCGAAAAGGGGACCGAAGACCTTGACCCTCAGCCTGCCGATGAGGCTGTAGTAGTGGTTGCCGCTGTAAGCCACGCCCCGGCCCTCCGCCTCCAGAGCGATCCGGTCGAAAGGCCGGATCGCCAGGGCCAGGTATCCCATGGGCACGGGCAGTGTCATGCTTTTTGTCTCGCGCAAGCCGGTGTCGTCCTGTTTGACCTCCGCCTTGAAGTCCACCACTCTCACGTTTACCCCCAGCTCCGCGTTCAAGACTCCCGCAGTCGCGGTCTTGAGGAAGGGCAGCCCGTAGTAGAAGGCCACGTCGTAATGGTCCAGGACGATTTTGGAGTAGAAATCCACGTTTCCGCTGAAGGAGACGTCTCCGAACTTGAAGGATACGGCCTTGCGACCGCGGCCGTCGAATTCCATGGGGGTGGCCATCAGGTAGATATTGGGAAAAAAGAGGGGTGTTTCGAATTTGAGCCGTCCCATGAACCGGTTCTCGTTATCGTAATTGAGGTCCCGTTCCAGATCCAGGGAATCGGTATCGGTCACGGCCTCGTAGGAGACATCGCCCTCCGGACCCTGTCTCCACCCCCCCACGGCCAGTTCAAGACCCATGGCGAAAGAAGCGGTCGGCAACACGAACACCAAGACGATCCCCACGAAGAAAACGGTCCTTTTCATGATCACCTCCTGGTTTGGGGCCGATTTGCGGCGGCCCGTTTTCCGGTTTTGAGGCCTCCCCTGCGAGGGCAAGCTCCTGATCCGAGTGCTGGGCATTGTAGTTTGCCTCCCGCCGGGCCGTCAAGGCTCGGATTACGGCCGGGCTGCGCGCCGGGATCGATACGCTTGGACACCCTCCCATTTCCCTTGACTTGGATAAAAGCGCGGTGATACCAAATCGCCTTGTAGAGCAGACAAGATCATGTCCATGAAGGTGAGGGACTTTCAGGAGAAGGGAGCCGATGAAACCGACACCAGAGACCCACAACCCGGTCCCGAAACAGCCCGGCGCAGAGCGTTTCGCCACTATGAATCAACTCTTCAATCCCCGCTCCATCGCCGTGGTGGGGGTGCCGCGAGGCCTCAAGAGCGGAAAGCTCTTTCTCCTGGCCTTGCTGGACATGGGATACCCCGGCAGGATCTACCCTGTGCACCCCGAAGCACCGGAGATCGAAGGGCTCAAGGCCTACCCATCCGTTTCAGCCATTCCCGGGCAGGTGGATCTTGCCATCGTTCTGGTCCCACAGGAGCAGACCCTGGGGGTGGTGCGTGAGTGCGCCGAAAAAGGTGTCAAGGGTGTGGTGCTCTTTACGGCAGGGTACAAGGAGACCGGTACCCCTCAGGGCAGGGCCATGGAGGAAGAACTGGTCCGCGTGGTCCGGCGGAGCGGTATGCGCCTCATCGGTCCCAATTGCATGGGGCTCTACTCCCCCCGCACGGGCCTTTCCTTTTTCCCCGAGATCTCCCGTGTCCCGGGGCCTGTGGGCCTTATCTCACACAGCGGCTCCCTGGCCAATATCCTTGCAAGGGTGGGCGCCGAAAAGGGAATCTATTTCAGCAAGGCCGTGAGCGTGGGAAACGAGTGCGACCTGTGGAGCGCCGATTTTCTGGAGTACCTGGGGCAGGATCCCGAGACCAAGGTCATCGGCATGTACCTGGAAGGCATAAAGGACGGTCCTCGCTTCCTGGAGGTCCTTCACGAAGCGTCCCTCAGAAAGCCCGTGGTGATCTGGAAAGTGGGCCTGACGCCCGAGGGGGGTCGAGCGGCCTTGTCCCACACGGGAGCGCTCACAGGCTCTGCTGTGCTCTGGGAAGGCCTGGTACGGCAGGGTGGGGCAGTGCCGGTATCGGGTTACGAACCCTGGGTGGACACGCTCATGGCCTGCGCCCTCCTGCCCGATTCCGGTGGAGACCGTGTTGCCGTGATATCCGGCCCCGGAGGGCTTGCGGTCTCGGCCGCCGAGGCCTGCGGGTACGCAGGCCTCAGGCTGGCGGAGCTCTCACCCGCCACCCGGAAGACCCTTGGGGAGTTCGTCCCGCCCACGGGGACGAGCCTGGGCAATCCCATCGACGTGGGGCTTACCGCCTCCTTTCGGACGGAGATCTACGCGCGGGCCGTAGAGGCGGCAGCGGCCGACCCGGGGGTGGACGCCCTCTTCGTGATCGGAAGGGGACTGGACCCCCGGACCAATCGGAGTTATGTGGATGGTATGATCCGCGTTCGCAAGGATTATGAAAAGCCCCTCATGATGATCAATATCCCGGGCGCACCAGCAGAGTCGGCTCAACACTTTTTCGAGGCGGGAATTCCCTTTTTCGAGACCCCGGATCGGGCCATGAAGGCCTATGCAAGGATTCAGCGCTACAGGGCCTGGCGGCTGGAACGGTGCTCCTGAGGCAAGATCCTTCCTTCGGACGCAGGAACGGGCACAAGGAGGTTTCCGGTGATCGACTCTTTCGGGTTCGGCTGGATGGTGATCAAAGGCCGAAAGTACGCCTCCGACCTCCTGATCCATGCCGAAGGCCGTGTGGAGGACGGATGGCGCAGGGCTTGCGGGCACGAGCTGACTGTGGACGACCTCTCCTCCCTGATTCAGGACCTGCCCGAGGTCATCGTGGCCGGGACCGGCATGAACGGCCGCGTGGTCCCGCGGGAGGATCTCGAAGAGCACCTCGCCCGGAGGGGCATCGCCTTTCACGCTCATCCAAACCCCGGGGCGGTATCACTCTATCTTGAGTTGCTTCCTTCCACCCGGGTGTGCGCCTGCTTCCATCTGACCTGTTGAAGTCCTTCCTTCCCGGCGATCCGCCCTGTGAGCCCTCGTGCAATGATTCGCACCCCGCAAGATCCCCGTGCCCTCCGAACACCTCACCGCACACATGCCTTCGGGCCGGAGACCTCCATGATGTGGCGCTTTCAACAAAAGGGGGCGGGCCGCCTCATCGAAAGGCCTTGAGACTCCCCGAGTGCATGATTTTCCCCGGAAGGGGCCGCTGAAAGATTTGCTCGGCGATCCTGGCGGCCTCTATCATCTTTTCCAGGTCTATTCCGGTTTCGATGCCCAGTTCCTCGCAGAGAAACACCATGTCCTCCGTACAGATGTTGCCGGCGGCTCGCGGGTCCTTGAAGGCCGCGAAGGGACAGCCCCCCAGCCCCCCCACACAACTGTCGAATAGATCTACGCCCATTTGGAGGGCCGCATAAAAATTGGCCGGCCCGAGACCGCGGGTATCGTGGAGGTGGAGGCCCACTCTGGCCTCGGGGACGGTCTCGCGCACGGCGTGGATGACCCGCTTGATCTGCTCAGGATTGGCCCATCCCATGGTGTCGGCCAGCACGATCTGGGGCAGCGGTTTTCCCCGTTCAGTGCAGGTATCCGCCACGAAACGCACGCCGTCCGTGACGGCCTCTACGGGTACCGGGCCCTCGAAATTACACCCGAAAGCGGTCAGGATATAGGCCTCTTCCAGGGGGACGCCCATCTCATCGAAGAGAGGGAGCATGTCCAGTTGTCGTTTTTTCAATTCAGCCGCGGAGCAATTGTTGTTTTTCCTGGCGAAGGCATCCGTGGTGTATACCACCATCTTGCCGTAGAGGTAGACACGGGGCGTCTTGGCGGCCCTTCGGAATCCCTGTTCGTTGAGCCATACCGCCGTGTATTGCACCCCCCGGCGCGGAGTGATGGCCGCAAACAGGGCTTCTGCGTCCGCCATGGAGGGAACGGCCCGGGGACTCACGAAAGAGCCCACCTGTATTCGTTTGACGCCGGTTTCACTGAGGGCGTCCACGAGCCGGGCCCGCTCTTTCAGAGGGTAGGTTTTGGATTCGATCTGGAACCCCTCCCGGGGGCCCTCCTCTCGAAATTCGACGAATTTGGGCAGAGTGTACATGGACCTCCTCGATTCCCATCACCGTGAACGGTCGGACATAATCCTCCATCCCCCAGGGGTGAAGGGTGGATTTTCCTTGTTTCCCGCCAATGTCTCAAAAAGTGGAGGTCCTGTAAAGGGGGCGTTTCAACACGGGCGAGGGATGCGGGGTGTGGAAAGGGCGTGGCATTTCCCGATGGGATCTGGTAAAAGAGTCTCCGGAGGCGGGTCGACAGGAGGCGTTTCGCCGACCCGAAAATCAGGGTGCGTACTTGGGGCAGGGCCGGGAAGAGAGCCCGTGGATTTTCGATCTCTTAAGGTTTAGGAGAGGTAAGATGGAAGTCATTCATTTTTCTGACTGCGACGCGGTTGCGGTCGAACAATTTCCATTCAAAGGGACCATGAGGAAAGTGGTGGGCACCAGCGTACGGTGGCTCTCCCGGGCTGGGGACGACGGCCATGGGAATGCCGAATACGGCCTGCGCCACTTCACTGTGGAGCCGGGAGGGGAGATCCCCATTCACAACCACTTCTACCACCAGACCATGTACATCCTGACCGGCCGTTTCGAGTGCTGGCGGTTCGATGGGGAAACGGAGAAACTCCTGGAGAAAAGGGAAGTGGGCCCCGGTGATTCGGTGTACATACCTAGCCTTGAGGCACACGGCATGCGCAATGTGGGCACGGAACCCGCCACCTTCCTCTGCTGTATCGCCAATGGGTACGAAGGGCAGGAATAGTGACGAGTTCACTTCCCTCCCGGGGGAAAAGACAAAGGGGCGAGAGACCATGGGAGACGAGATAGGGCAGGTGGACCTCTTGGTACGCCGTGAGATCGAAGCCCTGGTGGCCGCGCCGCTCATCCGGGCCTTCATGGATGCCATGGGCCGTGAGGAGGCCCTGGGTGTGGCCCGGGGGGTGTTCCGGCGATTGGCCGTGGAGTCGGGCCGGATGCTCAAGGCAGTTGCGGGTGGAGACGATTTGGAAAAACTGCGGGATGGATTTGCCCTCTTTGCCGCAGGGGGCTCCCTGGAATTCGAGGTGAAGGAAGCGGGTCCGGAACGTCTGAGCCTGGACGTGACGCGGTGTCGCTACGCCGAGATGTACCGGGAGCATGGTTTCGAGGATCTGGGGACCCTGCTCTCTTGCGACAGAGATTACGCCCTGGTGGAAGGGTTCAACCCCAAAATCCGCCTCGAGCGGACCCGGACCATCATGGAAGGGGCCGACCATTGCGATTTTCGGTTTTCCCTGAGACAGGACCGGAAGGAGGGTTGATCCTTGGAACACGAGGCCGTGGAACTGCTTTCGAAGTACCTGAGGGTGGACACTAGCAACCCCCCGGGAAACGAAGATAGGGCGGTGGGGTTTTTTGCGGATATCCTGGACGCAGAGGGTGTGATTTACAAGATTTACGAACCCCGCCCCGGCAGGGCGTCCCTGCGCGCGGTGCTGCCGGGTACCGGTGAGGCGGGACCACTCATCCTCCTGAATCACACGGACGTGGTTCCGGCCCGGGCCGAGGAGTGGAGTTTCGATCCCTTCGGGGGCGTGGTGGAGGGCGGGTACGTGAAGGGCCGCGGTGCCCTGGACATGAAGGGGCAGGGGATCATGGAATTGCTTGCGCTTCTGGACATCAAGAGGCGCGGCATACGGCCGGTGCGGGATATCGTTTTCCTGGCGGTGGCTGATGAGGAGGCGGGCAGTCGCTGGGGCGTGGAGTACCTCCTGGAGCATCATCCGGAGGACTTCCAGGCGGACCTTGTCCTGAACGAAGGGGGATTCGGTCTGAAGAATCTCTTGCCCGAGCAGACCGTGATGATGGTCTCCACCGCGGAGAAGGGGGTATGTTGGCTCCGGTTGACCCGGGAAGGCCCCCCCGGCCACGGGAGCCTTCCCCACGGCCGGAACACTCTGGAAAAACTCGTGCAGGCCCTCTCCAGGCTTCTGTCGGAAGATCAGCCCGTGCGGATCACTCCCGTGGTGGAGCGCTATTTCAAGGGATTGGGCAGGGGATGGGATTTCCTCGGTCCGTTCCTGGAAGAAGGAAACCCTGAGACACTTGCTCGAATCCTGGAGGAGAACGGACTCATGGCCATGCCCCAGGTCTCGGCCCTGGCTCGCAACACCATTAGCCTGACCACGCTTCAGGCGGGCATCAGGACGAACGTGATCCCCAGCAGGGCCGAGGCCCACCTGGACGTCCGCCTCCTGCCTGGCCAGCGGATCGAGGACGTGGTGGAAGATGTGCGTCGGCGCCTGGGGGATGAGCAGGTGGAGGTGGTATGCGAAACGGGTACGGAGTCCACGGAGTCTCCATGGGACGGCGAATATTTCAGCAGGATCCAAAATGTCCTGGAAGCCGGTTTTCCCGGGAGCGTGGTGGTCCCGTCCCTCATGTTCGCCGCTTCCGATTCCCGCTTTTTCCGCCAGAGGGGTATCCCGTCCTACGGTGTATGCCCGGTGCTGCTGGATTTGGAGGACGTGGAGATGGTGCACGGGATCGATGAGAAGATCGCCGTGGACGAGCTGCTGAAGGGCACGGAGGTGTTCACGGCGATTGTGGAGGAATTTTGCGCACACTGAGGATGGCAAGGAGAGGAAGAGAAGACTTTATAACACCACCACGAACTTCTGCTCGTTGACCCGGGCCCCCCACTGACTTCCTTCCAGTTGATCTGCGAGCCGGAAACCGAATTTTTGGTAAAGATGCCGGGCCGGGTCCAGTCCTTCAAAGGTCCAGAGATACACCCGGTCGTAGCCCTGTTTTCGGCAGAAGCCCACGGCCCTTTCCATGAGCCGGTGACCCAATCCGCGGCCCCGAAGCCGTGAGGAGAGAATGAACCACCTCAGGTGGGCCCCTTCTGTCCGGGCATGGATCCCGTCGATGATGATCGAGCCTTCCACACGGCCCTCCAGATTCACGGTCCAGAATCCGTCCCGGTCGGGATCATAGCGCCTCAGGAACTCACCCATCTCCGTGGCCACTTTGGCCTCGAAAAAGGTCCCGAAACCCCAGTTCCGCGCATAGTACGTGGCGTGGAGTTCCACGATCCGTCCGACCGCCCCCGGCACGTATCCGTTGATCTTCACCTTGTCCATGTCCCTATCTTCCCAAACTCGATCCGGCCCCCGGTGGCTCTGCAATGACCCCGAGAGACGACCTGCTGCGCGGAAGGCGCCCGGGCGTCTTGGGGCTATTTTTCAGGCATGGGTGGGGCCTGTCGATTCGGGCTTTCTCATGCGGACTTTCTTGACTTCCAGTGTGAGGTGATTCCGGGCCGAAGCCCAGGGCAAAAAGGGCGCCCCCCCTTCTCGGCCCCTTTCCGTTTCAACGTCTGGCGTGGAAGATCTTCAATACCGCCTCATATGTGGGGCCTGATTCAGAGTCCTCGGGCTGGTGCTCCCCGGGACCCTCGATCAGGGTCTGGATGTTTTCCACGGGGAAGTTATAGGCGAGTTTTTCCCGGGCATTCCAGACGATGAAATGGTCCTCACCCACCTGGAGCATCAGGACTTCCTCGACTGTTTCAGGATCGGCGGCATTGATTCCCATCGTCCGGCCCTCATATTTCTTGAGCTGCTCCTTGAGGCTGGGCCGCGGTTCAATCGCCCGGAGGATTTCTTCACGGTCCGCAAAGAGGCGTTTTCTCTTTTCCTCTTCACGAGCTTTTCTCGCGGCCTCGGCCTGTTCCGCCTCTTCGATACTCGCCTTCAAAGCGGCCAATCGCTCCTCCTGCTCCTTGACTTTTTCAAGGGCTTCGTCCAGTTGTCGCTCCTGGGCCTCTATGGACCGGAGAGCTTCCTCCTCTTTCTTTTTCCATTCCTCCTGCTTTTTAGACCAGAGGGCCTCTTCCTCTTCGAGCCGCGCCCGGGTGTTTTCCAGCTTCTCCTGGTCTTCGCGAATCCTTTCAAGGATACCGCGGTGTTCGGCCTCCAGTTCATCGCGTTTCATGGCCTGGAGCCTTTCATCCTCTTCCCGGCTCTTACGGATTGTTTCCAGGGCCTCCTGTTCATCCGCCCTTTTCGCTTCCACTTCCTGGAGGGTCTTTTGCGCTTCCTGGAGGCGTTCTTCCAGCCCCTTCAATTGTTCCCGGACCTCCTGGATCTTCCGGCCGTTTTCCTGCAGGGCTTTTTGTTCCTCCCTTTCCCGACTGGCCTTGAGTTCTTCGAGTTCCCGGGCCTCCTTCTCCTTGAGGGCCCGAAGGTCGGCGATTTCCTTTTCCATGGCCTCTTTGAGGGCCTCTTGTTCCGCCAGGGCCTTTTCCTGCTCCTGAACCAGACCCGAGACCTCGTCCAGGCGTGCCTGGGCCTCCCTCACTTTAAGGATCGCTTCCTGCCGATCTCGTTCAAGCTTCTGGCGTCTTGCGGCCTCTGCCCGTTCCTGGGCTTCTCGCATCTCCCGGGCCTGGATCTCGAAATACTTGGCAAAGATGATCCCGCACCTGGGGCATTTCTCTTCACCCGGGTCCTCCATACCGCATTTGGGGCAGCGGGAGATTTGCGTGGGTCCGACCCCCTCTTCAGAGTCCAGGGTCGATGTCTGAAGCCGGGTGGTGCTGACAAGGTTCTGGGAGACGGAGGTCAGGTCCGTTCCGCACCGGACGCACTTTTCCGTCGCAGGGTTGACATGACCGCATTGGGGGCATGTGACGATTTTGACGTCCATAGGGCTTCCTCCCGTATTTTCGAGGAATGGAAAAACCACGAGATCTCCCCGCCGGGGCATGGTCGATGCACCGGACCCCTGCTAGTCGATCTACCCCGGTGGCCTTCTTTCCCCTTTGGCTCGCGGGCCTTCTTGTGATACAAAAAATGTCGATGCGCGTTCCCTGCCTACGAGGGAAGGCCACGTGATTTATATCGACCGCTTCATCATAATCTAAAACGATTTGGGATGCCAGGCTTTACGAAAACAGAGGGGGTTTTTCGCAACGGATCGTGGAGGAAGGTCCGCCGGGGTGGCCCGGCCGAGAGGAGGGAGAAGTGATGAGCGTTCCCACCAGGGAAGAGGCAATGGCGTTGCTCAAGCGCTACAATGAGTCGGAGAGCCTCATCAGACACGCCCTTGCGGTGGAGGGCGTTATGCGCTACATGGCGAGAAAACGTGGAGAAGACGAGGAGAAGTGGGGGGTCATCGGCCTGGTGCATGATCTGGACTACGAACGCTTCCCGGATCAGCACTGCCGCAAGAGCGAAGAGATCCTCACACAGGAAGGGTGGCCCGAGGAATACATCCGGGCGGTGGTGAGTCATGGCTGGGGCATCTGTTCGGACGTGGAACCCCGCACGGACCTGGAGAAGGTCCTCTATGCCGTGGACGAACTGACGGGGCTCGTGGCGGCTGCGGCCCTGGTGAGGCCTTCACGCAGTGTGATGGACATGAAACCCAAGTCCGTGAAAAAGAAATGGAAAGACAAGCGATTCGCCGCCGGCGTGGACCGCGGGATCGTGGAAAAGGGGGCACTGATGCTCGGGGTGGAACTCTCCGAACTCATCGCGGACACCATCATGGGCATGAGAGATGTGGCCGAGGCCATAGGGCTTAAGGGAGGACAGGGGTGAGAAAAATGATTTGCGGTGCAGCCTCGAAAATGCCGTTTTCCGGCAATGGAGGTGCCGTCTCATGATTCCCACAAGGCTTACCTCGCTCCTGGAGATCCGCTACCCCGTTATTCAGGGAGGTATGGTCTGGGTGGCCGACTGGAGGCTGGCATCAGCGGTGTCCAATGCCGGGGGGCTGGGCGTCCTGGGCAGCGGTTCCATGGACCTCGAAACTCTTCGGTGGAACATAGGCAAGATGAGGGAAGAGACGGACCGGCCCTGGGGCGTGAACATCCCTCTGCTGCGAAGGGATGTGGAGGCTGCTGTCTCCCTGTGCCTGGAAGAGAGGGTCGGGATCTTTACGACCTCTGCGGGCGACCCCGCTCGGGTGGCGCCTTTGCTCCGAGCAGGCCGGGCGAAAGTGCGGATACTCCACGTGGTCCCCAACGTGCGGGGCGCCGTCCGGGCCCGGGACGCGGGCTATGACGCGGTGGTATGCGAAGGTTACGAGGCTGGGGGGCACAACGGAATGGACGAACTGGGAACACTGGCCCTGGTGCCGCAGGTGGCCGACGCCGTGGACCTCCCGGTGGTGGCGGCAGGCGGAATTGCGGACGGCCGCGGAATAGCCGCCGCCCTGGCGCTCGGTGCCGACGGGGTCCAGATGGGAACCCGCTTCATCGCCACGGCCGAATGCGGGGCCCACGAGGCCTTCAAACAGAAACTGGTGGAGGCCCCGGATACGGGCACGCTGATTACGGGCCGGGGTTTCAACATGATGTTGCGTTGTCTCAAGAATGAATATTCCCTCTGGCTGGCGGAAAAGGAAAGACGGATCCCGGATCGGGAGGCCTTCCTGAATTTGGTGGCCAAAGAGCGCAACCGTGCCGAATCGGGCATGATCAAGGGGGACGTCTCCCAGGGGATCCTGGAGGCGGGTCAGTCGGCGGGTCTTGTACGTTCCGTGCCACCGGTGGCCGAGCTGTTCCGGGAACTGGAACGGCAGTATCACGAGGTCGTGGACGGTCTCAGGCCTGGAGGGAGGACGGGGAGGAGAAACAGGAGATGAAAAGGGAAGTCTGCGGTTGGACCGGAAGGATTTTGAAGGTTGACCTCTCACTGGGTAGTGTCGAGGACATCGATACCATGGAGTACGCGGAGGGTTTTCTGGGAGGTCGTGGGATCGCCACCCGCCTTTACTGGGAATGTGTGGCCCCGGAGACAGGGGCCCTGGATCCCGAAAATGCCCTCATCCTGATGACCGGGCCGCTGGGGGCCACGGGGGCGCAGGGGGCCTCCCGCTTCGAGGTGGTGGGAAAATCCCCCATGCTGCTGCCCGAGGGATTCTGTTACGGCAACCTGGGGGGCTATTTCGGCCCGGCCTTGAAGCAGGCGGGCTACGACGGTGTGATGGTTACGGGCAGGGCCGCGGAACCCTGCTACCTCCTGATCCAGGACGGCCGTGCAGAGATTCGTGACGCCGCCCACCTATGGGGGCTGGGCACGTACGCGGTGCGGGACAGGCTCAAGGCCGATCACGGCCGCCGGGCCCATTTCGTCACCACGGGTCCCGCCGGCGAGAATCTGGTGCGCACCGCCGCCCTGATCACGGACCACGAGGGGAGCGCCACCGGTGGCTTTGGAGCAGTCTTGGGCTCCAAGAACCTCAAGGCCGTTGTGGCACTGGGTTCCGGAAGGCCCAGGGTGGCGGACCCAAAGGCACTGACGGAACTCAACCGCCTCACCATCCGGTTGAGCAAGCGCGGCACCCTGCGGATGCCCCTTCCCAAGGACCAGATGCGTTATGTGGGCCGGGCCTCCTGCTACCAGTGCGGCCTGGACTGTCTTCGCGGGGCATTTCGAACCGCTTCGGGCAAGGAGGTGGTGCGGAAGTGCCATTCCATGGTCTTTTACATGCCGTGGGTGGCCATGAGGCCTGGAGAAAACATCGATACGGCCGTGGACGCCACCAAGATCTGCAATGATCTAGGCCTTTGCACCATGGAAATGGACAACGTGATGGGATGGCTCGCCAGGGCCTGGGAGGCGGGGGATCTGTCCGCTGAAGAGGCCGGCCTGAACATCGGGGAGATCGGATCCCGAGCCTTTTTCGAAAGGCTCACCGAGATGATCACCCGCAGGGAGGGCCTGGGCGATGTCTTGGCCGAAGGTCTTCTGCGTACAGGTGAAAGGCTGGGGGAGCGGGCGACGCGGCACTTCACGGAGGATGTTTCAGGCGTGGGACTCGGTTCTTCCTACTCCCCCAGGGAGTATGTTATCAACGCCCTGCTCTACGCCCTGGAACCCCGGCAGCCCATCGCCATGCTTCATGAGGTGAGCTATCTTATAGCCAGGTGGCTTCTGCACCGGATCAAACCGGAACTCAGCCCCACCACGGCCGAGGTCTTTCGGGCGGCGGCCACCAAGTTTTGGGGCAATGACAAGGCCTGGGATATGACCACTTATGAGGGAAAGGCCGAGGCCGCCATGCGAATCCAGGACCGCACCTATATGAAGGACAGCCTGGTGCTTTGCGATTGCGCATGGCCCATCATGGATTCCTTCAACACCCCGGATCACGTGGGAGATCCGAACCTCGAGGCCCGGATCTTTTCCGCCGTTACCGGGCTGGAGTCGGATGAAGAGGGGCTTCGGGCTTACGGCGAGCGGAATTTCAACCTCCAGCGGGCGGTCCTGTTGCGCGAGGGGTGGAAGCCCCTGGAGGGTGACGAGCCCGCTTCTTTCAACTTCACGGAGCCGATCCTTCATGATCTCCTGAACCCGCGCCTCATCGTGCCCGGGCCCACGGAGGAACCCGTGTCCGTGAAAGGGAACGTCCTGGACAGGGAAAAATACAAGGAGATGAGAGCAGAGTACTACGAGTTGCGAGGCTGGGACCGGGAGACGGGCCTTCAGACGGCGGAGACCCTGAACCGGCTGGGCCTTGGGGACGTTGCGGAGGCCCTCAAAAAGAGGTCCCTTGTCCGATGAGGTTCGTACATACCGCCGATACCCATCTGGGCTTCGAGGTGAGCCGGGCTTTACTTCGTTTACCCCGGTTCCATACAGCGCATGAGTTTTGCCGAGATGGAGGAGGAGAAAGGGTTCGTTGCCGGTGAGATGGAGGGCGGCTCCGTGTATGTCCGGTTCGTGCCCCTGCCGGCACATGACATGGAAATCGTGGAGATCCGGGCCGCGGGCCTCACGGCGGAGGCGTGCCGACGGGCCATTGAGGCCCAGCACCGGCGGTTGCGGGAGGATCTGGTGATCCGCTTCAACCTGACGGGCGGGAGCGCGACTTCGGATTACCCGGACCTGGATTTCCGCAGCATCCGGGCGGCAATGCCCCCGGTGATGGAGTGCGGATTTGCCATCAGGGCGGGCACGCGGTGGGTGTACAGGTAGGGGAACAGGGGAGCCCAGCGGCTGAGTACCAGGGAGATCGGGCTACGGCCCTGGCGGGCCTGGATCCCTTCGGGGAGAAGGAAATAAAATGCGTATGAAATACTGCCCCCAGTGCGGGGGTGAACTCGGAGAGTCCCTTATCGACGGTCGCATGCGCCTGGGATGCACCGAGGCGGCCTGTGATTACGTATTCTGGAACAACCCGACGCCGGTGGTGGCAGCCATCGTGGAACGGGAAGGCTCCGTGATCCTGGTGAGGAACAAGGGATGGCCCGAAAAGATGTACGGGCTGGTGTCGGGATTCCTGGAAGAGGGAGAGACACCGGATCAGGCGGTCCTGAGGGAGGTGCGGGAGGAGCTGTGCCTGGAGGGTGAAATCGCCGGGTTCGTGGGCTACTATTCCTTCTTTGAAATGAACCAGTTGATCCTTGCCTTTCACGTCAAGGGCCGAGGGGAAATCGTGCTGGGAGACGAATTACAGGAGTACAGGGCGGTCCCCCCAGAAAGGCTCAAACCCTGGCGTTACGGCACGGGGTTTGCCGTCCTTGACTGGCTCCGGTCCAGGGGTCTGCGGGACTGAGGAAGGGTGCGGGATCTTTCCCCCTGCCGGGAACGGCCGCTCGAGGGATGGGGGGCAAGAAAGGAGGTTTCGATGGCGGAGAAATTCGTGAGTGAGAGGAATCTCAAATTCCTCTTGTATGAAGTGTTCGACGTGGAGGGTCTCACCCGATATAGCTATTACCAGGACCACGGCAGGGAGATCTTCGACATGATTCTGGATACCGCCCTGCGGATGGGCAAGGACCTGCTTCACGGCACCTTCCAGGAGATGGACCGCAACCCCCCGCAATACGTGGAAGGCCGGGTGAAGGTGCATCCCCTGGTCAGGACTCTCATGAGGGAGTGCGGCGAGGGGGGCTGGATCGGGGCCAACGCCCCTTACGAGCTTGGAGGGCAACAACTGCCGATCATGATTTCGGCCGCGAGCCGCTTCATCTTCTTCGCGGCCAACTACTCGGCCAGTGTCTATCCCCTGCTCACCAGCGGTGCGGCCCACCTCATAGAGTCCTTTGGCACGGAGGAGATGAAGGCACTCTATATCCCCAAGATGTTCTCCGGGCAGTGGCAGGGGACCATGGCGCTCACCGAGCCTCAAGCGGGAAGTTCCCTTTCGGACATCACCACCAAGGCCGTGCCCACGCAGGAAGGCTACTACAAGATCAGGGGGCAAAAGATCTTCATCTCAGCGGGCGATCACGACGGCGCGGACAATATCATTCACCTGATGCTGGCCAAGATCGAGGGGGCCCCCCATGGGGTGAAGGGAATATCCCTTTTCGTGGTGCCCAGGTTGAGGCCCGAGCCCGACGGCACCCTGGTCCCCAACGACGTACAGGTTGCGGGCATCTACCACAAACTGGGCTACCGCGGGGCCCCCATCACGCAGCTCAGCCTGGGCGAAAACGATGATTGCCGGGGGTACCTCGTGGGGGAACCGCATAAGGGGCTCTCCTACATGTTTCAAATGATGAACGAGGCCCGCATCGACGTGGGGATGGGGGCTGCGGCCATTGCATCGGCGGCCTATTATGCGGCGCTCGAGTACGCGCGGGAGAGGCCTCAAGGTCGCCGGCTGCGCTCCAAGGATCCCAGCCTTCCCCAGGTCCCCATCATCGAGCACCCGGACGTGAAGCGGATGCTGCTCTTCCAGCGCGCCGTGGTGGACGGCTCCCTTGCCCTGCTTCTGCAGTGCGCCAAATACGCGGACCTGGAGAAGGTCCAGGAAGGGGAGGAAAAGGAAAGGCACGGGCTGCTCCTGGATCTCCTCACCCCCGTGGCCAAGACATATCCCTCGGAGATGGGACTTCTCAGCGTCAGCCAGGGTCTTCAATGCCTCGGGGGGTACGGGTATTGCGACGAATTCCCCCTGGAGCAGCATTACCGGGATGCAAGGATCCACCCGATCCACGAAGGGACCACCGGGATCCAGGGGTTGGATCTGCTGGGCCGTAAAGTGGTGATAAAGGGAGGGAAGGCTTTCAAGTTGTACCTCGAAGAGGTGCGCGGGGCCGTGGCCCGTGCGGAGGCGACGCGGGGGCTCGATGCGGGTGCGGGGCTCCTGGAAGGGGCTCTCCAGAGGCTCGAGGAGGTCACGGCTCACCTGTTGGAGCTCGCTCCCGGGGATCCGGAACTCTTCCTGGCCGATGCAACGCTCTACCTCGAGCTTTTCGGCGTGGTGACGGTGGCCTGGCAATGGTTGCTGCAGGCCCTTCGGGCGAGCGAGGCGTTGGAGGCCGACCCTTCGGGGGGCGATAGGGATTTCTACGAGGGGAAGCTACGCACCTATCAGTATTTTTTCAGCTATGAACTTCCCAAGATCGAGGGGCTGTGCCGACGTCTGCTCCAGAGTGACGGCTTGACGGTGAATTTGGAGGATCGTCACTTTACGGATTGAGCATCGGACCGGTCCGGGGGGCCGACCGGTGGGAAAGGAGCACACCATGGTGGCCAGGACATCCAGGAGATGGGGGGCGCTGATTCTTGGAGCCGTTCTATTGGTGAGCATCTCAGACTTGTCCGTGTCGGCGGCCCCGGAGCGCCCATTTTCGGTGGCGAGCAAGGTGCGGGTTTCGGGGCTCGGGCACCCGGAATCGGTGGCATATGATCCTGGGGACCGGACACTGCTTGTGAGTCGATTCGGATCCGTACTTCGGCCCACATTGAAGGACGGCAAAGGCAAGATAAGCCGTGTTTCCCTCACAGGGAGGTTGTTGGAGGAGCGGTTCCTTCCGGGCCCGGGCGACATACTTCACAAGCCCAAGGGTATTTGGGTGGAGGGCCGCAGGGCCTGGGTGGCGGATATCGATACGGCCTGGGTCTTTGATCTTACGAATCGAAAGGGCAGAAAGGTGCTCCTTCCGGGGGCCCGCTTTGCAAACGACGTGGCGCTGATGGACGGATCCCTCTTCGTTTCGGACACGGCCACCGGGAAGATCTATCGGGTATCCCCGGCCGACTTCCTGAGTATCGCCGGGCATCCTGAAGTATCGGTCTTTGCCTCGGGCTTGTCCTTTGGGCCCAACGGGCTTTGCCCCACGCCGGGGGGAACCCTCCTGGTGGCAGGCTACGACATGGGCGGCAGAGACCGCGGGATTTACGAAGTGGACGGGCGGGGCTCGGTTCGGGTATTGGCCGAGGGCCTAGGAAGGCTGGATGGTATCGCGAGGCTCTCCACCGGCCTTCTTATTCTTACGGACTGGAAATCAGGCTCTCTCCTTCTCTGGGACGAGCATTCCGGTCACAGGGCCCTGGCGTCGGGCTTGCGGGGACCGGCTGATTTCTGCCTTGTCCCGCGGGAGAGGGGCCTGACGGTCGTGGTACCTGATCTGGTCACGGGAGATCTTTACATCATCGGCCTGGCGCGATGAGAAAACACCGGTTTTCAACCTTTTCGCCGACCCTTGGGGACCTGTCGAATCGAATCGAGTCACTCCTGTCGTGGTGCATCGCTGCCCAGAGATCGGCCGTGCAAAAGACCTGCCCCCGATGCGAGGATCCCTGTTGCGGCAGGGTTCAGTATCTCTACGACGAAAAGGATGTCCTCTACCTGGAATTTTCCGGGCAGGGCGAGCCGCCCCGCAAGGACCGGAGAAGGACCCCGGGTTGCCCGTACCTGGGGGCCCGGGGTTGTACACTGAGGCCGCAGGCAAGGCCCTATGCCTGCCATCGGTACGTTTGTGCGGTGTTGGAGGCGGCGTTGCGCAGCGAAAAGGCGGCCCTGCCGGGAGACCTCCAGCAGGCAATCCGGGACATTGAGGCGCTTCGTGCCGAACTGTTCACCCGCTACCTGGAAATTCTCTCCTGAACACCGGGACTCCCGGGGGGGGATATGTTTCGGTGGGCGTTTCCCGCAGCCTCCTGCCCCAGGTGGGCATGACATTGGAGACCTTTTGAAAACGCCCATCCGTTCCACGATGGCGGGATGAAAATTTTCAACGACCTCGAAAGATGCCCGGACCGTGTGATGTCCCGGTGCCTCAGATCGCATCCCCAAAGACCATGAAGGACCACGCCTTTCAGCCCCGGCAGAGCGGGACACCTACTCCTGCGAGAGCATCGGTGGTATGAAACTTGCTGTTTTATTTGGTGGCATGGGAGCCCGGACGGGGCGTATGCGTTACATTTTATTTGTCCTGCCGGCAGGTTGACGGTCTTCCTGCGCCAACGGGAGGGTGTTTCGTGAGTGCACTTTGGTTTCAGGGCGTCTACTTCATCATACACCTGGCGAGGGTCGGGCGGCGCTTTCAGTATCGATTCACACTCCCCGGAAGGCGCCCGCGCCCGGGCTCAAAGAGAGCGGCGTCTGAAAGGAGCGGTCCGTGAAAAGGCTGGGCACCATTATCATGATCCTTCCGGAGGGCACGCCGGGCAGGATCGTTCGCCTCAATCTTTCAGCCTGGGGACGGAGGACCCTCATCCTGGTCACGGTGTTGGGCCTCGTCTGGTGCGGGGTGACAACTCGGGCCTTCCTCCGGCAGAAAGAGGTCCTGGACAGATGCGCCGCACTGGAAAATGAGGCCCGGGTCCTCCGACTGGTAAGCGAAGAACGGGATGTCAAGATCCACCGCATGACGGAAGAACTCTCCAGGCTTCGGGAACAGTCCCGGTTCATCAAGGGGTTCCTGGGATTGGATAGCAAGGGATCCCTCAAAGGTTCCCTGGGACAGGGGGGAGAGGCGGTCAGCCTTAAGGACCCGGCCCATGCGTGGAACCCTTCCCCGTGCCGTCTATCCGTGGAAGGCAACCCCATGGACCCAGCGCCCCCTGAAGCGCTTCAGGCTGCGGACCTGGAGACACTCGCCCGGGATTTCGACGCCATCATCGAGACCCTCAAGCGTCGACAAAAGGAGTTGGACCGCACCCCTTCGATTTCGCTTGTGGATCCGAAAAAATCCTGGATTTCTTCCTCCTACGGCCCGAGGGTGAGTCCATTCACCGGGAAGCGCCAGTTTCATCTAGGCGTGGACCTGGCCGCCTGGAAGGGCACCCCCATCATGGCCACAGCCGACGGCAAGGTGTCTTATGTGGGTAAGATGGGTCCTTTGGGTCTCGTGGTCAAGATCAGGCACAATTCCATATTCACCACGCTTTACGGCCATCTGCTCAAGGCCGAGGTAAAGCGGGGGCAGCGTGTGGAGCGGGGGCAGGTAATCGGGCTCATGGGCAATTCGGGAAGAAGCACCGGGTATCATGTGCATTACGCCGTGGTCAAGCGCGGCCGTTACGCAGATCCTACGCCCTATCTCATGGACCGCATGAACGGGCGGTTCTTCCTCGCCGATTCAACCCACTCGCAGACCAGGATTCGGTAGTCACGGGAAGCTCCCTTTTTTCTTGACAAAAGGACATGGACATAATACGCCTTTTCCATTCACCCAAAAAGTAATGATTACGACGATATCAAAAGCTGTTGCACCGGTTTTTTTCGAAAAGGAGGATGAAATGGCGAGGAGGAAAGGACGACTGATGAAAGGTTGCCTCATGTTTGCGGGTTTGGCGGTTGTGATGGCCTTGACGGCCTGCGGCACGCCCCCCAAGGTCATCGATAAGAGCATTACAGGGCCCCAGATGGTTGTCAATCCCGATACCATTCGGCTCGGGGTGGTGAAACTCCTCAAGACTAACGTCGTATTCACCGGGGCGGGCTTTGAGCCCGGAGACAGCGTGTTCATCAAACTCCTGGACGTACCCGTGGACGGCAAAAAGAAAGATCTGCCCGTGGCGTTGGGGGAAGTGGGCAAAGACGGCACCTTCCAGGCCAGGATGGAAAAGCTCGCGAAGATCACGGACATCCTCAGGGCCAGGGTAAAAACCAATGAAAAACTGGAATCCTATATCTTCGTGGACAAGCCTCCCATTCCCGAGGGTACCTACACGGCTCTTGCGACCAGCATGATTTCCGACAAGAAGGCCCAGTGCACCCTCAAGGTGGAAGGACCGTCCATGCTGGACGGGTTGATGGACTGGCTCGGGGGGCTTATGGGAAAACTCAAAAAGAAGTAGGTTGAAAACCGATGGTCTTGCCTGCTCCAGCGCGGGCAAGGCCGCCGTCAACCCCCGGACTCGACGCCCCTCCCAGGAGGGAATCGAGTAGGAGGCGCCGGGCGAAGTGCCCATGGACGTGCTTCGCTTTCAATACCGATTCAGGTTCCCGGACGGCAGAGAGACCATCTATCCCGTGGACCTGGACGCTCGCTCCCTCGACCTGATAAACACGCCTGCGGCGGATCCTCCCGACTGGGTGCGGCTGGACTACCACCAGTGCCCCATCTGCCCACTGGAGGTTTCCCATTCTCCGCTTTGCCCGGCAGCACATCACCTGGTGGACCTCATCGGCCTATGCCGGGGATTGATGTCCTACGATGAGGTCTATGTCGAGGTCACGACCCCCGAGCGCACCGTGAGCAAGAGTACCACGGCACAGAGGGCGATGAGCTCCCTGATGGGCCTCATCATTCCCACGAGCGGTTGTCCCCATACGCGCTATTTCAAGCCCATGGCCCGGTTTCACCTCCCGTTGGCGAGCGAGGAGGAAACGATTTATCGGGCATCATCCATGTATCTGCTGGCCCAGTATTTTGTCGGCGCCAAGATGGGGAAGCCGGACGGGGCCTTGGCCGGCCTCAAGAAAATGTATGAAAACATTCACGCCATGAACCTCGCCATGACCGAACGTTTCAGGGCGGCCATGAAAGAGGATTCCGCCGTCAATGCCCTTATCCTACTGGACCTCTTCGCAAAGAGCCTGCCCTATGCCATCGAGGATTCGCTGGAGGAGTTGCGTTTCCTTTTCGACCCTTACCTGGACCCTGGCCTTCCCTGACGTGTTTCATCCGACAAGCATGCGGCATCTTTTCAGGAGCAGGCCGAGCCGCGATTCGGTCCGGTGATCCCCGGAAAGCGGCACGGGCCGTGACTCCCTCAGGAAGAGGGGATTTTACCCCCCGGCGTGGGTGGTACATCGCCTGGGTTCTTTTCATGATGAAGGTTCGATAAATCCCTTCATCAACAAGAACCGGAAAACTTTTTGTAGCGCGATTTTTTGAGTTGAAATATTCAACATATTTTACTAATAAGTCTAAAGGGCTTTTTACGCTTTATCGCCATCAAGGAAGAGGGCAAAAGGGTAACGGGTTGAAGAATTCGGTTCGCAAGACAGGCGTTTTCCGCGGCCGGCGCTTCCGCCCTGATGGCGCACCGGCATAAGAGGCGGCGGGGAGGGCGGAGGACGAATCCGAGACCGCAAAGATAAATCATTCACAAACAGGAGGTAAGTACACATGAAACAATTAAAAAGGGATTTGCTGGCCGTCTTGAAAAGCCTGAAAACAATGCAGCAGAAGGCGGAAAGAATGATGAGCAGGCTGGAAGGGCTCGAAAAGGCATCCGCTCCGAAAAAGGCGGCACTCAAGAAGGCAACTTCAAAAGGCAAAGCCGCCAAGAAGTCCCGGAGGGTCACGGACACGGACAAGGTGCTGGCCATCATCAGGAGAAGCAGAAAAGGGGTAAACGTTGCCATCCTAAAGCAGAAGACGGGTTTCAAGGATGCCAAGGTGAGAAGCATCGTGTACAATCTGAAGAAACAGGGCAAAGTGATAAGCCCTGCAAAAGGTCTGTATACGAAACCCTAAGAAGTGGCAGGAGGATCGGCCGTGTGTCTCCGTGTCCGGAAGGCATGGAGAGGATGAGGTATCTTCACGGATCCGGGTTCCCACCGTCCAGCGAAGGCTTGAATAGGGCCGGGATGAAAAGGCGGCAGTCCTATGCCGCCTTTTTGATTGGCGTGGGGGTTTGGGGGCCGCCTCCCTGTTTGCAGCGTCCAAAAGGATCGTATGGAGGGCCCAATCCAGCTATCCGTCCGGCCTACCCCAGCTCTACGCGCCCGCTGAACATTTCGCCAGCCTTGTCAAGGAACTGACCGACGGACAGCTTGTGGTGAAAATGCACCCCGGCGGCGCCATTGTCCCATCTAAGGAAATATTTGACGCGGTGAGTACGGGCACGTTGGATATCGGATGTACCTGGGCTGGGTGGTGGATAGGCAAGTTTCCGGCATCCGTGCTATTCGGAAATTCCTTTCCCAATGGGCTGCAAATGCAGGAGATGTTGGCCTGGATATACACCGGCGGCGGTCTCGAACTCTGGAATGAGATGTACCGCGGCCATGGTGTGGTGGTACTACCTCCTTATGGTATGCTCGGCTCGGAAAATTTCTGCTGGTCACGCAAGCCCATAAACAGCCTTTCCGATTTCAAGGGGCGGAAATTCCGGACCGTGGGCATCTGGGAATAATCCCTGAACAAACCGGGAATAAGGTCAATGCTTGAAAAAAGGATTGCGGATAAAATCCGGAAATTAAGGAAAAATAAAGGCCTTACCCTTGCACAGCTGGGCCAGGAGATCGGGCTTTCCAAGGGGCTGTTGTCCAGGATAGAAAACAATCAGGTCTCACCGCCTATCGCAACCCTTTCCAAGATTTCCAAAGGCCTGGGCGTTCCCATCAGTGTGTTCTTTGATGGTGAGGAGGGTGAGGAGGAACGCTACTCTGTTACCGGAAAAAGGGACCGGAGACAGGTCGTGAGAATGGGAACGAGAATAGGATTTACATACTTTTCCCTGACGCACCTCAAGTCGCGTCATCTCATAGAACCTTTTATTGTACGATATCCCGTGATAACCAAAGAACCCAGCATACTTTTCGATCATACGGGAGAGGAGTTCCTGTTTGTCCTGAAAGGGAAAATGGAGTTTGTTTACGGCAAGGAAAAAGTGAGGTTGAACCCCGGTGATGCCATTCATTTCGACCCGTCCGTATCCCATAGGGGACAAAATACGGGTCGGCAGGAGTGTGAGTGTTTGGTCATAGTGGTGGACAAGGAGGCGATGTGAATGATGCGATCAGAGATTTTGAAAAGAAGCGTTGAGACCCTGCCCCACAGGGCCCTGTTGATGTCCGCAGGAGTGAAAAGGCAAGATCTTGAGTCGGGAAAACCATTCATCGGTGTTGCCAACAGCTTCACGGAGCTCATTCCCGGTCACATCCACCTCAATGAGCTAACAGCGGAGGTGAAAAGGGGCATCAGGGAAGCAGGAGGCGTACCCTTTGAATGGGGGGTGCCCGGCATTTGTGACGGGATCGCCATGTTCGTGGAGATGCGACTCAGCCTCCCTAGCAGGGAGCACATTGCCGATAACATTGAGATAATGGTACTGTCCCACTCCCTGGACGGATGGGTCGGGGTGACGGCGTGTGATAAGATCACACCCGGCATGCTGATGGCTGCCGGACGCCTCAACCTGCCTGCCGTTATTCTCACCGGCGGTCCCATGAAGGCAAACATCATCAATGGTAAGAAACACCATCCGGTGGAAGGCTTCGGCATAGTGGGCCAGGTAAAAGCCGGGAAAATGAGCCCGGAGGAAGCCGAAGGTCTTCTGCCTTGCATGACTTGCGGAGCCGGGTCCTGTGTAGGCCTGTATACCGCGAACACCATGGCGGTGGTCAGTGAGGTGTTGGGCATGTCTCTGCCGGGGTGTTCCACGACTCTGGCCTTGGATCCTCTCAAGAAAGATCAGGCCTACCAGTCGGGGAAGAGGATCGTGGATCTGGTAAGGAAGGAAATCAGGCCCAGGGATATAATGACGGAAAACGCATTTGCCAATGCCATCAGGGTCGATATGGCCATGGGTGGTTCCACAAATGCGGTTTTGCACATTCCGGCTATCGCAAAAGAAGGGGGCATTCTTATCGAGGTTGGCGAATTTGACAGAATATCGCGGGAGACACCTAATCTCTGCTCCATTATCCCGTCAGGTGAATACGAGATGGCGGATCTTGATGCGGCGGGCGGTATTCCCGCCGTGTTGAATCGACTGATGGATTTCCTGGAGGAATCCCCTACCATCACTGGTGCATCTATCACCCAGATAGCCGCCAAGGGTAGAGTGAAGGATGAACTTGTGATCAGGCCGCTGGATCGTCCTTATCACGAGGAGGGCGGTATCGCAGTGCTGAGAGGCAATATTGCGAATAGCGCCATTATAAAACAGACAGCCGTTCAAGAGGAAATGATGGTCCACAGGGGCCCGGCAAGGGTCTTTTATTCTGAGAAGGATTTACTCGAGGCCATAGGCGAAGGGACCATCAAAGAGGGAGATGTGGTAGTGCTACCATTCCAGGGACCGGCTGGTGCGCCCGGGATGCCTGAAATGTTGACACCTACCGATGCCATAAAAGGTGCGGGGTACAAAAGGGTCGCTCTCTTGACCGACGGAAGGTTTTCGGGGGCAACCACAGGGCCGTGCATCGGTCATGTGGAGATGGAGGCCTATAATGGCGGAGCTATCGGGGCAGTGAGAGACGGTGATATTATAGCGATAGATATTCCTAACAGAAGATTGGATGTGGAATTGGATAATGAACAGATGCAGGCCAGGCTCAAGGAGACTATGATACCTGAAAGGACTGTTACCTCCATCCTGGGCGCGTACCGGGAAAGATTTTCCGGGAAGAATTGCTACGGTCGATAATACCTGGGGCACGTACGGGGGGCTTCAGAAGGGGATTTCCACAAGAGGCCCCGATTATTCCTACCGATGGAAATCCGGTGGCACAATCCAAGGAATTCATTGTACTTGTATTGTCATGAGTTTTCGGAGACTTTGCGAGTCATGTAGATTTGTGCCCGTTCATAGACACTGTTCACACAGGCGGAGGTTTCGGGCAGGGCTTTCCTGATTTTTTCCAGGTATTCTCTTTCCTTTACAATTTGAAAAGTGCGAAGGAAATTAATATCATAAATCCATCCTATTTGAAGCAGTTTAAAATCGTTTAAGGTTCTTAAGTCTCCCACCTGAACGATCTTTCCTTCCATAAGGGACCGGCAGACCGCGTCGGAGATCTCGGGCGTGTCAGGAAGGTTCAATTCAATGGTCTGGTTCCTGGACTCATGTGAATCGCGATAGTAGTCGGTGACAACGCGCCAGATGTCCACCTTGTCCGCATCCCTCAAGAGCTTTGTGAAAAAGATCCTGCGTCCGTTGTCACTGTGAGGAATAACAGCCCTGTTGTGATATTGTACGGCATGAATGATTGTCTCTGCGCTGTTTGGGTCGATCCCTTCAAGAATCTTGTTTTCGCGAATCACCCTGACCCCGAGAAGCGCATGGTTTTCGGATCGCACATCGGAAAATGTCCGGTATTTCTTGTATTGTTCGAACCGTCCTATGTCATGAAGAAGCGCCGCAGCTTCCGCTAAGCGTAAGTCCTCCCCGGAAAGCCCTTCGTGGGTCCCGATATCCAGGATGGCCTCGCAGACACGTCTCGTATGGGCCTGTTTTAAATCCAGGGCTGCCTGTATATTCCGATCTGGTGAAGCGAACTTTTCAACATATTCTTCAAACCAGCGTTTCAGTTCCGGAAGGTAGGTTTCCAGATCCATTCCAAGCCTCTCTTTTCCTTGTTTTAGGCCGGGTGATGCTCCTGGAACGGCAAGAAGCGAACCGCTAACCACGACCCGTACTGTTAAAGTTTAACCGGGCATAGAGATCGCGCCTTTAGATACAATTCAGGCAGTCGATTTCGCGTAATTTCGGTTGATCGTGTTTGTGAACTATATGCTCCCAATTGGGTTATCAGCAGTATATCGCCTTTTGAAACCGGGCATGGATGTTTGAGATACATTGTGGCGCTTCCCGAATGATCTTGCGGTTGAACCTTTTGGATCATGATATCATTTTGGAAGCCCGGTCTTGAAAGGTTGACCAGGTGGTGGGTGCTCTCATGGATTTCAGCGATAAGGGAGTGATTCAAGGGCAGATGGATCCTGACATAATGCCCACCTTCGGCCGTGCCGCTCTCCAGGGCTTTCACCACCAGTGCGCCTGAATAACTCACCAGATGAATGGGCAACTCAAGGCGTAGTTCAAACCGGGGGCAGGCATCCTGAATGGCTTCCAGGTCATGCCCTATTTCGGAAATGTTCCATTTATCCCCATAAAAATCTGATTTTCCGGACACATCGTTGCCCAGGGTCAGGATTGAAACATTCGGGAAATTCCGTGACAGCTCTCGGAACAGAGAAATCTTTTCAGCTTGACTGCACAGGGAAGAAAAGCGGGCGTCGGGGCAGATATAGATCCCCCTGGCGGCCCTGTTTGAAGACGCTGTCGGCACGATCGTCCCACCCTTCTCCATGTAAATGGAAACACCTTTCCCTTCAATGGCATTGAGACTGTTTTGCGTGGTGTCTTTTCTCGGCCTGGTGGCCACGTGGACCCCTTGCTTCAGCGCTTGCTCACAGTCTTTCATGGGGGCCCGATCCGCCAGAAATAGGATGCGCCCGGGGTCGAGCGCCGGAAGGATCTCTCTCAGACGATCTATTTCCAGAAGAGAGTTGCACCGGAAACTCGTATTCTGCTCAAAGGCTTTCCGCAGCACCTTTGGATGGGAATTCGCATGGAAGGGGTAGAAAAGTTCCGCCACAACGTCTAGCGCCGACAGGTCAAAGTAGATCTCATTGAGGGTTTCCTCGTTGTAAATGTAAAGCGGCGCACGAGTTTTCCCAAGCGCCAGCAAGTCCTCTATCCTGAAATGCCACCAGTGTCTTCGCTCCCCGTTCATTTTCGGCCTTTGCCTTTGGAGGCGTATTGCATTCTATTCAAAATCAAGGGGGTCAACCACGATGGGGTGGAGCAGAACCCTTGAGGCACAAAGAAACAGAGGCACAAGGGCCCAGAGTCTTCGCGTGAAGGCCAGGGCCTTTATCCAACTTCCCCAAGAAGGTCAATAATGCGCCGCCACGCATGTGATATGAAAAACACCTATGCCACGGATCGGCGCGGGGGACAAGGGTAATTTCCCCGGGACTACCTTGCAACGATACACGAAATGCGAATTTTCATGAAAATCCACCACCGGCGATCGCATCCCATTTGGGGAGTATGGGGAAACGCAGAAGGCATAAAAAAACGTATTTGCGATGGTTGTGCCATGAACAGGGCCTTGCAGGCCGGGGCCCGGTCCGCCTCCAACCTGAGCGGTGGAATTTTCCGGTGGTACAACGTGAACAATCCCGTAATGACCCTAGAAGGGGAAACAGTTGCGGTACATCCCTTCGACGAGCAATGGGAAAGGCTGTTGCGCAAGAGAAACAAGGCACTACGCTGAGATCGCGGCATCCGTACCCCTCGGTACCACCCCCCAGTATCTTCGTGGCAACTCATGGCATGAAAGAGCGGATAAAGCGGGAGACTTCATCCCGTCCACGGTAGATGCCGAAGTGTCCTTCACAAAGGATGTCCGCCTCCAGCGAGAGGAGACGGTCGAGGGATTCGAGATAGGCTTTACGGTCGGAGAGAAGATCCGGGTGTAGGGGGCCGTGCACATCCTGTGCGAAAAGGATCTTCATCCCATCCGATACCATCAGGAAGACCATGGATCCCGGGGAGTGGCCGGGGACATGAATTGCCTGGATGATTTGATCTCCTATCTGAATATTTTCTCCCGCACCTGCGATCTTTTTTTCCACCGTGAAGGGTGTCAACGACGAGCCGTACCATTTGGCCGCGGTTACAAGGTTGTCACCGCGCTCGAGATAGGGCGCTTCCAGTTCGTGCGCCGCGACGGCGCAGGATACTCTTTCTTTGAGATCCGCCGCACCGCCGACGTGGTCGAAATGGCAGTGAGTGAGAAGAATCAGCTCGATCAGATCGGGCGCGATCCCGCAGGAGCGGATGTTTTCCATGAGCCTTTCTACGGCACCACCACAGCCTGCATCCACCAGGGCTGCTTGGGCCCCCGAGCGGACCAGGTAGATTGCAGCGTCCTCAGGGGAGGTCAGGGATCCTCCCCCCACCTGGAACACCCCATCGGCTATTTTTACATGGGGCATGTTATCCTCCCCTCCGGCGGCCCTTTGCTGTCTTGCCGGCAGCAGGGCCGTCCCACGCTTTTTTTATCGCCTCACGGGCCCGCTTTCCCCTCGTTTCCTCCATACTCAATGGGCGGCAGGGGCAGGTCCTCGACCCACATGGTCTGCGCGTCCACAACCCTGAGGAGCAAGCTGTTCCAGGGGGAGTAGAAATACCCGAAGAGCCGATCCCCGGGGCCCAGTATCTTGTAGAGCCTGGGCGGGTATTTTAGATCGGCCTCCAGCCATCCCACCAACTCCCTCAGATCTTCCTTCCGGGTCACCTCCACCCATTGCTCGGGGGTCAGTATGCGGTCGTCATCCCTGGGATCAAAGAGCACCGCCGAGGGGCTTTGGAGGGAAATTCCTGCGTAAAAGACGCGGTATTTTTCAAAGGAATCGATCAGCTCGGAGATGAGTGGTTGCGTTCCTCCAAACCAGGGGGCGCTCAGCCTGCCGTATCGGTCAAGCAATGAGCAACCTGCCGATGTTAAGACTGCTGCCAGCAGGATCCCCGGCACCGCCCGCCGTATCTTAATGGCCATATGTTCCTCTCAAGAGTTTCCAATTTTTCCTTTGCTGGTGGCTTCCAGGATACCCCCTCTGCGTGGGAAGTTCAACCGTTGCGGGAGAAAGGGAGCAGTAGACGGGCCCCCGGGCCTCAAGAGGCCCAGGGGGAGGTGCCTTGCCGAATGTAGGTCCGCACCTTCCACCCGGACGCATCCACGGTGACTTGAACGGCACCCGACCGGTCGGTCCGCAGGACAGCGCAGCGCGCTTCCCGGAGCCTCCGGATAGTCTCCTGGTGTGGGAATCCGAAACGATTCCCCTTGCCACAGGAAATTACGCAGAGCCGGGGACGAACCCTGGCCAGTAGGGCTTTCGAACAGGCGTTGCGGCTGCCGTGATGGGGGGCGAGGAGCACGTCGGTGCGAAGGTTTCGCCCTGCTTCCATGATAAGCTGTCGCTCTCCTTTCCATTCCAGGTCCCCGGGAAAGAGGATGCGCTTGTTTCCGTACGAAAGCCTCAGGACCAGTGAATGGTTGTTGAGGTCTCGGCCGGGTCTCCATCGCGGGTATCCTTCGGGGCGGGGGTGGAGCACCTGCACACGGACACCTGAGATTTCGCGTTCGTTCGATAGCTCCCGGGGGCCCTTGATCTTGACCCCGTGAGCCTTCAGGATGGCCATGAGTTCCCGGAAGACGGGCCGGTCCACCTCCACCCCGTTGTGCCAGAATTCCCCGGGATGGAATGTCTCCGCTATGAAGCGGAGGCCGTTCATGTGATCTGCCTGGGGGTGGCTGAGGACCAGGTAGTCGAGGCGTAGGATTTTCGAATGCCATAAAAAGGGCGCCACCACCATCCGGCCGGTGTCGAAGTGGTCACGGGGAAAGCCTCCACAGTCTATCAACATCGTTCGGCCTCCCGGAAACTCCACAAGGGCCGCGTTGGCCTGACCCACGTCCAGAAAAGTCACCCGGAGACGCTTCTTGAAGTACGTCTCATGGACGTGGAAGGCCCCATGGACCAGGACGATGAGGCAGACCGCCGCAAGGCCCGACCGGGCCCTGGGGCGGGATCGGAATGAGACGGTGAAATAGAGGAAAAGATAGAAGAGGAGGATTTCGAAAAGACTTGGCATAATCATCCAGAAGGACCCGAAAGGGACGCAGGCCAGGAGATCGGCCGTTTTCAGGATAATCTCCAGACCCCGGGAGCCGGCCAGGGCCAGCCAGAAGGCGATTCCATGGGACAGGGGAAGAAACAGCACGGCGAGGAAGCCCAGGGGAATGACCCAGAGTCCAAGCACGGGCACCACCACCAGGTTCGCCAGGATGCCCACAGGGCAGACCCTGTGAAAGTGATAGGCGAGGATCGGGGCCAGGAACACCGTCGCAGCGATACCAGCGGCCAAAAGACCCAAGAAGTATCTAACTATCTTGGTGCCCGCCGAGGAGGATTCGGGGGAAAGCCCCAGCAGCGCCGAGAGCTTCTCGATCAGCGGCGGAGCAAGCCACAAAATGCCCGCCACCGCAGCGAAAGAGAGCTGGAAAGAGATACTGAAGATCTGAAGGGGATCCATGGCCAGGATCAGGAGGCCCGCCAGCGCCAGGGTGGACCAGACTTCACGCTCCTTACCGGCCAGCACCGAGCCCAGGAACACCGCCACCATGATCAATGCCCTCTGGGTTGGAAGTTGAAGTCCCGCCACACAGGCATAGACCGTGACCGGAAGAAATGTCAGGGCGACGGCTAGCTTACGGATGTCGGCGTGCAGCCCCACGGTTGGGACCCGGAGCAGGATCCATCGCAACAGAGTGTAGAAACACCAGGCGAGGAGACCCACATGAAGCCCCGAAACGGCGAGGATGTGGGCCAGGCCCGTGCGGTTGAAAACATCCCTGAGCCCTGTCCCGAGCGCCTGTCTTTCTCCGAGGATGAGGGCCCTGTAAAGGGCGCCTTTTTCACCGGCGAGGTCTTCAGAGAAGAGCGAACGGGCGGGTGCGCGTATTTTCTCCAACAGGTCCTGGGGAAATGGGAGAGCACCCCCGCCCATGAGAACCATGCTTCTGCCGTCCGAGACAGACCCCGCACAGGTGAAGCCCTTTCTCTCCATGGCGAAGCGGTAGTCATACCCGCCGGGGTTGTTGAAGTTTCGGAAAGGACGCAAGGTGACGGGAAAGCGGAGCTTCCGGCCGGGAGACAAATCCCGGCCGTTTTCGTAGACTGTAACCAGGATCTTTTCGTTAGCTCCAATCCACTTACCGCCCTTCAAGACCCTTTGCGCAAGGACGGCCGCCTTTATCACGCCCTTGGTGATACGCGGCGGTTGAAGGACCGTTCCTTCCAGGACAACCTTAGACTTGTCCTGGGCCAGTGTTCTCAGTTTCGAGGGCGCGGGCGGACGCCCTGCCAAGAGCGCCCCTGCCAGGAGGAAGAGCAGCGACGCCGCGATCTGTCGCTTCAGGCCGCGGGCCGCCATGACGGCCGCCGCCGTCAGGCTGGAGAGGATGAGGAGGACCACTGGGCATGCAGGGGAGCGGGGCAGGAGCCGGACGCTCAAAAGGATGCCCGTCATGAAACAGGGCAGAAGAACAATCAGGGGCCGGTTTATCCGGCTGGACGTTCGGGCTTCAGGCATTGACGCGTCGGATGTCTGCGCCAAGCAGTGAGAATTTCTCCTCCAGTCTTTCGTAACCCCGGTCCAGGTGATAGATGCGGTGGATCTCGGTGGCACCACCCTCGGCCACGAGACCCGCCAACACCAGGCAGGCGCTTGCCCGCAGATCCGTGGCCATGACAGGGGCCGCCAGCAGAGGGCGTTTTCCTCTTACCAGAGCCTGGCTGCCGTTTATCTCGATATCAGCGCCCATCCGTTTCAGTTCGCTGATGTGGATGAAGCGGTTTTCGAAGATGGTTTCCCGGATCATACTCCAGCCGTCGGCCACGGCCATCATGGCCATGAACTGGGCCTGTAGGTCGGTGGGAAAGCCGGGATATGGCAGTGTCTTGATGTCCACGCTTTGCAACACGTCGGGCCCTCTTACCTCGAGGGCGCGATCCAGGACCTTCACACCGGCTCCCGCAGACTCCACCTTTTCGATCACCGCCTCGAGGTGATCCGGAAGGCACCCTTCTATGCGGACCTCCCCCCCGGTCATGGCGGCGGCGATGAGAAACGTACCCGCCTCGATGCGATCGGGAATGATCTCGTGCCGGGCGGTCCCCAGTTCAGGCACCCCCCGGATCACTACCGTGTCGGTCCCATCCCCCTCGATGTCAGCACCCATCCTGCGGAGGAGGCGGGCGAGGTCCTGGATTTCCGGTTCCCTGGCGGCGTTCTTGAGCACAGTGACCCCCGATGCGGTCGCCGCTGCCATCATGATGTTTTCCGTGCCCGTTACCGTTGGGGTGTCGAAAAAGATGTCCGCGCCCTTGAGCCTGGGGGCTCGGGCGTTGATGTAGCCCTGGTCCAAATGCATGTCCACTCCCATGGCCGCCAGGGCCTTGAGATGGAGGTTGACGGGCCTCGCACCGATTGCGCATCCGCCCGGCAGGGAGATCTTGGCCTTGCCGTAACGGGCCAGGAGGGGGCCCAGGAGCAGGATTGAGGCCCGCATGGTTTTTACCAGTTCGTAGGGGGCCTCGTGGTTCGTTATGCGGGTGGAATCCACCTCCAGGACCTCCCCGCGGTCGTGAAAACCCACGCCCAACTGAGACATGATGCGCCGTATGGTGTCGATATCCCTCAGGCGGGGGATACTGCTCAGCTGATGGCGGCCCTCCGCGAGAAGGCAGCTTGCCAGGGCGGGTAGGGCAGCGTTTTTCGCTCCGCTTACTGAGACGGTCCCTTTCAGCGGATTTCCGCCTTTGATCACGATTTTGTCCATGAAAGATTCTCCGGCCGCGGCGGATTCAAGATCCGCAGCTGGTCCCCGGTGCGGTTCCCTTTTGAGGGTGGAAATGAGCCGCGATTTCCCTTTATACTATCCCGTAAGGCTTCGTCAATACAATCTCATACTGCCCGCCGCGCTGGTTGAGCCCCCTGGGCGGGTGTACGGGGACCGGCCTGCGCCGGAGGAATTTTTGGGCGTGATGAAGTTCGTCGCAGATGCCATGCTGGGAAAACTGGCCAAGTGGCTCCGGGCCATGGGCTATGATACATGTTACCGGAGTCGCTACGGCCCGGGTCAACTTCGCTCTCTTGCCGGGAGTGACCGGGTATTGCTTTCCCGTGACCTCAAGACGGTCTCCACCGTGAAAAGGGCCCGGTGGATCCGGGATGATCGCGTGGGGAAACAACTGATGCAGTTGACGAAGGCGGGCCTTGTGGTCCCGGATCCAGCCCGGTTCTTCACCCGGTGCCTGCTGTGCAATGAGCCTCTGGAGGCCGCCGACCCCGAGGAGGCGGAGGACCTCGTTCCGGAGTATGTCCTCAACCAGGGATTTGCGAGAATCCGGCGATGCCCGGGCTGCGGTCGGCATTACTGGCCCGGGACCCACCGGGAGCGGATGCTGGCTCAACTGCGGGCCTGGGAAGTGATCGGCCCTCGATTCTTTTGCGACTTGACTTGAACCGGCGATCCCCTACAATAACGGGCGGGTCGACCGGTTAGCCTGCCGTGGGGCGGGCGCGTGCGGGGACGGGCCTCCCCGCGGCCCCGGCGGGGCATTTTGAGGGACAGGGCCCGGGAGGGGAAACGAATATGCAGAGTTCAAAGAGCAAGTTGACGGTCCTCGACCAAATTACGGCTTCGGACAAGGTGAGGAGGAAGATCGTGGACGCGGCCAGTGTCCTGTATGCCAAGAAGGGTTTTACGGCCACATCCATCGAAGAGATCTCGGAGGCGGCCGGCGTAAGCCTCCCGGTCACCTATGGTTATATCAAGAACAAGTCAGAGATCATGCGCATGATCATGGAAGATGTCCTGAACACCTTTCAAGAGAGCCTGGTAAGCCAGATCGAGGGAATAGACGACCCGGAGGAAAAGCTGGCCATTGCTTTGATCCTTTATATCCGGGTGGTGGACAGGCATCGTGAGAAGGCGCTGCTCATCTATCAGAAGTCCAGTTCTCTGGACAAGGCCTCCAAGGCCCGGGTGATGCAACTGGAGATAGAAGTGCTGAACATCTTCAAGGAGATCATTCAAGAGGGAATCGACAAGGGGGTTTTCAGAGAGGTGGACGTCGACCTCATCGCATACGACATCATGATGATGGCCCATATGTGGGTCTTGAAACGCTGGCACTTCAAGAAGCGGCTTACCCTGGATCGCTACATCGATCTCCAACTCGTGACCGTTTTGCGCGCCCTTAAGGCCTGACCGCGTCCCCGAGGCCTTGTTTCAGGTGCGGGGGGGCGGGGACGCGGGAAAGAATCAGCAGGTGACGCAGGGGCCTGTCCCCCGGCAGATGGTAGGCCACGCGCTCCCTGATACGAAGACCCGCGTCGCTCATAGCTTGCCGGCTCCTCGTGATCACCCGATCCGGGCGATCCCCCTGAAAGCAGAACATTCGCCCATCCGGGTGGAGGTGAGGAGCGCACCACCCGATGATCTTTTCCAGTGGCGCCACGGCCCGGGCCGTCACTACGTGGTACCCGCCATGGGCCGGCGCAGGTGGCAGGTCCTCGATCCGGGCCTCCTGCACGCGAACTGTGTCAAGGCCCAGGGTCCGGGCACAATGGCGCAGGAACGCCGCTTTTCTCGCGGAGGGCTCGACCAGATTCATATGCAGGTCGGGTCGGCAGACAGCAAGGGGGATGGCCGGGAATCCCGCGCCGGAGCCCACATCAAGGATGTCTCCCCGAGGAGACAGGTATGGTGCGGGTACGAGAGAGTCAAGCAGGAGTTCTTCGAGCACGCGCCGGTATGAAGAGACCCCCACGAGATTGAACTTGAGGTTCCACTCCCACAGTTCGTCCAGGTAGCGGCGGAGGAGGTCGGCGCGACGGGCCGTCAGCGGGATGTTCATGGCCTTCACCCAGGAGGCGTAATCCTCTAGGCGGACCTGGGGCTTTTTCAAACCACCACCGTCTTCTTGATGATGTTTACCGCTTCTTCAGGGGTGTCCACGACGGAGAAGATCTCCAGGTCGTCCTCCGAAACGGTCCTTTCCCGGACAAGAGTGTCCTTGAACCATTCCAGGAGCCCCTCCCAGAAACCGCGGTTGAGGAGGACTACGGGAAAAGGCTTGATTTTCTGGGTCTGGATCAGAGTGAGGGCCTCGAAGAGCTCGTCCAGGGTCCCGAAGCCCCCAGGCAGGATGATGTAGGCTACGGCGTACTTGATGAACATCACTTTTCTTACGAAGAAATACTTGTAGCCCAATCTCACATTGGCGTACTTGTTGGGTTGTTGTTCGTTGGGAAGTTTGATGTGAAGTCCCACGGACTTGCCGCCGGCCTCGGCCGCGCCTTTGTTGGCGGCCTCCATGATCCCCGGACCTCCGCCCGAAATCACGTTGAACCCGTTTTCCACGAGCAGGCGGGCGGTGCGCAGTGTCATCCTGTAGTCTTTGCTCTTGGGGCGCTTGCGGGATGAGCCGAAAATGGTGACTGCGGGGTAGACCTCGGGCATCACCTCGAAGCCCTCCACGAACTCCGCCAAGATGTGAAACATCCTCCATGAGTCCTTGAGGGTCAGCTCGTCCACAAGAAATTGTTTTTCGTGCATGGGCAGTGGTTCCTTTCCTGCGATCCGGGTGAAGGGTAGTGAGCCGGCCGAAGAACTCCCGTGAGGGCTCTGCGTCCGGTCCGGCCGAGAACTTGCGGTATTTTAGGGTTCCGATTTTCTTTGAAATCGTTTAACATAATAATTTTAGGTGAAAAACGTGTCAAGGTGAGAAAAAAGTGGGCCAGCGGTGCGCGGGCTCTGTTATTTCAAGATAAACGGGACCTCAGGCTTCGCGGCAGGTCCCCGGGCATGAGGGACAGGTCAAAGGAGGGGCGCAGGGAATGGAACGCGTGGCAAGGGTGACCGAGATCATCGCGGCTTCCCCCGTGAGCTTCGAGGAGGCCATCAAGGCGGGCTTCGAAAGGGCCAATCGCACGCTGCGGAATATCACGGGCCTTCGGGTTCTGGAACAGCGTGTGGCCGTGGAGGACAACCGGATTTCGGAATATCGCGTCAGGATGGAAGTTATCTTTCTCCTGGAGGCCTGACGCAGCATAGGGGCCCCGGCCCCCTCCATCCCGTGGAACCATCGCATGGTTCCGGCCTACGACACGGTGACATGGGGAGGGGACGGACAGCGGTAAAACTCCACAACGGTGCGGAAGAAGAACATGGCGAAAGAAAAAGAGCAGGAAAGAGACGCCTACCAGGACTTCCTGACGGAGATCAGTGAACAACTGGGTAGGAAGGATGAAGAGAAGGCCTTCATGGACGACATCGGCCCCACGGCCGTGGAAGAGGACTCCCTGGAGGCCCATGTGGGCGAACGGGTCCGCAAGGCCCGGCAGGCCAGAGGGTTGAGCCTGGAGGATATCGAAAAGAGGACGGGGATCGATCTCGGCACGTTGCAGCAGATCGAAGAGGGAAGCTTCGCGCCGCCCCTGGGTACCGTCATCAAACTGGCCAAGGCCTTGGAGATGAAGATGGGCTATTTTATCTCCGGGGATGAGGTTCGGTCCTACACCATCGTTCGGGGGACGGAGCGCAGGGTCATATCCCGGTACGATTCCACGAAATCCGACCATTACGGTTACCAGTATGAGGCCCTGGCGCCCCACAAGAAGGATCGTCACATGGAGCCTTTCTTGGTGACGCTGGAGCCCTCTGCTACGGAAGAGGAGCGCTCAGCCCACGACGGACAGGAGTTTATCTACGTCCTGGAAGGCGAGATGGAGGTCCGGCTGGAAGAAGAGGTCCATGTGCTTCAACCCGGAGACGCCATCTATTACGATTCCACGGTGCCACACCTGGTCAAGTGCCACGGGGATCGGGTGACCCGGATACTGGCGGTCCTTTACGCCGAAAGATAGGATGCCGCGTTTGGGGGCCCACATGTCCGTGGCCGGCGGGCTGGAAAAGGCCCTGCTGCGGGGTCGGCAGGCCGGCTGCCGGGTGGTGCAGGTGTTCACGCGGGGCACCAGTCGCTGGGAGGTCGGTGCGCTCTCTCAGGCGGAGGTGATACGGTTCCGGGAGGCACGGGCGCAGACCGGCGTGGAGCCGGTAGCGGCCCATGTGAGTTACCTTATTAATCTGGCATCGCCGCGAAACGACGTAAGGGAAAAATCCCTTGCGGCCCTGGAAGATGAGGTGAAGCGGTCCGCGAGGCTCGAGATCCCGTACCTCGTGATGCACCCGGGGGCTCACCTGGGAACCGGGACGGACCTCGGCCTTCGAAGAATCGCCGAGGGGATCGGACATGTGCTTCGCAGGACCCCCGCGGTCCCCGTGATGATCCTGTTGGAGACCACGGCCGGGCAGGGAACCGGACTCGGGCATCGTTTCGAGCACCTGGCCGTCATTCTGGAGCGGGTGGGTGCTCCGGACAGGATGGGGGTGTGCCTGGATACCTGCCACGTTTTTGCGGCCGGGTATGATTTCAGGAGCAGGGCAGGGTACGAAGACTTGATGGCGGCCTTTGAGAAAGAGATCGGTCTGGAGCGCTTGAAGGTCGTGCACGTCAATGACTCAAGGCGGGAGGCGGGATCCCGGGTCGACCGGCACGCCCATATCGGGCAAGGATGTATCGGAGCGCGGGGTTTTGGGTTTTTCATGCAGGATCGGCTGTTCCGTGACACGCCTTTTATCCTGGAGACGCCCAAGGACAAGGACCCGAAAGGGACGGACATGGACGTTGTGAACATGCGCACGCTCAGGATGCTGGAGACGAATGGTTAGGCCATGATTGCCTTTGATCTGGAATGCAGTGCCGGACATCTCTTCGAGGGATGGTTCGACAGCGGAGAGGCCTTCGAGGAGCAATTGGCGCGGGACCTGGTTCGTTGTCCTTACTGCGACGACACGGCGGTCAGGCGCGTCCTTTCCCCGGTGGCCGTGAAAAAGTCCCAGGCCCCGGAAGGTGTCTCCCGGGAGGCCATCGACTACCGCAGACTGGCCAGGGAAATCGTGAACTATGTGAAGGAGAATTTCGAGGATGTGGGCCCCAGGTTCGCTGCAGAGGCCCTCAAGATGCAGTACGGGGTGAAGGAGCGCCGAAACATCCGGGGGTCGGCCACGGCCGAGGAGGAGAAGATCCTGGAAAAGGAGGGCGTACCTTTCTTTAAGTTTCCACTGCCCAAGGACACGGACCCGGAGAAAAACTGAGAGACCGAATACTGTTGCTCTGCATCGGATTTCAGTATATTCCCGCCTCGCACCCCGCGGCGATGGTCATACCCAGTTCACGGCAGCGGGAAAGGACCGATTCGTCCACGCATCCCACGGCAACCAGGGGCTCCAGGACCTTTTTGAAGGGGTAGCCCAGGCAGATCCGCTCGATACTCCGTAATGCACCCGAGCCGTCGTTTCCCGCGCTGATGAACACCCCGTAAGGCTTCCTGAATACTTCCCGTCTGCCCCTGGCCGGTTCATAGGTCCGGTCGAAGAAGTCCTTGACCATACCGGCCATGTACCCGAAATACTCCGGCGATCCGATCACGATGCCGTCGCAGGCGAGCAGGTCCTCGATGCCGGCCGCTGACGCACTCAGAAGCGTGGCCGATACACCGTCAACGGCATCCGCCCCCCGGGCCACTTCCCGGGCCATTTTTTCCGTGTTTCCCGTCTGGGAGTGATAGATCACAAGGATGCGGCACATGGCGCGTCCCTTTCAGATGCGTTCGGGCCCTTCCATGTTTTTGCATACCCGTTCGGCAAACCCTGAGCAGGACAACTCGCAAGCGCCTTCCATCAGCCGGGCGAGATCATAGGTGACCCGGCGTTCGGCAAAGGTCCGCACGAGTCCCTGTTCTATGAGGCGGGCTGCATCGGCCCATCCCAAGTGCTCCAGCATGAGGACGCCGCTCAGGATCAGGGAAGAGGGATTCACCTTGTCCAGGCCCGCGTACTTGGGCGCGGTTCCGTGGGTCGCTTCGAAAAGGGCGTAGCCGTCCTCGTAGTTGATATTGGCGCCTGGTGCCATGCCCACGCCTCCCACCTGCGCGGCCAGGGCGTCTGAGATGTAATCCCCGTTCAGGTTCATGGTGGCGATGAGATCGAACTCCTCGGGTCGTGTGAGGACCTGCTGGAAAAAGATGTCCGCGATCGTATCCTTCACAAGAATCTTGCCTGGGGGGGGATGGCCGCCGCACTCTTCCCAGGTCACGGCAACACCGCCGAATTCCTCCCGGCAGAGTTCGTATCCCCAGTTTCGGAAGGCCCCTTCGGTGAATTTCTGGATGTTCCCCTTGTGGACCAGGGTGACGCTGCGCCTGTCTCGGGCCACCGCGTAATCGAGCGCCGCGCGTACGAGGCGCCGCGTGGCCGACCGGCTGATGGGCTTGATCCCCAGGCCGGAATCCCGGGCGATCCTCCACCCGTACTCCCGGCCCAGATGGGTGATGAGACGTACTGTTTCTTTCCCGCCCGCTTCGAGTTCGAATCCAGCATAGACGTCTTCCGTGTTTTCCCGGAAAACCACCATGTCCACCTTTTCAGGCTTGCGCACCGGACTGGGCACTCCGGGAAAGTATTTTACCGGACGAACGCAGGCGTAAAGGTTCAATTCCCGCCGCAGCGCAACGTTGAGGCTCCTAATCCCGCCGGCCACCGGCGTGCTCAGGGGTCCCTTTATGCCCACGCGAAAGTCCAGCAAGGTCTCCACGGTTTCGTGCGGGAGCCATTGTCCCGTCTCCCTGTATGCCTTCTCACCAGCCAGGACTTCCAGCCAGCGGATTCCGCGCTTCTCCCCCCAACACAGGCGGACGGCATGGTCCAGGACCATCACCGCGGCCTTCCATATATCGGGGCCGATACCATCGCCTTCGATATAAGGGATCACCGGGTGATCCGGGACACTAAGTTTTCCATTTACAAACGCTATTTTCCCCGCCGTGTCCATGGTGCCTCTCGTGCAGATGTCTCAAAAACTCCGGCCTTCGGGAAGGGCCTGGACCCGTGTCGTCAAGGGAGAGGGATTTCGCCCTCAACATAGCACGGGGACTTTGGAGGGTTCAAAGAAAAATAGTGGGTCCCCGGAAAAAGCCAACGGAAACCTTCTGGAGATCCTCAAATGCCGGGCCTTCGGTCCTGGGTAGGATGAGGGTCCGTTACTCCTGCACACTTGATAAATGGCGGGGTTTGCTTTATAGAGGAACTAAACGGCAGAATCTGAAGATTTTCCGGAGGAGGAGGCCATGGGCAAAATCGAAACCGCCATATTCAGCGTAACGGACAAGACCGGGGTGGTGGACTTCGCCCGGGCCGTTTCGTCTTACGGCGTAAAGATCCTATCCACCGGCGGCACGGCCCGGGTCCTGCGAGAGGGTGGCCTAACGGTGACGGATATTTCCGAGTACACCGGGTTCCCGGAGATGATGGACGGCCGGGTCAAGACCCTCCATCCCAAGGTGCACGGAGGTCTCCTGGGTTTGCGGGACAACCCGGAACACGCGGCCATGATGGAAAAACACGGCATCCGGCCCATCGATCTCGTGGTGGTGAATCTCTACCAGTTTGAAAAAACCGTGGCCCGGGAAGGAGTCACGCTGGAGGAGGCAATCGAGAACATCGACATCGGAGGGCCTTCCATGCTGCGCTCCTCAGCCAAGAACTTCCGGTACGTGACCGTGGTGGTGGATCCTGCCGACTATGGGCGGGTGCTGGAGGAGATGAAAGAGACCGGCGGGGAGACCACGCTCAAAACGCGTTTCGAACTCGCGCGCAAGGTCTTTCAAGTCACCCACGAGTACGACGGGGCCATCAGCCGGTACCTTGGGGGCGTTGAATCTCCCTGAGATCAACAAGGGCCGGGGAGAAGTCAAGCACAGGACGGAGAAGACCTTGGCTCCTTGTCCTCGCAGGGCGCGTTCTTGTGCACGTTGCGGCCTTTTTTGACGCAGAAGACTGCCTGAAAGGTCCTGCAGGACCCGTCCAGCGACGGGTCGTCGGGTCTCTTGGCGTGGCGGCAGGTGAAATCGCAGAATTTCATGGAGCCTTGGATCGCCTCACGGCCCCTCCTTTCGCATGAGGATTCAAGGTCCCGATAGGGTAAACGAGTCGTATCGAGCCGTCAAGGGGGTGGGGGGGCGCAGAGATCCCATCGCCGTGGTCCGGGGTGTGACCGGCCTTGCGCGGCGGGTTTTTTCTTGACAGGAACCGGGGTAGACTGTAGTTATTTTATAGCTAAAATGTGATTGTTTTGTGAGCACAGGGGGAACGAACCCAATAGACCGGGATTCCCGGAGTATAGGCGTGAAGGGAGGTGAAAGGAACGACGCACTTCTGGTCCAGGGGTATAGTCCTTACTTTTTGATGCCACCCTTTAGCGAGGAGGATGTCCCGATGAAAAAAACACTCGTGTGCTGCCTGGCGGTATTGGTAGGCCTCGTATTCTTGAGCATGGGCGCCCTCAAGGCAGAGGCCGCTTCCGTCAAACTTACCTACAGCAATTTTTTCCCTCCCACCCACATTCAAAGCAAACTGGCCGAGGCATGGTGCAAAGAAGTGGAAAAGCAGACCAACGGCCGCGTCAAAGTAGAGTACTACGCGGGCCAAACCCTGACCAAGGCGAGACAGTGCTATGACGGCGTGGTGACGGGGCTCTCCGACGTGGGACTTTCGGTGCTGGCCTATACCCGGGGCCGTTTCCCGGTGATGTCAGCCGTGGATCTCCCCCTAGGCTATCCGAGCGGTCGGGTGGCTACGGCGGTGGCCAACGCGGTCTACCGTAAGTTCATGCCCAAGGAACTCATGGATACCAAGGTGATGTACCTGCATGCCCACGGCCCCGGCCTGATTCACACCCGGGGTAAGGCGGTGCGTAAGCTGGAAGATATGAAGGGCCTGAAACTGAGAGGCCACGGCACGAGCGCGCTGGTCCAGAAGGCCCTGGGGGCCACCCCCGTTCCCAAGCCCATGCCGGAGTGCTACCAGATGCTGCAGAAGGGGACCGTGGACGGCGCCACCTATCCATGGGAGGCCAACAAGGGTTGGAAATTGGGCGAGGTTACGGATTACTGCACGGCGGCCTTCTCCGTGGCATACACCACCACATTCTTCGTGGTGATGAACAAGGACAAGTGGAATGCCCTTCCCGGCGATGTTCAGAGAATCATCGAGGGAATAAACCGGGAATGGGCGGTCAAGCATGGCGAGGCCTGGGACAGCAGCGACCTGAAGGGCATCGTCTTTTTCCTTTCGCACGGCGGGCAGATCATCGGCCTGGACGCCAGGGAATCGGCCCGGTGGAAAAAGAAGGTCCAACCTATCATCACAAACTACGTGAAAAAGCTTGATAGTAAAGGATTCAACGGGGCGGAAATCGTCGACTTCATCAGGGCCACGATGGCCAAGTACGGCAAATAAAGCGGCACACCTGTGGTGGGACGGGCCCCGAAAGGGATTTCGGCCCGGTCCCGCCGCAGGTGCCACCTTTGCCTCATCCCGGGAAAGGGAGTGTGGTGATGGGTCGTTTCTGGACCGTGACGGACTGGATCGGGGAGAAGATGAAAGTCGTGGGGGCCGCATGCCTGGTGGGCATGATGGGGCTGACCTGCGTGGACGTTGTGGGGCGTTTCTTCAAGCACCCCATCTTCGGATCCGTGGAACTCGTGGGATTCATGGCCACCATAGCGGTGGCCATGGCGCTTCCTTACACCCACAAGGTGGACGGCCACGTGGGAGTGGAGATCGTGGTGAGGCTTTTTTCCGACAGGACCCGGGAGGTAATCGCTCTGTGCACCAGTTTCCTGAGCCTTTTGCTCTTCGCGGTCGTGACCTGGAGAATGACCCTTTATGCACGGACCATGCACGCGTCGGGCGAAGTGTCCATGAACCTGGAATTTCCGGAATACGCTGTTATTTACATAGTTGCCTTCTGTATGCTCGTCTTTAGTATGGTGATTCTTCAGGATTTCGTCTCGCGATTAGGAAAGCTCAAAAGAAAATGAATCCCACCGTCATCGGCATCATCGGTATCCTGGTCATGATCCTGGTCTTTCTGTCCAGGATGCCGGTGGCCTACGTCATGGCCATGATCGGGTTCGCGGGGTTCAGTATCATGATCTCGCCCCAGGGGGGGTTGGCCCTTCTCTCCCGGAATATCTACGAGGTCTTCTCATCCTACGGTCTTACCACCATCCCCCTGTTTGTATTGATGGGCCAGTTGGCATTCAACGCGGGCATCAGCACGAGACTCTACGACACGGGCTACAAGTACCTGGGAAGCACCCGGGGCGGCCTTGCCATGGCAACGGTGACGGCTTGCACGGCCTTTGGTGCGGTGTGCGGATCGAGTCCCGCGACAGCGGCCACAATGGCAACGGTCGGCCTGCCGGAGATGAAGCGATACAATTACGCGGATGAGCTGGCTACGGGTTCCGTGGCCTCCGGCGGCGGCCTGGGCATGATCATGCCCCCCAGCGTCGTGCTCATCGTTTACGGCGTGCTCACCGAGCAGTCAATAGGCGCCCTGTTCGTGGCGGGGATCTTCCCGGCCATCCTGGTCACTATCCTGTTCATCCTATCCATATACCTCATATGCACCAGGCGGCCCGAGCTGGGCCCCCGGGGCGAGTCCTTCCCCTGGAAGGAACGCCTGAAATCGCTCCTGGGTATGGGTGAGACGCTGCTGGTGTTTCTCCTGGTCATGGGCGGGCTCTTCGTGGGTCTTTTCACCCCCACGGAGGCGGCCGCCGTGGGCGCCTTCGGGGTGCTGGCAGTCTCCGTGGCTCGGAGAAATCTGAGCTGGGAGGGTTTCGTCAAATCGCTCTATGAAACCCTGGGGACCTCCTGCATGGTGATGATGCTCATCGCAGGGGCAGTGCTCTTCGGAAAGTTTCTGGCAGTCACCAGGATACCCTTCAACATCGCCACCTGGGTGGGGGGATTCGACCTGCCCCCCTACCTGGTGATGGCGGTGATTATCCTGATCTATTTTTTCGGCGGCTGTTTCATGGACGCCCTGGCCTTTGTTACGCTCACCGTGCCCATCTTCTACCCAGTTGTCATGGCCCTGGGTTACGACCCCATCTGGTTCGGGATCATAATCGTCATGGTGACGGAAATGGGGGTGATCACGCCGCCCGTGGGCATCAACGTGTACGTGGTCTTCGGAGTGGCAAGACGTGTGGTGGGAGAAATCCCCCTTGAGTCCATCTTCAAGGGAATCCTTCCTTTCCTGCTGGCCGTGGTCGTGGGGATCATCATCCTGATGATTTTCCCCCGGATCATTCTCTTCCTGCCCAATTTGATGTACTGAAGGCCCCAACAGTCTGTAACGCATGTGATCGGACGCGCCGGGTCAAGAGAACGCCCGGTGAGCGCGTGGGGACGGACGGGGATCGTCGCCGTCCCGTGCCGGCTTGCCGTGACGCGCAAAAATTCCGCCTTTTGTTCCTGGAGGAGGTGCCTTCCCCAATAGCGCCGCTCTTCATGAGTGCCCCCTTGCCTGACAAGAGCACTCCGGCCTCAGCTTTGCGCCTCCGTCTCTGTTCACGACGCCGACAGGATGGAGCGCAGTTCTTCGCGGACATAACGGAGTCTGTCATCTTCATCTCCGTCAAGGCGTGACTTCAGATCTTCGGCCCTGATCCTCTTTTTCAAGGCCTTAAGCTCGTTTTCAAGGTCGATGATGCGGTTGAGAAGTTCGGTGCGGGGGTCGGCGGCGGCAGGGGCCTCTTCGACCCCTTCGACATGGGGCGCCTCGGGCCTCAGGACCAGCCGCTCCTTCCATCGAGGCACCCGGGTTTCGAAACCCAGCCTTTCGCGTATGGCTTCGGCCAGGGCTTCACAGGCTTCCTGTTCTCCATGCACGGTGAACACCCTGGGCCTGCTCTCGAAATGCCCCACCCATTCCAGGAGATCCTCCTGGTCCGCATGGGCCGAAAAACCCCCGATGGTGAACACTCGAGCCCTGACGGCCACCTCTTCGCGAAAGATCCTCACGCTCCTGGCCCCGTCCACGATCCGGCGGCCGGTGGTCCCCTGTGCCTGGAAACCCACGATTACCAGGCTCGCTCCCTCCCGCCACAGGTTGTGCTTCAGGTGGTGCTTGATCCTGCCCGCGGTGCACATGCCGTTTCCGGCGATCACCACCGCCGGGCCGGGCTGCTCGTTTATGGCCATGGACTCCCGCGTGGTTTCGGTGAACCGGAGGTTGGGCATGTCAAAGGGATCGAACCCCTCCTCCACGATGGCCCGGGCCTCCTCGTCGTAGCACTTCTTGTTTTTCCTGAAGATCTCCGTGGCCTTGATGGCCAGGGGGCTGTCCAGATATATGGGGATTGCGGGAAGTTCCCCCCGCCGCTGAAATTCCCCCAGGATGTAGAGGATCTCCTGGGTCCTCTCTACGGCAAAGGCCGGGATCATGACCTTCTCACCGCGGGAGGTGCTGAAGCGGACGGCCTCCAGGAGCTCCTGCTTGCTGTCCTCAAAGGAACGGTGCCTGCGGTTCCCGTACGTAGACTCGATAAACAGGTAATCGGCGTCAAAGACCTCGTGAGGATCCTTCACGATCAGTTGATTCTTCTTGCCCAGGTCTCCGGAGAAGACTACTTTGAGACGTTCGCCACCTTCTTCCACCCAGAGCTCCAGGATGGAGGAGCCCAGGATGTGCCCGGCGTTCCGGAGCCTGGCCTTGAGCCCCGGTTCAATCTCGATGACATGGTCCCTTTCCACTGGTGAGAAACGTTTCAAGGCGGCCTGTGCGTCTTTCGTGATGTAAAGGGGTGTAACTTCGGCCCTGGCCTTTCTCTTGTTCTTGCGGGTTTGCCACTCGGCGTCCATTTCCTGTATGTGGGCGGAGTCCAGAAGTAGGATCCCGCAGAGCTCGGCCGTGGGGGGGGAGGTGATGATGCGTCCTCGAAACCCATCCTTGACCAGCTTGGGGATTCGTCCGCTGTGATCGATGTGGGCGTGGGTAAGGAACAGGACGTCTACTGCGCCGGGGTCGAAACCCCACTGGCCCCTGTTTCGCTGTTCCATATTTTTTCCGCCCTGGAAGAGTCCGCAATCCACGAGGACTTTTTTCCCTCCGGGGCTTTCCACGAGAAAGCAGGATCCGGTCACGGATCCGGCCCCACCCAGGCAAGTGACTCTGATCATTTCATTCTCCTTTTGCGTGCCGCCCCTCTCCGAAGCACTCCGCCTCCGGGGGCGGGTATAATGTCTTTTTACCCTGGTAGTTCCTGAGGATCCAGCGCCCTTTTTCAGTTTTTTCCGCGTAATCCGGGAGCATGGGCACCTTTCCGCCGCCGCCGGGAAGGTCCACGGCAAAATGGGGTGCGCAAAGACCGGAGGTGTGTCCATGAATTTGGTCCAGGACACGGAGCCCGGTATCCAGGGGAGTCCAGAAGTGCGCCGTGCCCCGGGCCAGGTCCGCCTGGAAAAGGTAGTAGGGACGCACCCTGATGGTGAGAAGTTTCCGCATCAGTTCACGGATGGTCAGGGCCCGATCGTTTATTCCTCTCAACAGGACCGTCTGCGATCCCACGGGGATCCCGGCGTCGGCGAGTCTTTCGCAAGCGGAGGCGGACTGCCTCGTGATCTCCCGGGGGTGGTTGAAGTGGGTCACAACGTAAAGAGGATGATATTTCTTGAGAAGATCGGTGAGGGCCGGGGTTACCCGTTGCGGCAGGGTACAGGGTACCCGAGTCCCGATACGGATGATCTCCACATGACGCATGGCTCGAAGGGCGGAAAGGATACGTTTAAGCGCATTGTTTTCCAGGAGCAGGGGATCTCCCCCCGAAAGAAGCACGTCGCGGATTTCGTGGTGGTCACGAATGTAGCGGAGGCCCGCCTCGATGGTGGTATTGCTCACCATGCCCGGTTTCCCCACCTTTCGCTTTCTATTGCAAAAACGGCAGTATACGGCACACCGGCCCGACACCAGGAAGAGGACCCGGTCCGGATACCGGTGGGTGAGGCCGGGGACGGGTGAGCGGGCCTCTTCGTCCAGGGGATCTTCAAGGCCCGAAGGGTCGGTGATTTCTCTTGTGTCGGGAATGCACTGGGCGTAAATGGGATCTCCCTTCCGCTTGATCAGCCCCAGGAAGTAGGGGTTGATGCGCATGGGGTAGGTACGGACCACTTCATCCAGCTCGCCCGTAGAAAGGCCCAAATGCCCGGGCAGATCCCCTGGAGACGTTACGCTTTCTGCCAGTAGTTTTTTCCATTTGCTCATGGGACGGTTCCCTCTTCCGGCGCAAACGCCGCCTACCTTAGACCACGAACCCTCTGTTTTCAAGGGATTCCGGCCGGGCCGCCCCGGGGCGAGACCGGGAAAGATGGGCGGCGCTTTGAAATGGCGCCTCCGGGCATTTTTCCCATTGGCCTTGCATATCGGGACCACCGAATCTAGATTGAGGAGAAACAGGAGTGAATTCCGGGTCAATGGAGATCGGTTCCGGGTCCGCCGGAGGCCCGGGGAAGGAGAAGAGAGACACATGGAAAAGCATCACAAGTTCTCCATCTGGTATGTACTGCTGGGTGTTTGGGTGGTCCTGATCATCCACAACTACCTTGTAGCCGTCCTGGCCGTGGAAGTGATCCCTTACAGTCGGTTCTTGCACCTGGTCAAACAGGGAAAGGTCGCCGAGGTGGCTATCGGCACCAACCAGATCCAGGGCAGGCTCGTGGACGGGGAGAAGGGGGGCAAGGGTAAGCTTTTCAGGACCGTTCGTGTGGATCCCGAGATCTCCCGCCTCCTGGACGAATACAACGTCACCTTCAAAGGGGAGGTGGAGTCCACGTTCTTGAGGGACCTTTTTTCATGGCTCTTCCCCATCTTTCTCTTTGTGGGTGTTTGGTATTTTTTCATGAAGCGCATGACGGGCCAGCAGCCGGGTTTCATGAGCCTTGGCAAAAACAAGGCAAGAATCTACATGGAAGACGACCTCAACGTCACCTTTGACGACGTGGCGGGCGTGGACGAGGCGAAGCAGGAACTTCAGGAAATCGTCGAGTTCCTGAAAAATCCTTCCCGTTTCACAGAGCTGGGAGGCAAGCTTCCCAAGGGGGTGCTGTTGGTGGGACCTCCCGGTACCGGAAAGACGCTATTGGCCAAGGCGGTGGCGGGTGAGAGCGGTGTGCCTTTTTTCAGTATGAGCGGTTCCGAGTTTGTGGAGATGTTCGTGGGGCTGGGCGCAGCTCGGGTTAGGGACCTCTTCGTGCAGGCCAAACAGAAAGCCCCCTGCATCATTTTCGTGGACGAGCTGGATGCCCTGGGCAAGGCCAGGGGCTTCGGCACCTTGGGAGGGCACGACGAAAGAGAACAGACACTGAATCAACTCCTGGTGGAGATGGACGGGTTCGATCCCACCGTGGGCGTCATTCTTATGGCGGCCACGAACCGGCCCGAAATTCTGGATCCGGCGCTTCTCAGGCCCGGCCGGTTCGACCGGAACATCCTGGTGGACCGACCTGACAAGAAGGGCCGGGAGGCGATCTTGAGGGTGCATCTGAAGCAGATCAAGACCGTGAAAAACCTGGACGTGGAACGGATCGCCGCCATGACCCCCGGGATGGTGGGTGCGGACCTGGCCAACCTTGTCAACGAGGCGGCCCTCCTGGCGGTGAGGCGGAGGAAGAAGAGGGTGAGTATGAAGGAATTCGAAGAGGCCGTCGAAAGGGTCATGGCGGGCCTGGAAAAGAAGAACCGGCTCATCAACGAAAAAGAGCGACGGATTGTGGCCTACCACGAAATGGGCCATGCCCTGGTGGCGCTAAGCTTGCCCGGCACCGACCCGGTCCGAAAGATCTCCATCATCCCGCGGGGGATTGCGGCCCTGGGGTATACCATGCAGGTCCCTACGGAAGACCGTTTCCTCATGCACAAGACGGAACTCGAAAATCGTATCGCAACCCTTCTTGGAGGTCGGGCCGCCGAAGAGATCGTCTTCCATGACATCTCAACCGGCGCCCATAACGACCTGGCAAAGGCCACGGACATCGCCCGGAGCATGGTGAAGGAATACGGCATGAGCGAAAAGGTGGGGCATGTCTACTTCGCCAGGGAGAGGACCTCTCGTTTCCTGGACACGGGCGTCCAGGGGGCGCAGGAGTACTCCGAGGCCACGGCGGAATTGATTGACCGGGAAGTCCGGCGCATTATCGACGCCCAGTATGAGAAGGCGAAGAGACTCCTTGAGGAGAAAAGGGATGTCCTGGACCGAGGCGCCGCCGTGCTTCTTGAAAAAGAAAAAATGGAAGGCGAGGAACTCCTCTCCCTCCTGGAATCGGCAGGGTCTTCAGGACCGGAGGCGGCCGGGGCCTGACAGGGCCCAGTCATGTCCCACCCCTGTCCATGCCTCTTTCCAGGACCGCCCGGGCCGCGGGGCCGCAGTTGAAGAGAAGATCCAGGACCGAGAGATTGGGTAGAAAATTCCCCCACAACTGGGGATACACACAGCGCGAGGGGTTGAAAAAGACCACCTGTATGCCCGAGCGTTCGAAGACGCCCGGCGGGTGGATGTACTTTCGCGCAGCGGCCTGGGCCAGGAACCTGGTGGCCCCCATCCGCCTGCACACCTCCAGGGAGAGGTCGGGTTCAGCCAGGGAAATGTCCAGGTCGGAAAGCAACACCACTTCAACGGAGATTTTCAGGGTGTCGAGCAGGTAGCCCAGGAGCCTCAGGTTAAACTCCAGGAGAGTTTCGTACCTTGCACCCAAGAGGGTCTCGAGGAATTCCAGGTGATCTTCCAGGAAGGGGGCTCGCGCGTAGGCCGTCTTCAGGCTCGCCAGGTGTTTTCTGGGCCATCTTCCTTCGTAACAGATTTCCACTTCCCGGATCTGCTGGAGTCCCCGCCCCTTCTTCCAGACCGGGACGCTCAGCCAGAGAGTCCCCTGGTCGTTCTTGAATCGATTCCTGCTGAGCCACGTGGTCCCCCTGGGGAACTGGACCGTGTCCAGGAGGACGAAGACGTCAGAGCGCAGGGCCTTCTGGAAAAACCCGGGGTAGGGAGCGAAATAGGGCTGGTTTATGGAAACGACTTTCATAAGCGAGTACCGTAGGGGAAAACAGGGCTTCGGTCAAGCATGAGGCACACCTCTGCCTCCAACACCCGGGATGCTTGTGAGTTGGACCTGTTAACGGATGAGACGCAGGATGGCGCGGGAGGTGTATTCGCCAACGTCGGCCAGCCCATCCAGGGGCATGAAGTCGAGGGCGTTGGCCGAAAAGAGACATGTGGCGGAGGCGGGGAATTCCTCGTCCGGCAGATAAAAAATGTAGAGGAGGGCGATTTTGGGTAGGGGCTGTAGTAATAGCGAGAAATCCCCTTCTTCCACCCTCCCTTCCGGTGCGTCCAGGGCCTGGTTGATCCGGGGGATATGCTCCCGGATTGCCTGCACTTGGGGTACAAGCACTCGTTCCGTGTGGCTCGTGAAGGCCCCCTGGTAGGGCATGCTGCCGGGTAATTCCCTGAAAGATCGAAAAGGAACGGTTTTCATTGGTTCCGATCCCGCATTAAGCGCATAAAGGGAGACCAGGAGCCCCCGCGGGCCCGTTGCGGGGTTGCCCGAAAACCGAATTCCCTCGGGTGAGAGGGAACAGTCCTCGCCGAAGGCCCGCAGGCGATAGCTGTTCCCGGCTCTTTGCGCCCCCATGCGCTCGGCAAGGTCTACGGGGGGATCATCGAAAAGGCGTGTCAGGTTTTCCCGGATGATTGTCTCGTAGTTCGTGGCCATGTCGTCCTCCTCCACAGCGCCGGGCCTCCATCTCCCCACAAATCGGCCCGCTCCCACGTACACGTAATGGAGAAAAGGATATATCGACGGGTTGGGCCCGGGTCAAGGCGAAAAGCGACCGGCTTTCCTCCGCCGGGGGGCTGGGGGGCGGCACCCTGGCTCCTGCAAAGGAGGAGAAATTCCGGGCTTTGCGTTGGACAGCCGTTTTTCTCTCGTCTATAATCGGTGCCTTCTCGGGGCGCGATAGGACCCTTGAAGATCCGGGGGAGAAAGAAAGGAGAATAAACCGTGGAAACGCCCTTGCTGAAAGAGATGCGACACGAGGCGGAAAAGATTTTTCGGGCCTCCCTTCGGGCCGTGGACCCCTATGAAGCGGTCAAGCGGTTTGTTCGAATCGAGGGAGGGCTGCTCTTCCTGGGACCGGAGAAAGGGGAGTCGGAGACACTGGACCTCTCTCTTTTCGATCGAGTGCTCGTGGTGGGCGGAGGCAAGGCCACGGCGCCGATGGCCCGGGCCGTGGAGGAAATATTCGGGGAGCGCCTCAGCGAGGGGATGATAAACGTCAAGTACGGTTTCACGGAGGATCTGCGCGTGACGCATATCACCGAAGCCGGCCATCCGCTGCCCGATGAGAACGGTGT
>JAFDIS010000087.1 GCA_019307945.1 Deltaproteobacteria bacterium | reverse complement strand
TGCCTGAATGTGAGGCATGATCCTCGAGGAGAGGGGTCGTGTCAGTTTTGATCTAGTGGATAAAAAAGGGAAATCCCCGGATCGATTCATTTCGGTCCGGGGATTTTTTTTGAAGGGGGGCAATCGGTGCGATCTATTGGAGAATCATGAATGACCTGATGGAACTGGTGGAAACGCTGTTGTTTTACGACCCCTGCCTTGTGAGGGAATATGGCAAATGGTGCAGGCGGAACGGGGTTTCCTATGCAGGAGCATTCAAAGTAGATGCGTTTATTTCAGGCAATTTCATGGATCCATTGGACAGAAAGGAGATGAGCAGGTGAAATAGATGACAGGAGGAGATCGCCGCCAAGCAACAACTCCCCTCCTGTCCGGTAAACAACGAAACCAAGAACCCACTAACGGGGGCCAGGCTCGCGTGAATAACGTAAGACTAGGCCTCCCCAATGTAAAGGAGGTTGAGGGCAATGAAAAGATTTTCGGCTCTTGTGGCTATTTTTGTAACCGTTTTTTTGGCGCATTCCGTGGCGCTTGCCCAAGAGATCTCCAATGAGGAGATCAGGAATGAGCTAAAGATCTTTAGGGCGAGGATCGACAGGCTTGAACAGGAGGTTTCCCGCAAGGACCTGGAGATTGAAAAGCTCAAGGCAAAGGTAGAAAAGACCTCGGAGGCGATCTCTGCTGAAGAAGGGCAGGAGAAATGGATCGACCGGATCGAGTTATCCGGTGCGATTGAAGTAGAGTATGGAAGCGAGAAGCACAAGGTGAAGGATCCCACCACGGGGAAATCAACGAGCAGCAGGGACGATGATCTGACCCTGTCAACGGTTGAGCTGCACACGGACGCGCAGATAAACAAATACACCAAGGGGCACGTGGTGTTTCTCTACGAGGAAGATGAGGATGAGGACCGGGTCCGCATCGATGAAGGTACCATCCGGCTCGGGGGTATCAAGGAGACCTATAACCTCCATTTTCAGGCGGGAAAATACTATCCTCATTTCGGAGAGCTGAACTCATGGTTTATCTCCGATCCCCTGACCTGCCAGGTCTTTGAAATCCGGGAATCGGCCGCAGAGGCAGGGTACGATGGAAGCTGGTTTTCCGCTGTAGCCGGGGCGTTTCACGGGGATGTGCAGAAGACAAGCGATGATGAAAGCCGGATCAAAGGTTTTTTTGCCGATGCCAACATCCATAACCCTGAAGATACTCTGGGAGGTATATCCTTGCTGGCCGGGGCATCATACCTGAACAACGTTGCCGACACGGACACGCTTCAGGATGAGGTGAACAAGATCACGGATTATGTGGGAGGAGTGGCCCTGTACCTGGTGGCCGAATACAACAACCTCAGCTTCGGGGCCGAGTACATTACGGCCCTGGATGATTTGCGTGCCGGGGAAATGGGCTATGCAATAGATCGAAACGGAGATGCACAGGAAACCAAACCTGCCGCCTGGAATTTTGAACTGGCATACAGACCCATGGACCCTCTCCAGCTTACCGTAAAATACGAGGGGACCGGAGATATGTTCGGGCTGTTTCCGGAAAAACAATATGGTCTTTGCGTCAGCTATGATCTGTTCGAGTTCACCACCCTGTCTGCAGAATACCTGCATGGGGAATACGACGACAACCAAAATAGCGACGGCAAGGTGGAGGATTCCCGGGATGTGGTTACCGTGCAATTGGCCGTAGAATTTTAGGTATGAACAAATTTGTCTTGTGGCGGGGTTTCCGGCTACGGGCTGAAGCGAAGAAAGGAGATTATCATGAAAAAGCTCAGCATTATGGTTATGACATTGATTCTGGCCCTTTCACCGGCTGTTCCCTCATTTGCAATGGGGCGTCAGAAAAACAAAAAAGCGATTGTGCTGGCAGGATTCGGGACAAGCTACCCATCTGCCCTGGTGTCCATCACCAACATACAGAAAAAGGTGCGAAAAGCCTTTCCAAAGGTTGAAGTGAGGGTTGCTTTTACCTCCAACATTATAAGAAACATTTGGCACAAGAGACAGGCCGATGCCCGGTTTCTTTCTGAACACAAAGAGATCCCGAAGGAAATCCTTTATGTGAAAGGGCCTCTGGCCACTATTGCAGACCTGCAGGACGCCGGCTACAGGACCATCATCGTGCAGCCCACACATTTATACAATGGAGAGGAATACACGGACCTTTGTTCGTATGTGCGAGGCCTCAATGCCATAACGACCATCAAGAAAAAATATGCCCCTTTTGTCAAGTTGGTCATCGGCAGGCCGGCCTTGGGAAAATGCGGTCCGGTTTATGACTACCACAAGGACATGGAGGTTGCCGCAAAGGCCCTTGCGTCCGATGTACAACTTGCCGAAAAAGAAGGAGCCGCACTCGTTTATATGGGCCATGGCAATGAGTTTTACAGCACCGCTATCTATGCTGAATTTCAGCAGGTCATGCGCAGGACGTACCCGAAGGCCCGCATCTTCATCGGCACCGTGGAAGGATTCCCGTCTCTTGCTGACGTTGTCTCGGCCGTGACCCATAGCCGGATCAGGAAAGTTGTGCTCAAGCCCCTGATGATCGTCGCGGGAGACCATGCCAACAATGACATGGCGGGGGATGACGAAGATTCCTGGAAGAATACCTTCAAAAGAGCGGGTGTACGCGTAAAGTGTGTCATCCACGGACTGGGCGAAAACATGAACTGGGATGAGATATACGTCAATCATATTAAAGACGTAGCACGGGACAACGACATAGCGTTATAGGATGTGGATCAGGAAAGAAAAACGGGCGGCCCCGGAAACGGGGCGCGCCTGCCTCATTTTGCTCGGGGGTATGCTGGTCCTGGTCATTATTATGGCAACCGGCATGGGCTATATGCGCATATCCGCCGGTGATGTAATAAGAATAATCTTTTACGGGCTCAGCGGAAACCATGGCCTTATTGCGGGAATAAACAAGGTCTTTCCCTATGTGGTGTGGGACGTCAGGCTGCCGCGCGTCCTGACGGCCGCAGTCGTCGGGACGGGCCTCTCTTTGGCGGGGGTGGTATTTCAGGGTATCCTGCTCAATCCCCTGGCCGACCCGTACACCCTGGGCATATCCGCGGGCGCCGCTTTCGGGGCCTCCATTGCCCTGCTCCTGGACATCGGGTCTCTCGGGATCTATTCGGTGCCGCTTTTTGCCTTTGCGGGAGCGGTGGCAACCCTTTTTGCGGTGATGGCTTTATCTACCTCCGGCGGGACAATCTCTTCCAATAATCTCATATTATCAGGGATTATCGTGGCGGCAATCCTGTCTGCAGGCATAAGCTTCATTAAATATGTGGCGGACGAACAGGTTTCGATCATCATCTTCTGGCTGATGGGAAGTTTCGGTTCAAAGACCTGGGTGGACGTCTTCATAACATTCTCCTTTGTCTTCATCGGATTCATCATCTGCATTTTCTTCGCGCGGGACCTCAATATCATGTCCCTGGGTGACCGATCCGCATCCTCACTGGGTATCAACCCGAACAGGACAAGGATCACACTCCTGGTAACGGCGTCAATGATCACGGCTGTCTGTGTATCGGTATCCGGGATCATCGGATTTGTCGGCCTGATTATCCCGCACCTGATGCGGTTTATTGTGGGATCCGACAGCAGAGGACTGGTCCCTGCCTCGGCCCTGGCAGGCGCCATCCTGCTCCTGTCGGCGGACACCGTCACCAGGGCGCTTCTGCCCGCTGAGATCCCCATCGGTGTTCTTACCGCCCTGATCGGCGGGCCCTTTTTCTGCTATATCTTCAAGAAAAGGCAAACAGCGGTGCAAAGTGGGTAAAGACCTCATTTTCGAGATGGAAGATTTGAGTTTCCACTATGGCCGGACCAGGGCTGTGGACAACCTCTCTCTGACCCTGTCCTCCGGTTGTTTTTGGGGGCTCCTAGGGCCTAACGGGTGCGGAAAGTCGACGCTCCTCGACCTGATGGCGCGGTGCAAGACACCTCAGGCGGGGATCATAAAATATCGTGGACGGGACATTAGAGATTACGGGAGTAAGGTCATCGCACGGGAAATAGCACTGGTCCCGCAGGACTTCCATGTCAACTTTCCCTTCACGGTAGAGGAGATTCTCCTTATGGGCAGGCATCCCTATATACCGAGGTTTGCGTCTCCTTCCAGTGATGATTTGCAAGTCGTTGATCAGGTTATGGAAGTTTTGAAGATTGCAAAGTTCAGACACAACTATATCACCGAATTGAGCGGCGGCGAAAAACAACGGGTCATCTTCGCACGGGCATTGGCCCAGGACACCCCGGTCGTGCTGTTGGATGAGGCCACCTCGAACATGGACATCAGGCATACCCTGGACATCCTGGACATTGTGGCCGGGGATGTGGAGACCGGGGGAAAAACCGTCATTGCCGCGCTTCATAACCTGAACCTGGCCGCAACCTATTGTGACAAGCTTGTCTTCATGAAATCGGGCAGGGTGGTTTCCCAGGGGGACCGGGATCAGGTGCTGACCGAGGAAATCCTTTATGAAGTTTTTGGAATCGAGAGTCGTGTTTATTTTGATGAATACGTCGGATCAAGACAGGTGGCATTCAGGAGAAGAAGGCCATGACGAGAAAGATAATACAAACGCTGGGTCTGGCGTTGGCCCTGATGAGTATGACACTGGGTGTTTCCGTTTCATCCACACGGGCGGGAACAAGGAAATTTGTCGATCGATCCGGAATCGGGATCGTCATGAAGAAACCTTTTCATCGGATCATTTCCCTTTACGGGGCCCATACGGAAAACCTTTTTTCCCTCGGCCTTAACCGGGAAATCATCGGCGTTTCAAGGAATGAGGCGTATCCTCCCCGGGCCATGACAAAACCGGTGTTCAGTTATCATGACGATGCGGAGAAATTTCTGGCGGCAAGGCCCGATCTCGTTCTGATCCGCCCGATGATCGCGCGCGGCTACAAAAACCTGGTGGCCAAGCTCCGCCGGGCCGGGGTTATGGTTGTATCACTGCAGCCGAGAACCATCAAAGAGGTCTATTCGTACTGGAAAAATCTTGGACTCCTAACCGGAAGGGAAACGCAGGCCGAGGCCATGATAAAGCAATTCAAGAGAGGAATCGGGAAAATCCGTTCCCTTGTAAAGGGCATTCCCGTTGCAAAGAGAAAGAGGGTCTATTTCGAAGCGATTCACACCAAGATGAGGACCTTTTCGCCCTCTTCCATTGCCATGTTCGCCCTGAGGACCGCCGGGGGCGTCAATGTGGCGGAAGACGCCCGGGCGCGACACGGGACCAACATAGCCGCCTACGGAAAAGAGCGGATCCTTTTCCATGCAGATGAAATCCATGTCTATCTGGCCCAAAGAGGCCCCATGAACCGGATACGCATCCCGCTGATCAGGAATGAGCCCGGATTCATGGCCATCAAGGCGGTCCGGGAAGGAGAGATATACATTGTTGATGAAGACATCGTCTCCCGGCCCACCATGAGGCTGCTTGACGGCATATGGGAGATCGGCAGGATCCTTTATCCTGCAAGGTTTGATACGGCGAACATGCCGTCTGTTCAGGAAGGCATCGAGAAATGACATATGGGACGTTGTACGGCATAGGGGTTGGACCTGGCGATCCGGAGCTGATTACCTTAAAAGCAGTGAATATCTTGCAGCGGGTATCGGTAGTCTTTGCCGCCTCTTCAACAAAAAACACTTACTCCCTTGCAAAGAATATCGTGTCGGCCCATCTCAAGGAGGGAGTCCCCGTGCGGCTTCTAGGCTTTCCCATGACACGCGATAAAGATGTTCTTAAAAGGGCATGGAAAGAGAATGCAGACCGGGTCCTTCGTGTGATCGGGAAGGAAAAAGACGCAGCCTTTGTCACCCTGGGTGACCCCATGACGTACAGCACCTTCGGATATCTCATGCATACCATCAGAGAAACAGCGCCTGAGATTCCCATTGAGATCGTTCCCGGCATAACTTCTTACCAGGCCGGAGCAGCGGCGGCCCGAATGCCCCTCGCGGAGGCCGAGGAATCGTTCACGGTCATTTCCGGCGCCATGGGCGCTCAACAGCTGGAAAAAGCGATCAATTGCTCTGACCGGGTGGTCATGCTTAAGGTGTATCGACATTATAAAGAGATTTTGGACACTTTGAATCTCCTGGCAAAGGGGAAAAGGGCCGTGTTGGTCTCCCGATGCGGGCTTAGTGGTCAAGAAATAGCCTATGATCTGGGGCATAGGCCGGATAAGGTTCCCCATTATCTCTCCCTTCTTATCATAGGCAAGAAGGATAGAGAGGAGGGATAACGACATCATGCCATTCCGCATCAAGAACCTTGATCATCAAATCGAGCAGATTGCCCGCGCAGACACCTATGGGCCCGGTGTAAAAAAGATCCGGGCCTTCAAAGGGATCAGTACTCTGGCCGCCAGGATATTCATTGCGGAAACAACAAATTTTCGCCGATTTCCAAGCCAGCGGGTATTGATGGCATTTCTTGGCCTTATTCCCTCGGAGAATTCCTCGAGCGACAGGCAGAAAGGGCGAAAAATCACCAAAATAGGCAAGCGTCGCTGCAGGACGCAATTGATAGAATCGGTCCAGCATTACGCCTGGAAGCCCTGCGTCGGCCCCCAAATGAGTCACGATTTGAGCACGGTTGATGCGAAAAGCGCCTTAAAGTGCATGGAGCGTCTGCATAAACGGGACAGGGTCTTGATCCTGAAAGGCAAGGTCCGCCAAGTGGCGATCACGGCCATTGCATGAGAATTCACAGGGTTTATTTGGGCCATGATGCAACCGGAACCGGCAGCCGATCGAGGACCTCTTGGTCGATTTTCAAAGAACGCATTATTCGGCATGAAAGCTTTGAGCAAGATGGAGCTTGGGGTAGGTTAGGAGATACTTGGTGATGCACCATGTTGAGACCCCCCCCGGGTCTATTCACGATCTTAGATCGAGTGCCCTCCGGACGAATAACGAATAGTGCTGGTAACCAACCCGCGAATAGCAGTCTGATTCACCGTCGAAGCAACCCCTGCTCCGTCTTGCTCAAAAAACTTGTTGAGGATTCATGGCCGGCCTGCGGAACTTACAAACAGATTCAGGAAAACACAGTGGCACAGCAGGGGGAAGTTCGCACGCTCCGACGATCTCCCGGTGGACTCAATTCCGGATGGAAACCGGTTAGGATGAATCTGCCGCTGATGTTCCTTGGTAGATGAGGTCATGAACTCGTAAACATACTTGATGGAGGGTGAATTATGGAACGGCGTTGCACCTTGATAGTCAGTGACAGTCCTGACAGGCGTTACTTCATCGAATATCACCTGAAAAACCATGCCGGGAGATCAGTTCACTATCCCAATATCATGTCTGCCAGAAAAGCGGCCAGGCTTGATTCGTTCGCTTTGATTGTTGTAGATCTCTCCATTCCTCTCAGGGAGAAGCTGGCACTTGTCAGCGATGCGTGTATACATCAGTCGGATGCGAGGATCATTACCATCGGCAAAATGGAATACCTTGAGAAGACAGGAGCCCTTGCCGGATTTCCGTCGGTGGAGAGCATCGATTCCATAAGATCTTTCCCGGATAAGTTAGCCGAATGCTCTGCGCAAAGGTAATGCCGGGGACGAGACAGCGGACAAAAATACAGAAAGAGGGAAATTTCCGATGAAAGGGTATCTTCAAGTATATACGGGTAATGGTAAGGGAAAGACGACAGCGGCCTTTGGGCTCGCGCTTCGCGCCGCGGGTGCGGGGCTCAGGACCTATATCGCACAGTTTGCCAAGGGAAGGGAATATAGCGAGCACAGGGCCTTGGCCCGATTATCCGACCTAATTACAATAAAACAGTACGGCAACCGTTTTTTCCTCCACCGTGATCCGGATCCCGAGGATATCAAGATTGCACAGAATGGATTGGAAGAGGTAAGAAAAGTGATGCTTTCAGGAAAATATGATATCATCATCCTTGATGAGGCGGACATCGCGACCTATTATAACCTGTTTTCCGTCGAGGATCTGCTGGAACTTATTCACACACGGCCGCAGAACATCGAGATGGTCATTACCGGAAGATATGCGGATCAGCGCGTCATAGAAGAAGCCGATCTGGTGACCGAGATGAAGGAAATTAAACACTACTACAAGCAGGGTGTCATGGCTAGGGACGGTATAGAAAAATAATGATCAAGGTCAATAATCTCAAAAAATCATACAAGGATGTGCAGGCCTTGAATGGGGTCAGTTTCCGGGTGTCTGCAGGCGAACTTTTTGCCTATCTCGGGCCCAACGGGGCCGGAAAGACCACGACTGTCCGCATCCTGACCGGCCTTGCCAAACGGTCGGGAGGGGATGCGTGGATAAACGGGTTTCATATCGAACATGAGGCCCTTGATGCGAAGCGCCAATGCGGAGTGGTTCCCCAGACCATTAACCTGGATAATGAACTGACGGTTTTCGAAAATCTGACGATCCACGGCCTGCTTTTTGGAATGCCGGCAGCAAAACGGACGCAAAAGATACGGGAACTGTTGGATTATGTGGGGTTGGGTGACCGGGAAAAGACGCCTGTTGCACGGCTCTCAGGAGGGATGAAAAGGAGGCTCACCATAGCCAGAGCCCTGGTTCATTCCCCCCGGGTCCTTTTTCTGGATGAGCCCACGGTCGGGCTGGACGCAGGGATCCGGCGGCGGATCTGGGCGCTGATAAAGAGGGTGCAAAAGAAAGGGACGACCATTTTTCTTACTACCCATTATATTGAGGAAGCGGAATTTTTGGCGCAGCGGGTTGCATTCCTGGATGAGGGCGCGATCATCGCGGTCGACAGCCCCCGGGCCCTCATGTCACGCCAGGGCGCATGGGCCATTGACAGGGTCGTTGATGACAATGTCAAAACCATCTATTTCAAGACAAAAGAAGCGGCAAGAGAATATACCGCTACGCAGGACGAAAGTTTTTCCTTCAGGCGGGTGAACCTGGAAGACGCCTTCCTCGCGCTCACCGGAAAAAAGGTCAAATAATGTACGGGTTCTTTGCAGTCTACTACAGGGAATTCCTTATCCTTAAAAGACGGTTCCCGAAGATGATGGCTTCCATGTCTGTCTCCCCCCTTCTGTATCTCATTGCCTTCGGATATGCCATGGGAAAGTCGGTGACGATCCACGGGCATACGTACATGGAGTTCCTGGTGCCCGGCCTTGTGGCGATGAGCAGTATGACCCGGGCGTTCGCTATCGGCAGTGAGATCAATATCTCCCGATTTTACTGGCACATCTTCGAGGAATTCCAGGCAGCGCCCATCAGCAATATTTCCTATGTCATCGGCGAGACCCTTGCCGGGGTAACCCGCGCTTTCTTTTCCGTGGGAATCATTCTTATGCTCGGATTGTTCTTCGGTATTGTACTTTCCTATGACAATCCCCTGTTCTGGCTGGCCGTGTTTCTGAACAGTTTCGTGTTTTCATCTCTCGCCGTCGGGTTGGCCATGGTGGTGAAGTCCCATGCTGATCAGGCCATGCTGACCAACTTTGTAATTACGCCCATGGCCTTTCTCGGTGGAACTTTTTTCCCCGTGGATCGTCTGCCGGTATGGGCGCAGAAGATCCTTTTTTTTCTTCCGCTCACCCATGCCTCAAGAGCCATCCGGGCAGCAGCCTTCAGGACTCCGGTCACTTATTCATCGTATGTCCTGCTGGCGATTATTGGCATGCTTTTCTTTTTGGGCGCAATCCATTGCGTCAACAGGGCCAGGGATTGAAAAAAAGGCTTTATGGAAAGTAACCGCAAGACGGCCAAGACGATCATGTTTCTGGGGACCGGGAGTGATGTAGGGAAGTCCATCGCTGCCACGGCCTTTTGCCGGATACTCAAGCGGCGGGGAATCCGTGTGGCCCCGTTCAAGGCCCAGAACATGTCCAACAATTCCTATGTCACGGCAGAAGGGGGCGAGATCGGACGGGCCCAGGTGGTCCAGGCCGAGGCAGCGGGCCTGGTACCGTCCGTCCACATGAACCCAATCCTGCTCAAGCCTTCATCAGAACAGGGTTCCCAGGTTATTTTGCAGGGGGAAGTATACGGGCAGATGGATGCCGCCTCGTACCATGCGCTGAAGCCCGAACTTAAGAAAGCGGTTCTGGCCTCTTACAAGAAGCTTGCCGATGAGTACGAAGTCATCGTCATGGAGGGCGCCGGCAGTTGCTGCGAAATGAACCTCAAGCAAAATGACCTGGTCAATTTCCGGATGGCAAAGGCGGCCGGGGCCCGCTGTATTCTGGTGGCGGACATCGACCGGGGAGGCGTGTTTGCCCAGATCATCGGTACCTACAATCTCATGGACCGGGAGGAGCGGGAGCAGACCATCGGTTTCCTGATCAACAAGTTCCGGGGGGATCCGGGGCTCTTTTCATCGGGCATTGCCTATATCGAGGAAAAGACAGGGAAGCCGGTTCTGGGGCTGGTTCCCTTTTACAGGGACATCTTTATCGATTCAGAAGACTCCGTGGCCGTTCAGCAGGACAGGCGCGGGGGACGTCCCACTGGGGCGAACACGGTCAACATCGCCGTATTGAAACTCCCTTCCATATCCAACTTTACGGATCTGGCGGTCCTGGAACAGGAGCGGGATGTTGTGGTGAACTACCTTTTCCGACCCGGCGAGCTGACAGGCGGATACGATTGGCTGATCCTGCCGGGCGCAAAGAACGTGATGGAGGATGCCGCATGGTTGAAACGTTCCGGCTGGACGAGGGCCATACGGTCCTTTGCCGGCAACGGCGGCAGAATCCTGGGAATCTGCGGGGGCTACCAGCTCCTGGGAAAAACAATCAGAGACCCCTTGGGTGTGGAGTCCCGGAGAAAAGAGATAAAAGGAATCGGTTTGCTCCCCCTTGAGACGGTGCTTGCAGGTGAGAAAGTAGTACGAAAGGTGACCGGGACCTGTTTCCTGAATCGCAGGAAAGTGACCGGATATGAAATCCATATGGGACGTTCCAGGATGACCGGAGAAGGTGGAAGCCCCTTTCTCAGAATACACGAACAGGGTTCAAGAAGGGCGTGGAATGACGGCTGGATAAGTGAGCACGGCCGGATCATGGGGACCTACGTGCACGGACTCCTGGATATGCCCGGTTTGAGAAGCTGGTTTCTGAACGAAATACGCATCACCAAGGGCCTCAGGATGAGGAAACCCGGGTACGGGAGACGGGCAAGATTCCACCAGTACGACCGACTTGCCGACCACTTCGAGGCCCATTGTGACGTGGAAAGGATCATGGGAATGATATGACCGTTTCCGCGTTTGTGATAGCCGGGACCCACAGCGGATGCGGCAAGACCACCGTGTCTCTGGGAATCATGGCGGCACTCGCAAGGCGAGGCCTCACGGTGCAGCCGTTCAAGGTGGGACCGGACTTCATTGATCCCGGGCACCATACGCTGATAACGGGAAGGCCGTCCCACAACCTTGACGGCTGGATGATGGACCGTGCCTGCAACCGGAATATCTTCAATCGGTATGCCGTCGACGCGGATGTGGCCGTGGTGGAAGGGGTCATGGGGCTTTTTGACGGATTTTCAGGGAGCGATGAGTCCGGGTCAACCGCCCAGATGGCCAAGGGGCTCCATCTCCCGGTGGTCCTGGTGATTAATGCCGCCTCCATGGCGCGCTCCGCGGCCGCAATCGCCCTCGGGTTTGGTGCTTTTGACCCTCGTCTCTCTTTGGCAGGCGTTATTCTGAACAGGGTGGGGAGTCCGGGCCATGCGGAAATCCTGAAAGAGGCGTTCGAGTCGCTCCCGGAGGTCCCGATCCTGGGGAGTCTGCCGCGCTGGGACAACCTCAAAATTCCCTCACGGCACCTGGGGCTGATCACGGCTGATGACGTGGATGCGGAAAAGCTCCGGACGGATGAACTGGCCCAATGGATCGAAGAGGGAGTTGTTCTGGATGGTCTCCTGGAGCGGACACGCCGACAGAAAATGCAGGAAGGCGGCATCCCTCATGCGCTCGGCGCTCAATCATCTTTTCCCCGCAGAAAAAACGAAGGCCGGGGGGTGCGCATCGCTATTGCAAGGGATGAGGCATTCTGCTTCTATTACCATGAAAATCTCCGTCTCCTTAAAGAAGCAGGGGCAGAGATTGTGCCCTTTTCCCCCTTAAGGGCCAGATCACTGCCCCGGGGGATCAAGGGGCTGATCCTGGGTGGAGGGTATCCGGAGCTCCATGCGCAAGCCCTTTCCCGGAACCGGAATCTGAACCGCGAAATCCGGCAGGCCGCTCTTGACGGTATGCCCATTTACGCGGAATGCGGGGGATTCATGTTTCTCATGGATAAGATTGAAGATCTCCGGGGCGTTCTCCACCCCATGGCCGGAATCTTCCCCTTCAGGTGCCGGATGGAGGAGCGGTTTAAGGCCCTGGGGTATCGGGAGGTCATGACTGCAAAGGATTCCATTCTGGGGCCCGCAGGCATCACCATACGGGGGCACGAGTTCCACTACTCCGCCATCTCCCAGGAACCGGCCGGATATTTCACCATATACCGGGTCACGGACCGTAAAGGAAGGACAGGGATCAGGGAGGGGTTTCAAACAGGGCGAGTGCTGGGCTCTTATATCCACCTCCACTGGGGATCGAACCCGGCGGTGGCGCGCCATTTTGTCGAATACTGCCGAAGATGCGGATGAGACAATCGCAGGAGGGAAAATGATACGCATGACAAAGATTACAGAACCCGGTGAGATCGAGCGCCTTTCTTTTGCAATCATCGATTCGGAGGTCCCCGAGCCCAGGCCGTTTGAAGGAGCTCAGTGGGAGGTGGTGCGGCGCATGATCCATACCAGCGCCGATTTTGAACTCCTGTCATTGGTGGTGTTCCACCAAAAGGCCGTTTCAGCGGGCATTGCAGCCATAAGGGGCGGGTGCACCATCGTCACTGACACGGAGATGGCCCGTGCCGGCATTGGGAGCAGGCGGATCGACCGATGGGGGTGCACGGTGGAGTGCCATATGGGTGACGCGAAGGTGGCCCGGCGGGCGAGAGAGGAGGGTATAACAAGGGCCGGGGCTGCCGTTGACCTGGTGGCCCGGAGGATGGAGGATGGAATCTTTGTGATCGGGAACGCACCCACGGCCCTGCTGCGACTCCTCGATCACATGGATGAAGAGACGTGCCGGCCGGCCCTGGTGGTGGGCATGCCCGTGGGTTTTGTGAATGCCGAGGAGTCAAAGGAACTTCTTATGGGCCGGTCAAAAACTCCTTATATCACCATCAGGGGAAGGAAGGGAGGATCTGCCCTGGCAGCCTCAGTGGTGAACGCCCTCGCGGAACTGGCCGGGAGAAGGGGGTGACGGGAAGGCGGAAAAAATCCACGCGAAAGAAACGGCTTCGCCATGGATTTACCACCGGCTCCGCGGCGACTGCAGCGGCAAAGGCGGCCCTCCTCTCCCTGCTCATGAAGCGTCCGCGGATCGGAGACGTGGCTATCCCCTGCCCGGAAGAGGGGCGGCTCATGATCCCCGTGGAAACGGTGGAGATTTCAGGAGACCACGCCACGGCCACAGTGATCAAGGACGGGGGAGATGACCCGGACGCCACCCACCGGGCACGGATTTCCTGTACGGTCCTGCTAAAGCCTGGGGGACACGGCAATCAGGTGCTGCTCCGGGGAGGGAAGGGTGTCGGCAGGGTAACAAAACCGGGACTGCCCATCCCTCCCGGAGAACCCGCCATAAACCCCGGACCCCGCAAGCAGTTGCAGAAGGCGGTTCAGGAGTGTTTTCTGGAAACGGGGACTGCTCCCATGGGGCTGGAGATCACCATCGAGGTTGCAGATGGGGAAAAAATCGCCCGGAAGACCCTGAACCCGCGTCTGGGCATTGTGGGCGGGATCTCCATCCTCGGAACCCGGGGGACCGTGATCCCGTTTTCCAACGAGGCCTATGAGGAAACCATTGCCCTTTCCCTGGACGTGGCAGAGGCCCTGGGCCTGGAAACCGTGGCCCTCTGCACCGGGGGAAAGAGTGAAAAATTTCTGCGGCGTCTTTTTCCGGAACTGCCCGATGAGGCCTGCATCCAGGTGGCGGACTTTTTCGCGTTCAGTTTGAAAGAGGCGGCCCAAAGGCGTTTTTCCCGGATCATTTATGGCTGCTTTTTCGGCAAGCTGATCAAGGTGGCCCAGGGCCATGAATATACCCATGCCGGGACAGCGCTTATCGACTTCCGTCTCCTGGGGGAATGGTGCAAGGCGGCGGGAATCAACGGGCAAAAGGCGGGAGCCGTGGTCAAGGCCAATACCGCGCGGGAGGTATTGGACATAATTTCTCATGACACACACAAAGAGGATGTGATTCAAACGCTCATAGGCAAGGCCGTCTCGAACGGCAGGTGTTTTATCCCGCCGAAGGTGTGCCTGGAGGTTTGTCTTTTCGGCTTTGACGGTACGCTTCTGGGAAGGCGCTTGGCATCCGGAGAAGCGCACCGGCAGGACGTAGAGGGGCAAACAGGAGATATGGATGAAAACGGTTGAAGTCCTGGGCATGGGGGTGGGAAACGGCAGGCTTTGCCCATCGTACGAGGAGATTCTCCAAAAGGCGGATGTCCTGGCCGGAGGGAAACGTCTCCTTGATCGGGCCACACCGTCTCATGCACAACAGATAGTGATCGAGTCTCCCCTGGAGCGGGTTCTGGAGCAGGTCAGGGGGGCGGTACAGGCCGGGAAAAGGGTGGTAGTCCTGGCAGACGGGGACCCGGGCTTTTTCGGGATCGGCCAGCTCCTGGTAAAGGGCCTGGGAAGGGAACATGTACGGATACATCCCAATGTGACCGTACTCCAGGCCGCGGCCTCCCGGCTCGGGATATCCTGGCAGGATATAAAGGCGGTCTCACTCCACGGCCGACAGGACATGTCCCCCCTTTTCCGGGCCCTGGCATTTTTTGACCGGGTCGCCATATATACGGACCCTGAAAACACACCCTGCCGCATTGCGTCGGCAATGATTCGCAGGCGAGTGGACACCTTTGAAATGCACGTGTTTGAAAATTTGGGCCTTGAAGATGAGCGGACGGGCAGGTACACCCTCGCGCAGGCCGAAGATACGGACTTTTCCCCTCTCAATTTCCTGCTCCTTCAACGGATGAGTCACCCCGAGATCCTCCCGCATGTGGGCATGGACGATGACTGCTATATCCATGAACAGGGACAGATTACCAAAAAGGAAGTTCGCGCGGCCGGGATCGCCGCTCTCCGGATACACCCCCGCCATGTCCTGTGGGACCTCGGAGCCGGTTCAGGTTCTGTGGCGATCGAGGCATCGCTCCTTGCAAGAAGGGGCAGGGTGTATGCCGTGGAGAAAAGGGTGGAACGGGTGGAGCAGATACGTGAAAACATACGCCGGACCGGGTGTTACCATGTGGAGGCGGTCCACGGTGAAATGCCCGATTGCCTTTTCGATCTGCCGGAACCGGACAGGATATTCATGGGAGGAGGAGCGGGTAAAAACGACAAGGTCCTTATGGAGGCGGCCCGAAGGCTCAGGCCGGGCGGGAGGATCGTCCTGCATCTGGTGCTCGTGGGCTCTTTGCAGCGAGCGGTTGACTTTTTTGCCGGAGCAGGTTGGTCCATTGCCGTCAGTCTCGTGTCGGCAGCAAGGGGAAAGGACCTGGGCCAAGACCTCCGGCTCGAGGCCCTGAACCCGGTCTTCATCGTCTCGGCGGGCAAACCGGGCGGAGAGTGAAGGAACTGATATGAAAAAGCAAAACAGATGCAAGGTATATTTCATCGGGGCCGGTCCGGGCGATCCGGAACTCATCACGGTCAAGGGGCAACGACTCATCCGGGAGGCGGACCTGGTCCTCTATGCCGGGTCCCTCGTGCCGGAGGCAGTGGTGGCATGCGCAAAGGAGGGCGCCAGGATTGTGGATTCCTCGTCCATGACGCTTGATCAGACCCATGCCGTGATCATGGAAACGGTGCGTAGGTGCGGGACGACCGCGAGGGTGCACACCGGAGATCCCTCCCTTTACGGCGCTATCCGCGAACAGATTCTGCTCCTTGAGCGGGACGGCGTGGAATACGAGGTGGTGCCGGGGGTAAGCGTTGCCTTTGCCGCCGCGGCCCGGGCGGGGATATCCTTTACCCTGCCGGAGATCACACAAACCCTTATCCTCACCAGGATAGAGGGGAAGACCCCGGTCCCGGCAAGGGAACGTCTCAAGGCCCTGGCGAACCACGGGTGTTCCCTCGCCATCTACCTCTCGGCATGGGACACG
>JAFDIS010000086.1 GCA_019307945.1 Deltaproteobacteria bacterium | reverse complement strand
CAGGGCGCTCAAGATGGCTGCCGGGATGAAATCCAGCCAGGCCCGGAACCAGGGCGGCAACCTTTTGCCGCTCAAGAAAAGGATGGGAAACCACCGGGGCCCATAGGTAACGACTCCCATGGCCGCCAGGAGCAGCAGGATTTCGGGCCGAACGTTCATGAAGGGTCCTCCACGGGAGGGCCCTTTTTTTCCCGGGCAAGTGTGTTCCGGAGGGCCGCCCCCGCGGCCGCCGCAGGTACAGAAGCCAGGATCACGTAGGCGTTTCCGGGGAGCCACAGGGCGAAGAGGACCGCAAGGATGCCCGACACGATCGCCACCAGCACGTGCAGGCGGTTGCGCAACTGATACACGAGGAGGCAGAGAAACATGGCGGTCAGGGCGTAATCGATTCCCAGGCCCCCTTCGGGGATGAATCTCCCGAATGCGCCGCCCAGCATGGTGCTGACGATCCACGCCGCGTTGGAGATGTGGTTGACGAGCAGGGCCCGGCCATAATCCCAGTCTTCGTCCTGAAAGCGTGCCGTGTTCACGGCAAAGGATTCATCCGTGATGCCATAGGCGAAGAGCGCCCCCAGGGGACGCGAGACTTTTCCCAGGCGGTCGGCCAGGGCGGAACTCATGAGAAGGTGCCGAAGGTTTACCACAAAGGTGGTGGTCACGACGGGAAGGAGACCTGCGCCGGCGTGCAGCATGGAAACCGCGATGAACTGTGAACTCCCGGCAAAGACCAGAAGGGACATCAAACCGATTTCCGCCACGGAAAGCCCGTAGTTTCCCGCGATCACGCCGAAGGCCCCGCCGATGGGAAGGTATCCCAGGCAGATGGGCCATGCCGCCTTCAGGCCTTGCCGGAAGAGATGAAACACGGACACCTCCTTTGCCGCTTTTTCATACCCCGCCGGGACGGGAAGTCAAGCAAAAACAAGGGGTGATGGCATTCGGGGAAGCAGGTGTCAGAGGGGTGCACCTTTTGACTTGAACCGCGTTACCGGGGCCACTATACTCGGAGGCCCGTGGGGGACGGAGGCTCGCTGCCACGGGATTCCACAACCCGCAACCCAGGCAGGGAGATCATACTCCCGAATCGTGCCCGAGAAGGGGAGGAGAAGGGACCATGGGGATCCAGGAACTCGTGCTGCCGGAGTTGCCCGCCATGCTGTGGGTGCGCCAGCGGTACCAGATACCCCCGGCAGTGGACATTGGCGTCTGTCTTGAACGGGAGTGGAGCAGGCTTGGTTCTGATCTGGGAATCAAGCCGGGCGCCCGCGTGGCCGTGGCGGTTGGAAGCCGTGGTATAGCGAACCTCGTGGAGGTGGTGAGCGCGGTGGTGCGCAAGTTGAAGGATGCTGGGTGCAAACCCTTTGTGACGCCGGCCATGGGCTCTCACGGCGGGGCCACGGCCGAAGGCCAGAAGGAGGTGCTCAAGGCCCGGGGCATCACCGAGCAGAGCGTGGGGGCGCCTGTGGAGGCCACGATGGATGTGGTCCCCCTGGGGGAAAAGAACGGTATTCCGCTTTTCGTCGATAGGCTGGCCCATGAGGCGGAGGGAATCGTGTTGATCAACCGGATCAAGCCCCACACGAATTTCATCGGTCCGACGGAGAGCGGGCTGATCAAGATGGCCGCCATCGGCCTCGGAAACCAGAAGGGGGCGGAGCACTACCACAGGCTTTCGGTGGTGCGTGATCAGTATGAAATCATCAGCACGGCGGGCAAGGAAGTGATCGCCCGGGCCGGTGTCATATTCGGGGTGTGTCTCGTGGAGAATCAGGATCACCGCACCTGCGACTTGAGGATCGCCCGGGCCGAGCGGATCGAAGCGGTGGAGACGGAACTGCTGAAAAAGGCCCGCGCCTGTCTGCCAACCCTTCCTCTGGACGAGATCGACCTGCTGATCATCGATGAAATGGGAAAGGATATCAGCGGTGAAGGCATCGATCCCAACGTGGTGGGAAGGGATGTCTGCGCTTACGGCGCCAGACGGCCCCTCCCCCGGATCACCCGTATCTTCGTGAGGGACCTGACCGAGGGTTCGGAGGGCAGTGCCCTCGGAATCGGTCAGGCCGATTTCACGGTCAAACGGCTTACGGACAAGATCGACTTTCAGGTAACGGCGGTCAACTGCATTACGGCCTGTTGTCCCGAGTCCGGCATGGTGCCGCTTACCTTTGACACGGACCGCGATGCGGTGGCCGCCGCCCTGCTGACGTTGCGGCCGTTTGAGACGGGAGACGTGCGGATCGTACATATCAAGAATACGCTCGAACTCAACTGGATCGCGGTCTCCGAGGGGTGTGTGCCGGATCTCGAGGGCCGTGAGGACCTGGAGATCACTCCTGAGGAAAGGCACCTGGAGTTTGATGGGGACGGAAATCTTCTCTCGCCTTTTCCCAGGCTCATGAGTTGAAAAATCGGGGACCGTTGTCATAGGAAGAACCGGAGGCATGGAATGAAAGATGACGTCAAGGCGTCGTTGCGGGAGCTCGTGGGTGACGCCAATTACACGGATCAACTGATCGACCTGATCGCCTATTCCAAGGATGGGTCCGAGCACAGGCACCGTCCTGACGCCGCCGTGTGGGTGGAAGACAGCGGCCAGGTCTCGGAAATCCTGAAACTGGCGAACAGGGAAAAGTTCCCGGTAATCCCTCGGGGAGCAGGGACGGGCCTGGCGGGTCTTGCCGTAGCCCAGAGCGGCGGGTTGATCATGGACATGAGCCGTATGAACGCCATTCGGGAAATCAACATCGAGGACAGAGTGGCCGTCGTGGAACCCGGGGTGGTCTATGCCGACCTGGAACGTGCCCTTGAGCCACACGGGTTTTTCTTTCCTCCGGACCCGGCGAGCGGCAAGGTCTGTACCCTGGGGGGCAATGTGGCCACCAACGCAGGGGGGATCAAAGGCGCCAAGTACGGTACTACAAAGGACTATGTGATGGCCCTGGAGGTTGTCCTTCCGGAGGGACGCGTCATTCGCACGGGAAGCCGGTGCATGAAGACCTCATCAGGCTACGATCTGACGCGCCTTTTCGTGGGTTCGGAAGGGACACTGGGCGTGGTCACGGAGATTACGCTGAAAATCAACCCTCGACCGCCGCTGTCCGCAACGGCCATGGCCACTTTCGACGACGTGGAAGCAGCGGGGCGCGCCGTGAGCGAGATCATGCATTCAGGGATTCTGCCGAGCGTGCTGGAACTCATGGATCGGGAAGGCCTCCGGGCGGTCAATACCGTGACAGGGGCGGATTTCCCGGAGGTGGAAGCCATACTTGTGGCGGAAACGGACGGTTACACCGAAGAGGAAACGGTGTACCAGATGAAAAGGGTCGTGGACATCTTCAAGAAGAACGGGGCGCGGTCGGTGAAACGAGCCAAATCCCGCGAAGAGGCCGAGGCGCTGTGGGCCGCCCGGAAGGCGGCGGGAGGGGCTTTTACCCGGATCAACAACAACCTCTTCGTGGAAGACCTCTCCGTGCCCATGTCCCGGGTACCCGAGGCCTTGAAGGTGATATCGGAGATTTCCGGGAAATACGACCTGAGGATTCCCACGGTGGGTCATGCGGGGGACGGAAATCTCCACCCCTGCATCAGCATCGACGCCAGGGACCCCGACCAGGTCAGACGCATGCACGAAGCCTCCGCGGAACTGTATGAAAAGATAGTGGCCATGGGGGGCACCCTGACCGGGGAACACGGGATAGGGTTGGCGAAGGCCCCGTTCATGTCCATGGAGCACGAGGAAGGAACCCTGGCGCTCATGCGGTCTTTGAAGCGCGTCATGGATCCCAATAATATCCTGAACCCGGGGAAGATGGCCCTGGACGGCTGAAGGGGGTACCGGCAGAGGTGGATAGCGCTGTGCGGTGTATTTCCGAGGAGAAGATTAATGCGGCAACCCTATGAATTCGAAAAAAAGTTCGGCGATCAGATCTATCGATGCTCCAGTTGCGGATTTTGCAGGGCCGTGTGCCCGGTTTTTGGCCTCACCAGTCGACCGGCATTGAACGCCCGGGGAAAGATGCTCATTCTCCAGGAAGTGCTGGAGGGCAGGGCTGAGCTGAGTGAAGAGTTGGTGGACACGCTTTTTCAGTGTACCACCTGTGCCAACTGTTCCGTTCATTGCCCTTCGGGGGTGGAAGTTCCTGAAATCATCAAGGCCGTTCGAAAGGACATGGTGGGATCGGGCACTTGTCATCCGGCATTTGCCGGTATGAAGGAGATACTGGATCGTCACACCAACATTTACGGGGAGGATGAACCTGAAGATTTCGGTAGAGAGAGGAATCGACGAGCCGAGTACGTCTATTTTATCGGATGCGTGGGTCAGTATCGGGAGGACGAGGCCACCGAGGAGACGTTGAGACTCCTGGATCGGCTGGAGGTGGATTACACGCTGATCGACGAGGTCTGTTGTTCGGGTGTGCTGGAAGATGTGGGATTTCAGATGAACCAGGACCTGGTGGATCGAAACGTCCGGGCCATTCTCGCCACGGGGGCCAAGACCGTGATTACGGGGTGCCCTTATTGTTATCGGACCTTCAATAACAAACCTCGATACGCAGCACTGAAGGAGGCCGGCGTGCGCGTGATCCATATATCCCAGTTTCTCAAGGACTTCGACTGGGATGTGCGCACGGACAAGGTGGTCACCTACCACGATCCCTGCGACCTGGGACGACACACGGGGATCTATGAAGAGCCGCGCGAGACCATACGAAAGATCGCACCCAATTTCGTGGAACTTCCCAACGCACGCGCCGAGGCCGTTTGTTGCGGGGCGGGCGGGGGGGTTAGGGCGGCCTTTGCGGCCAATTCCATCGCCATGGCGCGAAAGCGCCTGGAAGAGGTGGAGAGCGTGGGAGCCGATGTGCTGCTCACCGACTGCAACTCCTGCCTCCACAACCTGGCCAACGCCAAACTGCGGCGACAAAAATTCAAGGTTTTCACTATCGCACAGTTCCTGAATCGGCTCCTGGACGAGGCCCGTGTGCGTCCTGGGGCCAAAGAGGTTGCATAAGCGGCGGACGGCTCGGGACCCTCACCGGCCCGCCTGGGTGACGCCGGCCGGGCCGGAATGCGCCATCCCCCTGGCAACGCCGCTCGAAAACCTCAAGGCCATCGTGGAGGCGGCCCACGAAGGATATTAGATCGCTCGAGGGACAGGCCGGGAACGCAGAAACCCGCGGGCAAGGATTGACAAGGAAGGAGTGGATTCATGGGAGATACACTGGCGGAAATCAGGCAGGCCGTGATCGAAAGGCAGAGAGATAGGATCGAGGGATTGGTGCGGGAGGTCCTGGACGAGGGAATGGAGCCCAATGTGGTGATCAACAATGGCCTGATACCGGCCATGGACGAGATCGGTAAGATGTTCACGGAGCACAAGATCTTTGTGCCGGAGATGCTGGTTTCGGCTATGACCATGAAGATGGGTCTGGAGGTGGTCAAACCGTTGCTCAAGGGTGCCCAGAGTGAACCAAAAGGGACCGTCTTCCTGGGTACGGTGAAGGGTGATCTTCATGACATCGGTAAGAATATCGTGGGCATGATGCTGGAGGGTGCGGGTTTCCGCGTGGTCGACCTGGGCGTGGATCTCACGGTGGAAAAGCTCATGGAACAGGTGGAGACACAGAGCCCGGACATCATCGGTCTTTCGGCCCTCCTGACCACCACCATGCCGGAGATGGAGCGTGTGGTTCAGGAACTGGAGGCGCGGGGGCTCAGGGATCGAATCAAGGTAATGGTGGGCGGTGCGCCGGTGAGCCCCGCTTTTGCGGAAAAGATCGGGGCGGACGGGTACGGCGGCGACGCCGCCCAGGCGGTCGAACTGGCCAGGCGGCTTTCCGGTGCAGACCGGTAAGGCACCATGGTGATCGCGAAGCGGATTAACTGGATTCGGAAAGGGAGGAGATGACAGCTCATGCTCATCGTCGGTGAAAGGATCAATTCCTCCCGGGGAAGGATTGCGGAGGCCATCGAAACCCGTAACGCAGAGGCAATTCAGGCCGAGGCTGCGGCGCAGGAAAAGGCAGGGGCGGACTACCTGGATGTTAACGCGGGGAGTTTTGTGGGAGAGGAGGCCGAACACCTCAAATGGCTGGTGCAAATCGTGCAAGAGGCCGTAAGCATTCCCCTTTGCCTGGACAGCCCGGACCCGGGCGTGATTCGCTCGGTCCTGCCCCTGGTGGCGCAAACTCCAATGATCAACTCCGTCACCCTGGAGCCGGAACGGCTGGAGGGCATCCTGCCCCTGGCGGCGGAGCGGGGCGCGAAGTTGATCGCCCTGTGCCAGTCGGAAGAATCCATGGCCGAGACCGTGGCAGACAAGGTGGAGATGGCGGTCCGGCTGGTGGAAAAGGCTGAACAGGTGGGCATAACCCCCGACGACCTTTATATCGACCCGCTGGTCTATCCCCTGGCCACCAATCCGCAGTCGGCCGTGGCCACTTTGGATGCCGTCGGCAGGATCATGGGGGAGATCGAGGGAGTCCATACAATTTGTGGCCTGACGAATGTCTCTTACGGGATCCCCCATCGCAAGTTGATCAACAGGACATTCCTGGTGGCGGCCATGAGCCGGGGGCTCGATTCAGTCATCCTGGATCCCACGGACCGCGACCTTTACGGTGCCCTGCTTGCCGGGAACGCTGTTCTGGGCAGGGATGATTTCTGCATGGCCTACATAACGGCCTATCGAGAGGGCCGGTTGGGGCCGCTTTGAGCGGGCCCGGCCCAGGGGAACGTCATCCTGGAGCCGGACCGTGGGGGCAAAATGGAACGGAAACCGGAAAAGGGAGTTGAGAAATGGCCACCCTGAAAGACGAGATCACCATCGGCGGCATGAAGCTCCGGAATCGACTGGCCTTGCCTCCGCTCACCACCAACTACGGAAGCCCCGAGGGAAAAGTGACGGACGCCATCCTTCGCTTCTACGAAGAACGATCCCGGGACGTGGGTCTCGTGATCGTGGAGGCCACGGCGGTCCAGGAAGACGGCCGCATCCTGAAGGGCAGCCTGGGACTGTGGGAGGATGCCCAAGCGGAGGGCATGGCGCGGCTGGCGAAGACCGTCAAGGGGGCAGGCGCGGCCGCCGTCCTTCAACTCAACCATGCGGGGGCACGCTGCCACCCCGTTGGAGGCCCGCTGCAGGGGGCCTCGCCTTCGGGGGTGACCTTCAATCCCACGGTCCCGGCCTTTGCCTTGAACGAGGAGCAGATCCGGCAACTCGTGGCCCACTATGCCAGGGCATCCGTGCGTGCCATGGAGGCGGGGTTCGACGGCGTGGAGATCCACGGCGCCCATCTCTACCTCATAAGCCAGTTTCTCTCCCCGCTGACGAACCGGCGCGAAGACCGCTACGGCGGGGATGCCCTGGGAAGGGCCACCTTTGCCCGGGAGGTCGTAAAAGCGGTGCGGGATCGGCTGGGGCCGGGCGCGCCCATCTTTTTCCGTCTCAACGCCGTGGAGGGCGTGGAGGGGGGGCAGACGGAACAGGACGCTCTCACCGTGGCCAAGGCCATGGCCGGGGCGGGCGTGGATGTGCTCGACGTTTCCCTCGTGCCGCAGGTGACCTTTCAGGAGGTGGAAGGGGGAAAATTGATGGTGGCGTCTTCCGCTTTCCCCAAGGACGCACCGCCTGCGGGGAACATGGATCGGACGGCGGAGATCCGCAGGGCCGCCAGCCTGCCCGTGATCGGCGTGGGAAAGATGGGTGTGGGATCTGCTGCCGCCGAAGCGGTGGACAAGTGGCCCGTGGACATTATCGCCATCGGGCGGCAAATGATCGCCGATCCCGACTCCGCAGGCAAGATACTGGACGGCAAAACGAATGAGGTCATTGCGTGCGAGGAGTGCATGTCCTGCTTCGGGTCCATCCGCGCGGGCAAACCCATGAAGTGTAAGGTGAACAAAGAACTGCCGGGGGGGGCCTTGGAACCGATTCGCACGTAGGCCCTTCCAAGGCCGAGGGGTCCGTAAAGCGGACATGATGAGATGAATGCGATTTAGACGGGGGGGAAGCGCGGGACTGCCGTGATGTTGGGAAAGGGTTGTGGGAAGCCGTTTCTCAGAGCAGGCACCAACAAAAAAGGCAGGCATCAACGCCTGCCTTTTTCTTCTCAGGGCATTCGGGCTTCAGGCTTGCAGGAATATCGTCCTGCGTTCTTCACTGACCTTTCGTCCGGCTTCGCTTCTTCGATCCGCTCCGCTCCTGCGGTCATGGCCCGATCTTCTTTCCGGGATGTACTGCGCGTAAGAGAAGATCCGCCGGTCGATACCGGATCGCCTGCCTCCATTGTCATACACTCCCAACATTCCTCATCCCCCTGTTCGCAATCACAACATCCAGAAACACATTCCGCACCCGTTTGTCAATATCAGGTTTTATGGAGGGCCGGCTACGTACGCTTCCAGTGGGCCCCGCCCGACTTCGGGGTGGGAGGATGTCATATTCCCCCTCCTCAGCTAAGAGCGCTGCAAAATCCATGCAAATTTCGTGGATTCTGCTAAATTGTTTTATTTAGAAAAATCAATGTGTTAAAAATTTGCCGGAGTCACAGAAAAAAGGGTGTGTAAAAAAGTACTCTTTTTATAGGAAATCTTTTACCATCGCATGGAAAAACTTTACCTAGTTTCCGTTTCACCGCCCTCTCCGCATCCCGGGCCGCTGCCGATTTGATACATGAGCGGCGAGGGTGGACAACACAGGCTCCTACTATAATTCCCGAAAATCTTCAAGCCCCTGGCACCGATTTTTGTCACCCCGTCAGATCCGGGGGGAGGGAACTCGCCGGGGTCGTGTACCGGAGTGTGGGGACAAGTTTATACTTTCATGCACGGGGGCGGGGATGTTGCACGGGGCTGCCGAAACTCCCCATGGATCCGCGGTTTGCCCTTTTGCCCCCTCTGTGCTATGTAGGCCTGAATTCGCCGTACGGCATGCCGTTTGGAGCTCATCGGAGGTTACAAAAGGATGGACTATAGTGCGCAGGATCTTGGCCCGCTATTTGCGCCTCGAAGCATCGCCATAGTGGGCGTTCCCAGAAAAGATTACCGGTTCGGCGGCTTGAGCTATCTCATGCGGCTTGAAGAATGCGGATTTCCTGGAAGGCTCTATCCCATCAACCCCAAGGCTTCCGAAATCCGCGGTCGTCCGTGCTATCCGGACTTGGACTCCTTGCCGGAAGTGCCGGACCTTGCCATTGTATGTATTCCCGCCGCCAGCGTGCCGCGACTCCTCGAGGACTGCGGTCGGATCGGCGTCCGCTACATTCACATCCTTTCCTCGGGTTTTGGTGAGACAGGCACGGATGAGGGCCGTAGATTGGAAAACGAGGTTTCACGCCTGGCCGACCGATACGGGCTCCTGGTGGTGGGCCCCAATTGCATGGGGCCTTATTGCCCGGAGGCGGGCCTTACGGCGTGGGGGGCCATACCGGGTCTGCCGGGTCCCCTGGGCATAATCAGTCAGAGCGGCGGGATCACTCAGCGCCTTACGGAATACGCCTGCTCCCTCGGACTTGGTACCGCGCGGGCGGTAAGCTTCGGTAACGGGACAGTACTTTCAGCTCCGGACTACCTCCAATACATGGCTTCGGAGGAACGGGTGAATGCTGTGGCCATGTACCTGGAAGGCGTGGCGGATGCGAGGCGATTTTTAGCCGAGGCGCGTGAGGCCTGCCTTCAAAAACCGGTGATTCTCTGGAAAGGGGGAGAATCGGAGGCCGGTTCGAGGACCGCTGCATCTCACACGGGATCCCTGGCCGGTAATAAGAGCACGTGGAAGGCCTTTACTCGCCAGACAGGGATCATCCGTGTAAGGACTCTGGACGAATGGCTCGATGCGGCCCTGGCATTTTGTTTTCTGCCCCGGGGCATGGGCCGTCGAGTGTTCCTGGTCGGGGGCGGCGGTGGAAACAGCGTGGCACATGCGGACACGTGTATCCGGGAGGGACTTCAAATGGCCGCCCTGTCCGAGCAGACCCTTGGATGGCTTGAGGAGAACGTGCCCGTGGTGGGATCCATCCCCGGTAATCCTCTGGACGCGTGGCGCACCTTCCTGGACGCGGAATATCTGCAAGGGCTCTTGGAGGCCGCCTTCGCAGACCCCGCCGTGGACCTTGTGATGGTGGATCGACTCATCCCGCGCAAGGCGTATCACATGCCTCACATGCCGGATCCCACCCCCGCCCTTATTCGATTCCTTTCGGACCGGTCGGCCTCTAAACCGGTGATCTTCACGGTGGACTCGGAGGGAGGGGACCCGGAACTGGCTGCGGCCGGTGCGGAACTACGTGCGCTGTTCGGCCGTGCGGGCATTGCGGTGTACCCGTCCGTTGAGCGTGCTGCAAGGGCCCTTGCCCGCCGTGACCGATATTACCGGTGGCGGGCGGGCGTTGGAGGCTGAGACCAAGCACCGAAGGGCGGCGGAGGCGGTTCTCAATTCGTCCTTGAGGAACATTTCGGGCGAAGGCAGGCCTCCCGCCAGGGAGATGATCCGAGGATCATCCAGGAGTTTGAATAGCTTGCCGATGGAGTATCCTTCGTATCCCCGGGCGTTTTCCGAAAAACCTCTCTGTCCAGGGCTGTCTCATGGGAACCTTTCCTTTCTGTTGCCGAAAGGGGGCAGGCCTGGGTCAATCGAGATTTGGGGGGAATATACCGTCTCGGGAGCGGAAAGGTAAAGGGGTTTCCGCGAAGAGGGTCGTCCGCCGGTGGGGTGGGAGGGGGAGGATGACGGGTAACGGGAGCCCCGCGCCCCCGCTCAGGCTGTTGCCGGTCCCCTCATGGGTATCTCCCGTCACGCAGCTCGGCGTTTGTCCTTGAGGATACCCAAGACCGTCTCGATGACCTCTCCTGCTTCGGGGCTCTTCACTACAACGGCATCGGCTCCCGCCCGGAGCGCGCGTTGCCTTGTTTCTTTTTGCTCGTCTGCCGTAAACAGGATAAGGCGGGTCTCCTCGCAGCTCCCCGCATCCCTGACCAACCTGCAGATCTCGATCCCGGACAGGAGGGGAAGCATGTAGTCGATAACAGCCGCGGCGGGCTTCTCTTTGAGGATGAGGTCGAGCCCCTGTCTGCCGTCCGTTGCTGCGAGGGGGATGAAGCCCGCCTTTTGGAATAATCTCGTATAGAGCTTGACGATCACCGGGTTGTCGTCCACGATCACCACTTTTTTGGGGCCCGACTCGGCGGGAGAGGCGGACGCATCGACTCCATCCTTTTCTTCGTCCATCACCAAGAGCATGTCTCCGGGTCGTAAGATCATGGTGTCTTCCGGGAAAATGCGGTCCTCTCCTTCTCTCCTGAGACCCAGGATTTTTCGGCCCATTTGCCTCGAAAGATCTCCGATGTTCACTCCGGCCATACTGGAGCCTTCCTGGACGGTGATCCATCGGGGGGCTACGTCTTTAAGGGCGGCGACGTCCGCAATTGCAATCCTCTGCCCTGTCACTGCAAGGATGTCGTTCGCCACCTGCCTGCCGGCGGAGGCGAAGGGCGAAATGGTGCTGTCGGCGCCGGCCCTGATGATTTTTTTCTCGGCCGAGGCATCGTTGGCCCGAGAGATGATGCTCAGGGTGGGGTTCAGCTCCCGGGCCGTGAGCACGAGAAAGAGATTGTCCGGGTCCGATCCCACCAGAGCCAAAAGACCCCTGGCCCTCTTGATCCCCGCTTCCATCAGCACGGTTTCCCGCGTGGCGTCTCCTTCCACAAAAAGGTATTCCATCCTCTTGATATCGGCGATGTGGCCGGGGTCTGATTCAATAATGACAAACGAGACCCCGGTCTTCACGAAGTGGTCCACTGCCGCCCTTCCCACGCGGCCGAAACCGCACACAATGTAATGGCCCCTCAGTTCCGAGATTTTCTTTTTCATCTTCTTAATCTCCGATCTTCCGCTCCATACCTTCTCCAGGAGTGATTCCCCCAGGGCGTGACCTGCAAAGGCCAGTCCCACAAAGCTCGAAAATATGAGGCAGATGGAAAATACCCTTCCTGTCTCGCTCAGCGTTCTCACCTCTCCGTAACCCACGGTGGACATGGTGATGGCGGACATGAAGAGCGCCTCTACGAAGGAGTACTCCTCCAGGAGCATGTAGCCTGCGGTTCCTCCGGCTATGATGACCAGGATGAGTAAAACTGCTATAAGGATTCGTCTTTTTGAAGTCATGTGGCGGTCCTGAAAAACCGACTAGGGTCGCCCGGCCCGGGGCCGGAGAAAGAGTATTCGAAACGGGAAAGTTTCCCCCCGCCCCATTGTAGTCTCCATCCGCAAACGGCTCTTTTTCATCCCGTCCAAGGCGGGACGTCGATCTGCGGGGTCAATTATCCCTTTCTGAAAAGCGGGACGCGCGATCTTCCGATTTGTCCTCGCTTTGCCGGGACTCCCCACCCTTCGGGCGGCTCCCGGGATTTCCTTGCTCCCACAGCATCTCGTTTCCGCGACCGGGGACCCGCCCCCAAGCAGCGGATTCCAGGACACGCAAGGAAGCCAGGAGTCTGAAACTCGCTTGCACCCAATATCCATTTGTGGATGGACGCTACTTAAAATATCGGAAAGGGAGGGTCAAACCTTGAGAAAGGCCGAATATCCACTTTCCCGCCCTGCGGGATTCACCGAAAAGGGGGCTCCGGGACGTTCTTTGTCAGGATCCACCGTACCGTGGATCGATCCCGTTTCCATGGGAGTTTTCCTGATCCCCAGCTTTTTTATCCTTGAATAGAGGGTGTTGGGGTGGATGTCCAGAAGCCGGGCCGCGCCGCCCGGTCCTCGGATCTTGCCGGCCGTTTTCTCCAGGGCCCAGAGGATGTGGAATCGTTCATTGTCTTGCAGGGTCGTACCCCACTTACGTGGAAAGCTCTTAGGTGAGTCTGTTTGAAGCTCAGGTACCCTGAAGTAGGGGCCGGTGCTGAGGATGGTGCCCCGCTCGACCACGTTTTCCAGCTCTCGTACATTGCCCGGCCAGTCGTAAGCGACAAGTTTTTCCATCTCGGTGTCGGGGATTTTTTGAACCGGCTTTGCCATGCGGGTGGAGTAAAGCCTGAGGAAATAATGCGCGAGCAACGGGATGTCCTCTTTTCGTTCCCGGAGGGGTGGGACGAAAATGGGAAAAACGTTGAGTCGATAGTAGAGATCCTCACGGAACCTCCCGGCGGCAACGGCTTGGCGCAGATCCCGATTGGTGGCAGCGATAAGACGAAAATCCGACCGAAGAGTCCTGCTGCCTCCGACACGTTCGAATTCGCCGCTTTGTAAGACCCTGAGCAGACGGACTTGTACGTCGGGGGGAATGTCCCCCACTTCGTCGAGGAAGAGTGTTCCGCCGTCGGCGAGTTCGAACCGTCCGATACGGCGCTCGGAGGCCCCGGTGAATGCGCCTTTTTCATGCCCGAAAAGCTCGCTGGTGATCAGCGAACGCGGAAGTGCGCTGCAGTGGACGCGAATGAAGGGTTTTGTCCTCCTTTGGCTGTTGCGGTGGATGGCTCGGGCCACCAATTCTTTTCCCACGCCCGTCTCCCCCAGGATCAGGGCCGTGGTAGCGGTGCGAGACACCCTTTCCACCAATTCCATGACACGTACTATGGCGGGACTCCTGCCCACGAAATCTTCAAAATGTATGCTCTCAAGGTGCTGCTCCTCATAGTAGCGCTTTTCGTCCAGGAGTTTGCGGTTGATCTTCCGGATTTTCTCATAGGCCGTTGCGTTGTCCAGGGCAATGGCCGCCTGCCCGGCGAAATATGAAAGAAACTCCAGGTCGGATTCCTTGAAGACGCTGCCGAACAACCGGTTGTCGTGATACAATACGCCCACGCATTGATTGCGGAGGATCATGGGCACGCAAACGCAGGAACGAATCCGGCCGGACGCAAGTGTCCCAATCTCGTCCGGGGGGTCCGCTGCATGGATGAGGGTCTTTCCCGAGCCGGCAGTCTCCCGGATGAGTTTCATGCTCAATTCAAAACGCTCGGATGCCACTTCTTCGGCCGTGAGGTTTCTGGCCGCCCGAAGTTCGAGCCTCGGGGGGGTACTGGCGGGATCCAGCACGAATATCGCACCCCTTTCGGCTCCCGTGATCCTGTTCACGGTGGAAATCACGTGAGTGGCCAGCTCTTTCGGATCACGGATCCCCACGACTTCTTGGCCCAATCGGAGTATCTCCTTGAGCAGATTGTCTCCGGCCCTGCAGTCTTTGGCGAGATGCCTCAATTCCTCGGGAATCAATCGGTCGTTGGTTTTTCCAATGACTCTGCACGCATTGACAACCATTGTCTTGGCCCGCTCATCCTTTCCTGCAAGGAGTCGGGTCCTGCCCAGCTCCAGGTTCGCTCTTGCGGTCTCGAGGATGTGTCCGGAGGCCTCAAGGCATTCCAGGGAAGATTCCAGGTCCCCCAGGACCAGGGCGGGGTCGGCGTGGCGTTTCATTTTCAGCCACGCCCGGTGGCGGTATGCGATGCCCTGCATGAACACGTTTCGGCCTTGCAGGTTTCTCACGATTTCTTTTTCCAGGCTGAGCCCGCGCACCCGGGGCAAACGCCCCTCCTCGATGGCCCAGCACAAGTCCATAAAACTTGGAAAAGGCCTCACCTCGATACGGGCCCTGCGGCTTTGTTTCAAATACTTTCTCAGGAAGGAGACGGCCTGGTCCTTTTTCCCGCTCAACAGAAAGGCATGCGCAAGACAGGCGTTGCCCATAATGTAGGCCCACTGATTGTGTCCCGATCCGGCCTCCTGGAGAGTGTGTCTCAGGTAGGTCATAGCGCGATCCACCTCCCCCACCTGCAGGAGACATTCCCCCATGCCCGCGCTGGCATAGGATGCGGAGTGCTTGTCCCCTTTTTCCAGACAGCGGGTTCGGATCGCATCCATCATGCCTAGTCCCTGGCTCAACTGACCGATTTTGCAATAACATTGTCCCACGATGATAGCCGCCAGGAGAGGAAATGTGCCACGGGGAAATTTATGAATCTCCGGCACGGATTGTTCATAGACTTCCACCGCCTCTTTGTAACGGCCTTGCCAATAGAGAAAAAAGGCGCTGAAAGTGGTGCTGGAACGTACCACGCGTTCATCGTCCACCCGGGATACCAGTTTCCAGCCATGATCAAAATGTCTCATGGCGATGCCGTAATGTGATCTCAGCCAGTTATTCTTGGCCAGGTGCATGTGCAGGAGGACCTGGGAGGGAAGGTCGTTCGAGGCCTTGGCCCTTTCCAGGGCCTCGAGGAGGACCGTAATGACTCGTTTGGGGTCGTGCGTTGCCGTGGAGATTTTGGAATACCTGATGGCGGCGTCGATGAAAAGGCGGTCGACCTCGGTCCCCGATTGCGCTGCCAGGTCGGCGATTATCTTGGTGTAGCACCTCAGGGCGTCTTCGTATTGGAATTCGCGAAGGTATTCGTCGGCGGCCCTTGACAGCCATCCGCATCCCTCCGGGTCGTTGGCAATGTGCATCAGGTGAGACGCCAGGGCCCGGATTGCTTCCGGCTGTTCCTTTATGGTTGAGATAATGACCCGGGCCGCCCTCTGGTGCCACCGCTCCCGTTCCCGAGGCGGCAGAAGAGAACGCAGGCGGTTCCTCATGGCGGGTTCTCGAAACTGAAAAACACCCGTTTCAAGTCTCTCAAGGAGATGGTCACGAATTCCCTTGTCCATGGCGAGGAGGATGTGAGAGGCCTTGAAATCGGCCATTTCCTGGAGCCAGTCAATGGAAAACGGGCCCTCGAAAAGTGCTGAAAGGCTGAGAATGACGTCCGGATCGTGGCCGCCGGTTCCAAGCTTTTCCTCTACTGCATGCATATGTTTCCTCCTGGCTCGCCGGTTGGAAGAATGAGGGAAATGAGGCCCTGAGCTTTTCGGCCATTTCCCTGAAAGGGATGGGCCCGCGGTAACAGGTGAACTTCTTCCGCTTCATGACAAAGATCGGCCCGGGGTTGTCCGAATACCCTACCACAAGCCCAAGATAATGCTCAACCAAATTGTACGAAATATGGTTCACGTCACGAAATATCGTTGTTTTTTCCGCCCCCCGGTCCTGGCCGGCAGGCTAAACGGTTGAATTTACACGGGCACCCGAGGTGAGCAATTGGCTTGATAGTTGCTTGGGGGACAGTGAGGGAGATTTTCGATGCGGCCCCGGCGACAGGGGCTTGACGCCATATATCCTCGGCGGAAAAAGAATTGAAATCCCCGAAGGGGAAGAGGAATGCTACGCATTCAGGACATCTCAGGAGATCGGAAAGAAGTGGTCGTCCGTGTC
>JAFDIS010000174.1 GCA_019307945.1 Deltaproteobacteria bacterium | reverse complement strand
AAGCTGTCCGTCTCAGCGGTTTCCCAGTCCGTGGAGCGGGGGGCGAGGATTGCAGAGGAGAAGTCCTATCGTTTCCCGCATGAAACTTGAAATATGAAGAACGTCCCCCTCCCCAAGTTGTCATAATTCGCTAAATTACCAACCATGGAATCTTTGTTGTTGACTATGGTCATGACCATGGTTAAAATAAGGCATAAAAGTGATGCAGATTGTCCAGTGTTGAAAAACCAGGCATTGTGAGGAGAATGCCATGCAAACAATAACAGCGTCGGAATTCAAGGCAAAATGCCTCCAGCTCATGGATGAGATCAACCGCACGGGGGAAGAAATTACGATCACGAAAAACGGCAAACCCGTGTCCGTCCTGAGGCCCTATCGCAGCCTGCCGAAAACACTCTTCGGCCTGCATAAGGGGAAGGTGCAAAGTAAGGATGACCTGATCGCGCCCCTGGACATGGAGTGGGATGCCGGTTAATGTTGTTACTCGACACACACGTTCTCGTATGGCTCGATGAAGGGAACCCGCGCCTTGGCAAAGAGGCGACTCAGACAATGAACAGCGCCCTTGCATCCGGTCAACTCGGTGTGGCGTCCATCAGCTTCTGGGAAATCGCCATGCTGGTCAGGAAAAATCGGCTCGTTATCCGGATAGGGCTGGATGTCTGGCGAAGGGAACTGCTCCAGAGCGGTTTGAAGGAAATCCCTCTACGGGGCTCAACCGCTCTTCGTGCAGGTGAGCTGCGGGCCTTTCACGGCGATCCTGCGGACCGCATGATTGTCGCCACGGCCCTTGAATACCCCGCCACCCTGGTGACAGCCGACAAAAGAATTCTTGCTTGGGGAGAACTCCATCAAAAGATAGATGCCACGCGTTAATGTCACTGCGCAACAAGTATTTTTGACAGGATCTAAATGAGTTACAGGATTCGCGGTATTTGCCTCCCGCCGTGCGGGAGGCAAATACCACATGTGCTAAAAGTTTCGGGCGATGCATAGATAAAAGAAGACAGGGGTACTTTTTCGTCCCCTGTCGCTCATCATAGCACGCTATAGACCGAATACCAGAGGGGTTCCTCTGACGCTTACATTCTAGAAGAACCTCTGAACTCCAATCCAGCGTAACACCACATATTTTGTGGTTCCTTTTTCCAAGGCTTGAGTTCGTTTTTTTTAACACGCGACGAACAGTTGTTTCAAGGCGCAGAGCCTACCGCGCCCCTTATTTTCCACGGTGGCTATGACGGTTCCTTTACTGCGTCGGTCACCCATCTGGATCCAATCGTCAGTATTTGAACGCCTACAGGATTTTCCATTTCACGGAATATACTGCGTTGCCTGCCTGCGCGCGTTCACACGCACACAAGCGCATAGAATTGCGATCACTTTCCGCTTGGCCGTGCTTCCTGAAGCCTCCCACGGCTTGTGCCTGCCTCAGGCGGGGTACCCCGCAAACTCGGAAATCGCTCCATTTGGGCATGAAAGAAGAGGTTCCCGGCTGCGGCGGTCAGGGACCCACGATTCCCTTCTCTCGTAACTTCGCAATCTTTTCCTCGGGGTAGCCCAAAAGGTCAGCCAGTAGTTCCTCGGTGTGGGCGCCCAGGGGGGGCGGAGCCTCGAACCGCTCTTCAATCCCTGAGATCTTGAGGGGGTTCCCCGGGGTCTTGATCTTTACTCCCTTGTGATCCACTTCCACTACCATGTCCCTGGCGGCGGCCTGGGGACCTCCCAGGACCTCCTTGACCGTGTGAACGGCCGTGCAAGGGACGCCGGCGTCCTGCAGGACGCTGACCCAGTGGGCCGTGTCAGCGCCCGCCAATACCTCTTCCACCTCTCGGCGCAGTTCTTCCCCGTGTTTCTGCCTGCCTGATATGGTCTCGTACCGGGTATCCTCCAGCCAGTCTTCGCGGCCCAAGGCCCGCGCTAGGTTCCGCCACATGCCGTCCCGGTGGCCGCAAAGGACGATGTGGCCGTCTCTAGTCTTGAAGGTGCCCCAGAGCATGGAGGGCAAGGGGTCCGAGAAATCCTCGAAATTGGCGGTCCCGGTCAGGACGTAGCCCATCATGCTCAGGAGCACGTCCTGCATGGCGATGTCGATTTTTCGCCCCTTTCCCGTGTTCCGTCGGCCGAAAAGGGCAGCCACCGTGGCAAAGGCCGCGGCCATTCCACCCGCGTGGTCCGCCCAACTCACGCCTGGGTAGCTGGGGGGCGGGACCCCTTCGGGGAGAAGACCCTGGAGCAGGGAAGTCACCCCGGAGGACGCCTCGATGATCACGTCGAAGGCGGGCTTTTCCCTGTCGGGCCCGGTGGCGCCGAATCCGGAAAGGGACGTGCAGATGACGCGGGGGTTCACCTTGCGGAGGGTCTCGTAACCAAGCCCCAGGCGGTCCATGACGCCCGGCCGGAAATTGTCGAAAACCACATCTGATTTTTTCACAAGGTCGTAGAAAACGTCCCGGCCCTCGGGAGATCGCAGGTCGATTACGATGCTCTTCTTGTTTCGGTTGTAGGTCAGAAAGTGGGCGTCTTCCCCCTCGTGGCTGTAAGCGGGAAAAAGCATCTGCCTTGTGCTCACGCCCGTGACCTGCGGCGGGCTTTCCACCTTGATCACTTCCGCGCCCAGCATGGCCAGGAGCAGAGTCCCGTAAGGGCCCCCTGTGGCCCAGGTGCAGTCGAGGACACGGACGCCTTGAAGAGGCATGTGGTCGGCGGTGTTCATTTGATCGTGGCCTCCGGTTCAGCGTGTATGCGGGTGGCGGGAGCAACCTCGGGGGGCCCACAGAAAGAGTGCATCCGAACGCCCGATCTTCAAGACCCCGACACGGAGAGGACATTGGTACTCCCCCCGGTGCCCCGGAAGATCACTGAGCTCCCGTGGTCTTCCTCCATGTGGAGCAAAAGACCAGGGGCCCCTGAAGATCCCCACTCGTGTTGGAGCCATCATAGGCGGGGGACTACAAGAGCTCAAGGCCTAAAGTGATGTCATACAGTACAGGGCGCCACGGCCCTGCCTCCAAAATCACAGGTGCGTTCCACCCTCAAAGGGACATTGCCTTGGGCCGAGCGCGCTTCGGCTACGAAAATTCAAGCATCATCTCCCCATCCAGAGCGATGTATTTTCCCCCGCCTCCCGATCTGGCGATTGTAAATGGGAAACAGTGTTGCTAGACTCCACCCACAAGTCCTCTGTTGGCAGGAGAAAACTCAATTCATCTCCCTTTCTCTTTTCTGAGTCAGGGGGTTGCGAAATCGAAATCGAGCGCGTGCGCCCTCATGAAGGTGGCATGCGCCAATGCCACGTGAATTGGCCCCGAAACGAGAGTCCGCCGGGAGAGCGCAGGAGACCAATCATGCACATCCGTTCCCTGAAGCTCATCTATTTTTCACCGACGCAGACCACGAGAAAGGTCCTGGAGGGAATCGCCCAAGGCACCAAGACCGGCGCGGTGGAGTGTATAGACCTCACCCTGCCCGATGTCCGGGGCGGGGTTTTTGGTGCGTTAAAC
>JAFDIS010000085.1 GCA_019307945.1 Deltaproteobacteria bacterium | reverse complement strand
ACAAAAAATGCGGCAACTCTCTTGCAATGTGCGCTTGGTCTTTGACTATTTGCGCATGACTCAAAACTCATGTGTCCTCCCCTTGCGACATTAGAATAAAATCACCGTGCCCGGGCCCCTGAAAGATATTGACAAACATCCAGTGAACCCGGTAATAGATGTTTCCTGTATGGAAACTTGAGGAATAATTATTTCTCAGTAATTTAACCGACAATGTAAATTACCCAAATATCTTAGTTTTTATGTTTTCTAACCAGGCTCCACGAAGGGTTGACCACCGCCGGTGACCCGATGCTCTCAGAACAAGAGATCGGCAGAAATCTCCGCATGCTCCGCAAGCTCAAGGGCCTGACCCTGGAGGCCCTGGCGGAAAAGAGCGGTTTCACCAAAGGGTATCTTTCCAAAGTGGAGAATTCGGACAAGGCGCCGCCCGTTTCCACCTTGATCAACATCGCCAGGGCAATTGGGGTGAGTCTTTCAGAGGTCTTCGGCGAGGATCGCGAACAAACCAGCTTTTGCCTGGTCGCAAAGGACGAGCGGATCCAGATGGCCCGCAACGGCTCCAGTTTCGGATACGCTTACGAGACCCTGGCTCACAAATATCCCCGCAAGAGGATGGAGCCCTATATCTTGACGGTCCCGCCGGACATCGAGGAGCACCCGCTTTTCCAACACCCGGGGGAAGAGATGCTTTACGTGCTGGAAGGAAGGATGAGGTTCGTCCACGGAGAGAATGAATACCTGGTGGAAAGGGGGGACACCGTCTATTTTGATTCAGGGATTCCCCACCGCGGCTTCGCCCTGGACGGCAAGGAAACGAAACTGCTCATGGTGATCTTGTCCGAATAGCGCTCCGGGCGGACTAAATTCTCCGGAACGGGACGCAGCGGCGTCCAATATGGAAAGCGAACAAACGGAGGAGCGTATGGAAGCCTATGCGGTTCAGGCCGTACATGGCGTTGTTTACGGGATGCTGCTTTTCCTGGTGACCTCTGGGTTGACCCTCGTCTTCGGGATGATGGGCGTTCTGAACATGGCCCACGCGGCATTCTACATGGTGGGCGCCTATTTCACTTACAGCCTTGTGCAATGGACCGGCAGTTTCTGGCTCTGTCTCCTGCTCGCTCCCATCGGCGTGGGGATCATAGGCGCTTTTGTGGAAAGGGCACTTCTTCGCAAGGTCCACACGTTCGGACATGCGCATGAGCTGATGCTGACCTTCGGCATTTTTTACATACTGGCAGAAGTGGTCAAATGGATCTGGGGTACATATCCGCTCACGGTGGTCGCCCCCGACGTGCTCAATGGAAGCGTGCCGTTTCTGAGTGCCACTTATCCCACATATCGACTTTTTATCCTGCTCGTCTCGGTGATCGTCCTTTTCATCCTGGCATTTATCATGCAAAAGACCAGGATCGGCATCATTGTTCGGGCGGCTGTCTTCGACAATGAAATGGTGGATATCCTGGGTGTGAACGTGCAATTGGTATTTCTGGGGGTCTTCAGCATAGGCTCCGCGCTGGCCGGCCTTGCGGGCGTAGTGGCGGCTCCCTTCCTGAGCACATATCCGGGAATGGGTCTTGAAATCCTGGTGGATGCCTTCGTCGTCATCGTGATAGGTGGTTTCGGAAGCGTTTGGGGGGCGCTTCTGGCGGCACTCATGATCGGCGAACTTCAGTCCTTCGGGATTATGCTCATTCCCGAACTGGCACTCGTATTTCAATTCCTTCTCATGGCCATCGTGCTGGTATGGAGGCCGCAAGGTCTATTTGGAGAATCGGCATGACACACACTCGGACGAAAAATGTCCTCACCGTTCTGATCGTGCTTGCGGCCCTGGTCGTTTTGCCCTACCTCCTGACCGAGGTCCAGTTGAACATGGCGATCGAGATCGCCTTCTTTTCCCTCTTCGCCGTGAGTTATAATCTGCTCCTGGGCTACGGGGGCGTCCTTTCCTTCGGTCATGCCGCGTATTTCGGAACGGGTGCCTATTTCATGGTGTTTGCACTCAAATATGTGGCCGGTATGCCGATCTTACCGGCCGTCCTCGTCTCGGGCGTCGCCGCCGGGCTGACCGCCGCCATCGTGGGTTTCTTCTGTGTAAGGCTGGGAGGGAGTTACTTCGCCTTGCTGACCCTTGCCTTCAACCAGTTGATCTACGCCATCGCGCTCAAGTGGCGAAGTCTGACGGGAGGAGACGACGGCATCGGCCTGGATAAACATGACATGTACCTGCCGTTCGTGGGCAATCTTGATACCATGAGCACCTTTACGGTCTACTATTTGACCGTCATCATCGTTCTCATCAGTCTCTGGCTGATCCGCTTCTTCCTCAAGACGCCTTACGGAAACACTGTTGCGTGCGTAAAGGACAATGAAGAGCGGGCGGCCTTCATAGGGTACAACGTGTTTCGTTCCAAGCTCGTGCTTTTCACCATGGCGGGCTTTTTTGCGGGGATCGCCGGTGCGCTTTTCGCCTTTTTCGAAGAGTTCGTCTCCCTGGACTCCATCAACATGGCCATGTCCACGGAGGTCCTGTTCATGGCGTTCATCGGCGGGACAGGCTCTTTCCTAGGTCCTGTCCTGGGCGCCGCTGTGTTCATCTATTTTACGGAGTGGGTGAGCGATATCACGGAGCACTGGGAGTTCTTCTTGGGAGTGCTTTTTGTGCTGCTGATTTTGTACGCAAACCGGGGGATCATCGGTCTCATTCCGGAAAAGATCAAAAACTTCTGGTCACCCCGGAGCGCATCGGCTGGAGAGAGATGATGTCGGCTTTATTGGAAATCAGGCAGGTGAGCAAGGACTTCAGCGGCCTTCAGGTCTTGACGGACGTCAATCTTGCAGTGGAAGAGGGCGAGCGGCATGCCGTCATCGGGCCCAACGGCGCGGGGAAGAGCACGCTGTTCAACGTGATCACCGGCAAATATCGTGTCTCCGAAGGCGAGATCGTTTTCAAGGGTACGGATATTACGAACTGGCCCCCTCACCGGGTGAGCCGGATGGGCCTGGCGCGATCCTTCCAAGTGACGAATATTTTTCCCAATATGACGGTGTATGAGAACATCCGAAACGTGGTCGTGTCCAAGAAGGGGAGACGGCTCAATCTGATCGCCCCACTGGCGGGAATGGAGGACGTGGACAGGGAAACCCGCGAACTCATTTCGTCCATAGGGCTTGAGGCATCGGTCGATACGCCCGCTGGAGAACTGGCTTACGGCCACCAGCGGGCCCTCGAAATCGGCCTGGCAATGGCGATGGACCCGGATCTCATCCTCCTGGACGAACCTACCGCGGGAATGACTTCAGAAGAAACGAGGGATGCGGTCAAACTGATCGAAAGGGTGACGGCCGGAAAGACCCTGGTGATCATCGAGCACGACATGGATGTGGTCTTTTCCATCGCGGACCGGATCTCCGTCCTCTACTACGGCAAGATCCTGGAGACCGGTACCCCCGAGGAGATCAGGGAGAGTCGGGAAGTCAAGAAGGCCTACCTGGGGAGCAAGAAATGACATTAGCGTTGAAGGACGTCAATACTTATTACGACAAGAGCCACATCCTGCAGGATGTCTCCTTTTCCATCCAAGAAAAGGAAGTGGTGGGACTCCTGGGTCGAAACGGAGTAGGAAAATCCACGACCCTCAAGAGCATCAGCGGTGTGGTCACTCCCCGGTCCGGATCCATTCTTTACAAGGGAAAAGAATTGCGGGGCCTCAAGCCGCACCAGGTGACGAAACTAGGGATAGGCTACGTTCCGGAAGAACGGAGGATCTTTCCCAACCTGACCGTCCAGCAAAACCTGCTGATCGGGGTCCAATCACGCAGAGCGCGGGCCCAGGAGGAAGAGGCCTGGACCCTGGAACGGGCTTACGACCTTTTTCCTCAGCTCAAGGCGCGCCAGTCCAGCAAGGGAGGCAATTTGTCCGGGGGCGAGCAGCAGATGCTCACTATCGTCAGGACTCTCATGGGAAATCCGGACCTGTTGCTGCTGGACGAACCCACCGAGGGGCTTGCTCCCATGCTGGTGGAGGTAGTCACCGGGGTGATTCGTGAGATTCACGGGTCGGGAATTTCCATCCTGCTCGTGGAACAGAATTTCGAGGTCATTCTGGAGCTCACAAGCCGTACCTACGTGATGAGCAAGGGCCGCGTCGTATTCGAAGGCACGTCGGCACAACTGGCGGACAACCACGAAGTGCGGAAGCAATACCTGGAGGTCTAGTCTAACCAGGAAGATGAAAAAAACTAGCGAGCTTGGGCCAAGCAATGCAAGATCATGCGAAAAGGCCCGAGTTTACAGGTGGCAGATGAGTCTTTTGAAACGAACTTTGACCTGAGTATCGACAGGCACGGTAGTTTTTCAACAGTCTGCTGAAGGGGCTTTGAAAGGGACCTGAAGAGATTGCAACTTAGGAAGAAAAAAGGAGGTGAAAGTAAGGATTCGTCGGCTGAGAATGTCTTTTGAACCGCCAATTGAGCAAGGAGGAGATCAAATGCGTACCACAATGAAGAAGATTCTATGGGCCGTGTGTGCCACAGCCGTGTTAGGCATGTTTCTGCCTGCCGCCGTTCCGGCTGCGGACGAAATCGTCTTCGGTGTGATCGAGCCCCTATCGGGACCGTTCAAGGACGTGGGCGATCGATATGTAAACGGGGCGAAGTTCGCCATCGAGCAGATCAACGCGGAAGGCGGCCTCCTGGGCAAGAAAGTGGTCGCCGCGGTGGAGGACGATGCACTCAAGCCGGCGATCGCCGCACGTAAGGCCAAGAAACTGATCCTGAAAAAGAAGACCAAGTTTATCATGACCGGCACGGGCAGCCACATTACGCTGTCACTGGCCAAGGTAGCCAAGAAATACAAGGTCATCAACCTGACCTACGGCACCGAGGCGGCCAAGATCACCGGATCCGCCTTCACCCCCTATACCTTCCGGTGCTGCCTCAACACCGACCAGCACTCGGCGGCCATCGTGGAATACATGGTGCGAAAGTACCCCCAGTACAAGAAATACTACATCATCTGCCAGGATTACGCATTCGGCCGTGAGGCAGCGGAAGGTTTCAAGAAAAAATTCAAGGAAATCGCACCCAAAGGGGCCCGCATCGTGGGTGAGATTTTTCATCCGATTGCAACGAAGGACTTCGCCCCTTACGTCAGCGCCATCATGGCATCGGGCGCCGAGGTGGTGCTCAGCGGAAACTGGGGAACCGACCTGCGCCTGCTGATCAAGCACGGGGCTTCTCTGGGCTGGAAGGTGAGGCTGGGAAATTACTTCCTGAACGATCCCCTCGTGCTACAGGAAGTGGGCAAGGACTCCATCGGCCATGTGGCTGCCGATGCCTACATGATCACCATCGATACCCCCGAGAACAAGGCCTTCCTGGCCAAGTGGGCCACCAAGTACAAGGATGCTCCCCTGGCCTATCGCTACCCGACGCTCAGTACGGGGCGCGCTTACTATGCCGTGAGATTCATGGCCGAAGCCATCAGGAAAGCGGGCACAACGGATGTCCAGAAGGTCATCAAGGCATGGGAAGGGATGGAGTTTCAGGCCGCCTGGGGCAAGGTGCGCATGCGCGCCTGTGACCACCAGATGATTACACCGGGCGTGGCCTCGGAGGTGCTGCCCACGAGCGAGTACTTCGACTTCCCCTACGTAGGAAAACCCATGATCATACCCGCCGAGGCGATCACCACACCGCCTGCGGAGACGGGGAATCCTCGGTGTAAGTAGGCAAGGAGTTAGATCCGGGCCGTGGCCGGAGGGTTTCCTCCGTCACGGCCTTTTTGCTTTTGATGTCGCCGGCATTGCCGGCGGCGTGGGAGATCAGTCATATGGATTTCGGATATTTCTTGAGGCGGCTGGATCAGGGCTGCCATCTGGATCCGGAAAAGGAGGCGGTCATCTTCAGGGAGGAGCGAGTTACCTACCGTCAATTGAGGGATCGCGCCTATAGGATGGCCAACGCCCTGAAAGGCTTCGGGATTCAAAAGGGGGACCGGGTCGCCGTTCTTCTCAGAAACTGTGCGGAGTGGTTTGATATCTTTTTTGCCGTGGCGAGCCTCGGGGGCGTCTTGGTTCCGGTCAACTTTCTGCTCAAGTCAAAGGAAGTGGAGTTTATCCTCAGGGATTCCGGGGCCCGCGTTCTGTTCGTGGGAGAGGATCTGGTGGACCTGTTGGATCCGGCAGGGGGGAGCACGCCGGATCTGCGGGAAATCATCTGCATCGGTTCGGAAGATGTTCCTTCGCCCCTTCATGCCTACACGACGCTCATGCAAGAGGCGAAGCCCGATCCGGTGGAGGAGGCGGTTGCATCAGAGGACCTTTTCCTCCTCCAATACACCTCGGGCACCACGGGTTTTCCCAAAGGGGCCATGCACACCCAGGGGAGCGTGGCGTGGAATTCCTTTCACCAGGTGGGCGATTTTCTCGTGACCCCGCAAGAGCGTTATCTCTGCGTTCCAGGTCTTTGCTGGGTGGCGGGTTTCCATGATTTCACCCTGGCCACCTTGTGGATGGGGGGCACGGTGGCGCTCATGCCGAGCGGAGGCCTGGATATAGGTGATCTGCTGGGATTGATCGAACGGGAACGGATCACGAGGGTGCTCCTGGTTCCCACCATCGTGAAACAAGTGATCGATTTCCCCGAACGATCCAAATATACGCTGGAACATCTGGAAAGCGTGCTGACCGGTGCGGAACCCGTGCCCGTTTCAGTGATCGAGGCCTTCCACGAAAGAATTCCCCAGACCTCTCTCCTGCAAGGTTACGGTCTGTCCGAGGGCCCGTCCATCGCGACCTACATGAAGAAAGAAGACGCTCTTCGAAAGGTCGGGTCCGCGGGAAAGCCTGTAACCAATTGTGAATTGCTGATAGTGGACGAGGCCATGAACCGCGTGCCGCCGGGCGAAAAGGGCGAGATCGTCATCCGCAGCCCGGCCACCATGAAAGGGTACTGGAACCGGCCGGAAGCCACGGAAGAGGTGTTCCGGGGGGGCTGGATGCATACGGGCGATCTCGCCGAATACGATGCGGAAGGCTACATCTACATCAGGGGCCGGAAAAAGGACATGTATATCAGCGGGGGCCTGAACGTATATCCCGCCGAGATCGAAAATGTGATCCTGAAGCACCCCGGCGTTCAGGAGGTCGCCGTGGTGGGATGGGAAGATCAGAGGTGGGGGGAAGTGGGTTTCGCGGTGATCGTCCCCAAGGAAAGAGTCTCCGTGGACGAAGAGGCGATAAAGGTCCTGTGCGAATCGGAGCTGGCGGCCTACAAAGTCCCGAAGCGTTATCTCATCCGAGATGAACCGCTTCCCAGGACCGCGTCGGGGAAGGTCAAGAAGTTCGCGTTGAAAGAGGAATTGGAGAGGTCGAAAGGCGGTTCTGACACGGCGTGATGGACGACCGGAGGTCGAAAATGCCCCGCCTCCGTGGACGCTATCGGGCTATTGCACCCGCTGGATGATCTGAAACCCCGAAGGTGTGGGCACCACCCCGGAGATCTCCCCGGGCTTCAGAGCGAAGGCCGCCGCCTCGAAGGCGGGAAGGGCCATGCCCCGCGCGTCGGGGGAGCGCATTCCCCGAGACTTTGACATTCTCCTTTCCTTGACACTCCTTCCCCACCGCGGATAGTATGCTGAGAAATGGGGCCCCGTGAAAATCACCGGCAGGCTGCCCCGCCGCTACGGAGGCGCGCAAACGGCCATGCATCTGGATGTGATTGTCCAAAACGCCCACCTGGCGCCGTTCATCTTGTGCTTCTTGGTGGGTTTTTTCGTGGTCCTCGGGACACCGGTCTATTATCGGCGGACGGGGCTGCGGCAGGTCCGCTCGCCCCTGGATCTTTTCAGGATCGACAAACGGGAAAGGGTGGCGCTCCTGGCGGGCGGTCTCCTCGTGGTGGCGGGCCTGGCCGGGACGGTGGTTGTGTCGCATCGGTACGGCTACAACAGGATCGTGCGGGATTCAGAGGGCAACAAACGCATCACCCGTGTCTACCCGGGGCGCGTTAATCCCGGCATGCCCGGGGAGGGCGTTTTTTCCGGGCCGTATTCGAGGTAAGTGCAATGGAGCCTAAGAAGGACTACCATATGACCCCGGAGGCGTTTCGCCTCTACGGGCGGGCCTTGGTGGACTGGATCGCCGATTATTACGAACGCGTCGAAGATCTGCCCGTGCTTTCTAGGGTGAAGCCGGGCGAGATCCGGGAGCGGTTGCCCAAAGACCCGCCGGAGCAGGGCGAACCCTTTGAAAAGATCATGAAAGACCTCGACGAGGTGATCCTGCCGGGCATTACGCACTGGCAATCCCCCAATTTTTTCGCGTATTTCCCCGCCAACGCCTCCGGTCCCTCCATCCTGGGGGAACTCCTCTCCGCAGGCCTGGGTGTCCAGGGCATGCTGTGGTCCACCAGCCCGGCCTGCACCGAGCTCGAAACCCATGTGCTGGACTGGATGGCCGACATGCTGGCGTTGCCCCGGAAGTTCAGATCGGATGGCGCCGGAGGCGGCGTGATCCAGGACACGGCTTCCAGCGCCTCACTCTGCGCGCTGCTTTCGGCCCGGGAGCGAATCACGGGTTACCGCACCAATGAGCGGGGATGTGACGGGAGGCTCACGGCTTATGTCTCCACCCAGACCCATTCCTCGGTGGAAAAGGCGGTCAAGATCGCGGGAATGGGCCGGGAGCAACTGCGCGCCGTGGCCGTGGATGAGACCTTCGCCATGGACCCCAAGGCCCTCGGCGAAGCCATCGGGCGGGATCGGGACGCGGGCCTCGTACCGTGCTTCGTGTGCGCCACCGTGGGGACCACGTCGTCCAACGCCCTGGATCCGCTCCGCGAGATCGGCCGTATCTGCAGGGATGAGGGCCTGTGGCTCCACGTGGACGGCGCCATGTCGGGCACGGCCGCCCTTTGCCCGGAGTTTCGTCACATCCTGGACGGCCTGGAACTGGCTGACAGTTTCTGCTTCAACCCGCACAAGTGGATGTTCACGAACTTTGACTGCGACTGTTTTTACGTGGCCGACCGTGAGGTCCTCATCCGCACCCTGAGCATCCTGCCCGAATATCTCAAGAATAAGGCCACGGAATCGGGAGCGGTGATCGATTACCGGGACTGGCATGTGCCCCTGGGACGGCGGTTTAGGGCCCTCAAACTCTGGTTCGTGATCCGCCATTACGGGGTGGAAGGTCTGCGGTACCACATCCGGCGGCACGTGGCCATGGCCCGGGAGTTCGCGGGTTGGGTGGAGGCGGCGGAGGATTTTGAACTTGCGGCCCCCGTGCCTCTCAATCTCGTCTGCTTCAGGCACCTTGCGGGAGACGAATTCAACCGAATGCTCCTGGACCGCCTGAACGAAAGCGGAAGCCTTTTTCTGACCCACACCACACTGGATGATCGGTTCGTCTTGCGCTTGTGCGTGGCCCAGACCCGCACGGAGGAGCGGCATGTGGAAGAGGCCTGGCGTCTCATTCGGGAGACGGCCCGGGAACTGGCGGCGGAAGAGAAGTGAGAAGTGAAAGGCTTGCGAGCGGGTCGTGGGATCACCGGGTTTGTGGGCGGGGATCAAGGGGAACAGGAGGGAATGACGGGGCCGGGATGGCCCAGGAAGCTGAGCGGCGGGGGCATGTGCCGGAACGCGGCCTGAGGGCCCCTCTTTCCAGGGGGGCAACCGGCCTACCGCCTCGGGGGAGGCTGTAGCGGCGCCTCCGGCCGCCGCAAGGAGGGGCAGACCATGGGATTCCGATGAGGCCGGGAAACCAAGGATCCCGCCTCCAGGGGGCGTTCCGGTAAGGGGGCATTTACTTCAGACAATCAAAAATCGGGAGGGAATGCAGATGACTTCAATACTTCAGGAAGTGGACAAGGTGGAAATTCTGACCCTTCAGGACAACTATATAGACCTGGTCTCGGGGGACAACAGCGAGGTGGTGCAGCGCGCCCTTCCCGTCAAGGGCATGGAGATCAGAAACAGCCTCCTGGCCGAACACGGGTTTTCAGCCCTCCTCACTCTCACCCGGGGGGACGAGTCGAGGAGTGCCCTCTTTGATTTCGGCTTTTCGGAACACGGGGCCGACTTCAACGCGGAGGCCCTGGATCTTGACATGGGTGGGGTCGAGGTGCTGGCCCTTTCCCACGGGCACCTGGACCACGTGGGGGGGCTTGAGCGCCTTGCGGCCCGCATCGGCAAGCCCGGTATCGAGCTTGTTCTCCACCCTACGGCGTTTCGAAACCCGCGCTACTTGAAACTCTCCGAGGAGCTCAAATTGTATTTCCCTCCCTTTACCCGGGAGAAGGCGGAATCCGCAGGCGTCACGGTGACCGCCACACGGGAGCCTGCGACGCTCCTGGGCGGGGGCCTGCTCTTCCTGGGTGAGATCCCCCGAAGGACTGCCTTCGAGAAGGGCATGCCCTCGGCCCACTACGAAGAAGACGGCCAGGAGCGCTGGGACCCCATCGAGGACGACACGGCCCTCGTGGCCCTTCTGAAGGGGAAGGGACTCGTGGTGGTGTCCGGGTGCGCCCACTCCGGCATCGTCAACACGGTACAATACGCCCGGGAAGTGACGGGTGTGGAGCGGGTCCACGTGGTGATGGGGGGATTTCACCTCACGGGGCCTGACTTTGAAGACGCGCTGGAACCCACCGTGCAGGCGCTACAGGAGATGGAGCCCCGCTACGTGGTGCCGACCCACTGCACAGGTCGTAAAGCGATCCGTCGGATCGAAGACACCATGGGGGATCGTTTCCTCCTGAACATGGTGGGCACGAAACTCACTTTCGCCGCATAGGACCAGCGAAGACCATTAGGCCCTGGGGGGGAGGTGCGCCATGAAAATCGACACCGTGGAACTCTACCATGTCTCCGTGCCGCTCAAGGAGACCTTTTGGCCCACCTGGATTCCGGGATACCCGCAGACCCACAACAATTTCACCCTGGTCAGGATCACAACGGACGAGGGGATCGAGGGCTACTCGGCAGGCGCCGCCATGGGCAGGGAGCGCAAGGGCCTGGGCGATCTCATCGGCGGGTATCTGCTGGGCGCCGATCCCACGGACATTGAAGGCATCCAGGCCCTTCTCAAGCAGGCGGGGATCCTGGGATGGCGAAACTTCTGGATCGAACCCGCCTGCTGGGATATCCTGGGCAAAAACCTCGGCAAGCCGGTCTACGAACTCCTCGGGGGCAAGCCCCGCCCGGTGGAGGTCTACTGCTCTACGGGCGAGATGCATGAACCGCAAAGGCGGGTGGAGGAGATACTGGCCCTTCGTGAGCGTGGTTTCAGGACCTTCAAGCTGCGGGTGAAAAACCACGATTTGCGGGACGACATCCGACAGATCGAGGAGGTCCGCAAGGGTGTGGGAGACGAGGTGAGGCTCGGGGTGGACGCCAACCAGGGGTGGCTCGTTACAATCGTGGACAAGATCCCGGCCTGGGATCTGGATCGTGCCAAGGCCTTCGAGTCCGCGTGCAGGGAGTGGGGGATCGAGTGGCTGGAAGAGCCGCTGGATTCACGAGACTACGACGGCAACGCCGCCCTGAAGCGTGCCTCCCGGGTGAAAATCTCCGGCGCAGAGCTCAACTACGGGTGGGACGAGATCAAGATCATGTTCGAGAAGGACTGCTTCGATATCTACCAGCCGGACGCCACCTTTGCCGGAGGTATAGCCCAGGTCAGGAAGGTGGTCGCCGCCTGCCGCGAGCACGGCAAGGAGTTTTCTCCCCACACCTGGACGAACGGTATCGGGTTCTACGTGAACTGGAACATGGTTCTGGCCGACCCCGACAACCGGCTTCCCCTGGAATACCCGCTGGAAGAGCCTTCCTGGGTCCCGGAGTCCAGGGAGGGAATCATCGCCCCGATCCTCCCGGACGCAGATGCGATGCTCCAGCCTTTTACCGGCCCCGGGCTGGGATTCGAGATCGACAGGAGACTGCTCAAGAAATACGGAAAACGCTTTTTCAAGATGAACGAGACGCGGCTCAAGATCAAAGTGATCCGGGAAAAGGGGCTCAAGGCCGCGCTGGATCTCAAGCGAAGGAAGGAAGCGGCGGCGTGAACCGGTCGTTTGGGCCGGGATGCTAATCGGGATCCTGGCCCCTTTCGGCCTGTTCCAGGAGCCGCAGGTATTCCTTGTAACTGATGATCACGGAGATGGGCTTGCCGTGCCGATCCACCAGGTATTTCTTGCCTTCCACGGAGGTCTGGTGCAGGATCTCTCCGAAGATGACTTTGGCCCGTGTTGCGGGGATGGATTCCAGGTCTTCGATTTTGATCTTGGCCATGGGACGTCCCTGAAGAAAGAAGTTTCAATTTGGCTATTTTAATCAAAATGCCCTAGGCCGGATGGATCTGTCAAGGGTTTTTCAGGATAAACGCTTTGCAGTGTGTTGCGGTCTTGATCCGAAGGCTCCAAGGCCGCTTCAATGCCTCTGAGAGGGGAAAACAGTGAAAACAAAAATCTTGATCGGGCTCGGCCTCTTCGTACTGCTTCTTGTGTGGTCGGCAGTCTCCATCTACCCCGATTGGCTCTGGTTCAAAAACCTGGATTTTTCACCTGTGTTCTGGACCATGCTCCTGAGCCGCTACGGATTCGGTTTCATCATCTGGTTCCTCTTGATCTTGATCCTCTCGGTCAACCTGGCCGCGGCCAGGCGGCTCATCCGGGGCATGGGGGCGGAGGGCTTCGGCGGATCGGGCGCAGGTCCTCTGGCCCAGGCGGGAATCTCCGGCAACACGCTCAACTATTTCATCCTTGCCTTCGTCCTGATCGCCAGTTTCGTCATCGCCTCCCGCGGTTCGGAACAATGGGACATGGTCCTCAGATTCCTCTACCAGCAGCCCTTTGGGAGGGAGGACCCCATTTTCGGCAAGGATATCGGGTTCTTCGTTTTCACCCTCCCCCTTCTCCTTTACATACGAAACGGGCTCATGGTCCTGGTTCTCTTCGCAGGTCTCCTGACCCTGGCGTGGTATCTGAAGGAAGGGGCCTTACAGGTGGAGGGGGAATTTGCGGAGCAGGACGGGGTGCCCACTTCCCTGCCCAAGATACGGGTGGCGGAAGGCGCCAAGAGGCATATCCTGTTCCTGGCAGGCGTCATGGTGCTCCTCATGGCGGTGGGTTATTATCTCAAGACGTACGGTCTTCTCTATTCAACGGGTGGGGCGGTCTACGGGGCCGGCTACACCGACATACATGTGAAACTCTGGGCCTACCGTATCCTGTCCGTCCTGTCCGCAGGAATGGCCCTGGTGGTGATCACGGCCGTCTTCAGACCCCGAAAGCGGCTCTTGTGGGTCAGCGGGGCCGGGTGGGTGGCCCTCCTGTTCCTGTTGGGCATGGCGATTCCGTTCCTGGTCCAAAACTTCGTGGTCCGGCCCAATGAACTGGAAAAAGAGAAACCCTATATCGCATATAACATCGATTTTACGCGCAAGGCCTACAACCTGGACAAGATCCAGGAAGTCCCTTTCCGGGTGAGTCAGGATTTGACCGCGGCCCACCTCCATGAGGAAGAGGCGACCATCCAGAACATCCGGGTCTGGGACGAGCGGCCCTTGCTTCGGACCTACCGGCAGATTCAGTCCATTCGTCTCTATTATGACTTCAACGACGTGGATGTGGACCGATACATGATCGACGGCCGGTACCGGCAGCTCATGTTGAGCGCAAGGGAACTCATCGTAGGACAACTCCCCCCCCAGGCCAACACATGGGTGAACAGGCATTTGACTTACACACACGGGTATGGTTTGGTCTCGAGCCCGGTCAACGAGGTCACCCGTGAAGGCCTGCCGGAACTCCTGGTACGGGACCTGCCTCCGGCGGCCCACCCCGATCTGGCCATCAACAGGCCCGAAATCTACTACGGAGAGAAAACCGATCAGTACGTGCTGGTCAAGACCCGCAACCAGGAGTTCGACTATCCCAAGGGGGACAAGAACGTCTATACCAGCTACCAGGGAGGGGGCGGGGTTGCCGTCAACTCCTTCTTGCGCAGGCTCCTTTTCGCGGTGCAATTCACGGATCCGCAGATCCTTTTCACCACCTACCTGTCATCTGAAAGCCGCATCATGTTCAAACGGCGCATCGACCTGCGGGCGGCCGCCATCGCCCCCTTCCTCGATTATGACGCCGATCCCTACCTTGTGATCTCGGGAGGAAAACTTTATTGGATCCTGGATGCCTATACTACCTCGGATATGTACCCCTATTCCAGGCCAACCTCTCTGCGCACGAAGCGGCGATTACTCAACTATATAAGGAATTCGGTCAAGGTGGTGATCGACGCCTACCAGGGCACCGTACGGTTTTATCTGGCGGATGAAGAAGATCCCCTTGTGCGCACGTACGCAAGGATTTTCCCGGACCTCTTTCTGCCCATGAAGTCGATGCCGGAGGACCTCAGGAGGCACATCCGCTATCCCAAGGACTTTTTCCAGATCCAGGCGGACGCCTACCGCACTTACCACATGGTGAATCCACAGGTCTTCTACAACCGGGAAGACTTGTGGCAGGTCCCGGACGAGCTATACGGGGACGCCCGCCAGGAGATGAAGGCCTACTATATCATCATCAAGCTTCCGGACGCGGACCGGGAAGAGTTCCTTCTGATGGTCCCCTTCACCCCGTCGAAGAAGGACAACATGATCGGGTGGCTGGCCGCACGAAACGACTTGCCCCACTACGGAAGTCTAGTGGTGTACAAACTCCCCAAGGAAAAGCTGGTTTACGGGCCCATGCAGATAGAGGCCCGGGTGGATCAGAACACGGAGATTTCGCGTGACCTCACGCTTTGGGGCCAGCGGGGGTCGAGGGTGATCCGCGGCAATCTCCTGGCCATCCCGGTCAGGGATTCCTTCATATATGTCGAGCCGGTCTACCTGGAGGCCAAGCAATCGGACGAAGCCCAGTCGCCTGTGGCTCAGAGTAAAGGGGGAGGGGGCCTTTTCCGGAAACAGCGCACCGGACCCAGGACCCCCGGGCGGAAACCTCCGCGCAAGGCCACAGCTTCCCTGCCGGAACTCAAGCGCGTGATCGTGGTCTTCGGCAATCGTCTGGCGATGGAGCAAAACCTGGATCGGGCCCTGGCCGCAGTGTTCGGCAAACACCTCCCGCCCTTGAAGAAGGAGCCGGCAGGTCTTGCATCCATAGCCAAGGGTGGTCAAGATCCGGCCTCCATGGCCCTGGAACACTATCGACGGGCCAAGGGTTTCCTGCGGGAAGGGAAGTGGGCGGCCTACGGTAAAGAGCTTGAAGCGATGGAGCGGATTCTGGAAAAGATGACCCGGACCGAGAGCCGGTAAGGTGGAAGCGGAAGTTCGGAGCCCTGCCTGAGGGCTTAAGACATGAGGTTGAAAAGGGCGCGAGAGTGTCCGGAATGGATCAAATCGTTGAATCCGTAAGGCAAGATGAGCCTGTTCGACAGCCTGCTGGGGATCGGGTGATCGTACGGGTGTGAGGTTCCGGAGGAGAGGCACGAGGTTGAAAAAGGTCCTGATCCCTGTTGTTTTTCTGGGGGTTTTCCTGGGGGTGGCCCTCCTGGTCTTCCATGGACAGTGGCGCCAAAGGACATCAGGGCTCTACTATTCGGGGACGATCGAGGCCACGGAGTCGAACCTGGCCGAAGGCATGGCCGCCCTGAGGCAGGCGAAGGACGATCTGCGGAAGATCGAAATCACACGGAGGGGCGTCAAGGTCGCCGAGGCCCGCCTTGGAGCAGCTCAGGCCGCGTTGCACGTTGCGGAAATCTATCTGGAATACACCCGCCTGCGCGCTCCTTTTCGAGGGATTGTTACAAGCAGAAACATCGAGCCCGGCGAAGTGGTGACGCCCGGGCGGGAGGTCATCTCCATAGCCGACCTGTCGGTGGTGGAACTAAACCGAAGTTCCTGAAGAAATTACCGCCAAAACCCAGGTAACATATTGATATATTGGCAAATGCATGGATTTTGATTGTGAATTATGTGCCCATGTAATGGGTGTTTTTTGCTTGACAAATGTTGCATAGATGTGTATTATGTGTGGCCATGTACATAGAAACCGTCCCCAATCGTAATTCACCCCCATGTACCTTGCTCAGAGAATCCTATCGCGAGGGGGGAAAGGTTAAAAAACGCACCATTGCCAATCTGTCCAAGTGGCCTCCCGAACTGGTTGAAAACTTTCGCGCTTTGCTCAGAGGAGGAACCGTTGTTGAGCGCCTGGAAAAAAGTTTTGAGGTGGTGCGATCCCGTCCCTATGGCCATGTAGCAGCAGTCTGCTCAGAGGAGGAACCGTTGTTGAGCGCCTGGAAAAAAGTTTTGAGGTGGTGCGATCCCGTCCCTATGGCCATGTAGCAGCAGTCCTGGGCACGCTGCGTAAAACCGGACTTGATCGAATCATCGGTGGCAAGGGCTTGAGAGAACATGTTTTGAGTATAGCGATGATTGTGGCCCGGATTATTGACCCTCAGTCCAAGCTTGCAACGGCCAGGGGACTGAAAGACGAAAGCATGTTCAGTGCACTTGGAGAGGAGCTTGGCGTGGAGCAGGCCGGCGAGGATGAACTTTACCAAGCCATGGACTGGCTGGGGCAACGTCAGGAACGTATTGAAGGCAGGCTTGCAAAGAAGCATCTTGATAACGGCTCTATTGTGCTCTATGACGTTACTTCTACCTACTTTGAAGGGAGGACCTGTCCCCTGGCCGGACTTGGTCATAACCGCGACGGGAAGGAGGGAAAGCTTCAGATTGTCTTTGGCCTTTTGTGTAGCCACAAAGGGTGTCCTGTTGCGGTAGAGGTTTTTCCCGGGGATACGGGGGACCCATCGACGCTTGAGGGACAAATCAGGAAGATTCAGGACAGATTCGGCCTTGATCGGGTCATTTTGGTAGGAGACCGGGGACTTGTCACGGAGGCCGGGATCCGGGAGGAGATTCGTCCTGTCAAGGGTCTTGAGTGGATAACAGCGCTTCGCTCTTCCCGGATTCGTAAACTCGTGGATAGTGGTTCCCTTCAGCTTTCGTTGTTTCAAGTCCATCGACCTGAAGGTTCGTCCTATTCATCATCGCCTGGAGCGTCGAGTTCGTGCTCATGTATTCTTATGCATGCTGGCCTACTATGTGGA